>NZ_LNFY01000001.1:652255-978383 GCF_011057685.1 Thermotoga sp. Ku-13t | reverse complement strand
GCTACTTCTTCTATGCCACTGTTGACTTCTTCTATCGAAGCAGATGCGTTCTGGGCAGATCTGTTGACTTCTTCCATCTGCGATGCAAGTTCCTCCGATGATGCGCTCAGTTCTTCTGAGACCGAAGCAAGATTCTGACTCTTTTCGGAGACTGTGTTCGATACCTTGCTGATGTTCAGTACCAGATCTGCAAGTCCACGTTTCATTTGTTCCACGGTTTCTGCGAGCTGTGAGAATTCTTTGCTGTTGAATTTGTATTCAATCTTGAACGCAAGATCACCGTCTTTGATCCTGTTCATGATTTCGGAAAATCTGTTCATAGCTTTTATGAGCACCACGTTCACGAACATGTATCCAATAACCATGACTACAGCGAGTACTATAATCGCCTCTATCAGAATGTCGCGCAGGAAGGTTCTGTTGTTGTTGGCGACGATTTCGTTGATCTTCGCCTTCGGCACGCCCACGAACAACACTCCGATGATGTTCCCATACTCGTCAAGAACAGGTTCGTACGCTGTGGCGTAGTCTTTGCCGAGTATTTTTGCTGAGCCCACGTAGCGCTGTTTTTGCATCAAAGGCTTGTACGCGGCACTGTCTTTTCCGAGGAATGTCCCAATGGCTCTGCTGCCATCGTCTTTGCGGATGGAGGTCGAGACTCTGAGAAAATCGTCTCCTTCTCTTTGAAAGATCGTTGCCACGATGTTCATCTGCTGACTGATCTTGTCCACAACTTCGAACCTGTCTCTGATGGGTTTTCCATCCTTGTCCACAAGCGTGTTGTTCACGAGTCTCAAAGTCCCGTACTCGGTTTTCACGTATTCTTTCAGAACGTTCAGAGCGCCATCGAGCGTGTTCAGATACATCTGTTCGGTGACCTTGCTGACAATGCTGGAATTTGCCTTTGAAGCAACCAGAGCAAGTGGAATCATCGAAACAGCAGCGATG
Source organism: Thermotoga sp. Ku-13t (assembly GCF_011057685.1). Lineage (NCBI taxonomy): Bacteria > Thermotogati > Thermotogota > Thermotogae > Thermotogales > Thermotogaceae > Thermotoga > Thermotoga sp. Ku-13t. The sequence continues at coordinate 977,435 of NZ_LNFY01000001.1, read as the reverse complement.
GCTACAACCAGCAAGATTCCGTATGCCTTGAGAGACAGCTTCACAGAACACACCTCCTGCATGTTAGAGAAGTGATGCCGGTACCGTTAAACTATATCAAGTTCCAGGAGAAAGAAACGTGAACCACAGGATACAATTTCTTGGGGCGACGTTTTATGGGTTTCGATCCCGTTGAAAAATCGAAGGTAGTGGAAAATATCGTCATGAGGAACGGTGCGAGGAGCTATTATCGTTTTCGTTTTTCTCTTCATTATGGCGGCATCGTCACTGCGGATGCTGTGGGATGTAATCTGCTGTGTGCATATTGCTGGAATTATAGAAGGAACGAAAATCCCAAGGCAACTGAATTCTACACACCGAAGCAAGCTGCGGAAAAGCTTTTGTCTATCGCAAAAAGAAACAAGTGCAAACTTTTCCGCATCAGTGGTGCAGAACCCATACTTGGAGAAGAATCCACCATGCACGTTGCAAAGCTGATCGATCTAGTTGGAGGCACGTTCATTCTTGAAACCAACGGTATCATGCTTGGTTATGAACCTGGTTTGGTGGACCGTCTCAAAGATCTGAACGTGCTCGTCCGTATGAACGTGAAGGGCTGGGATGAGGAGAGTTTCGAAAAGGTCACCGGAGCGGATGGAAGGTTTTTCGAATACCAGCTTGAGGCTTTACGCCATCTTGAGGGCAAAGTGAGGTACTGGGTGGCGGTCATGTATGAAATCTTCAAAGAAGAAGGTATCGAGAGACTCAAGAAAATTCTACCCGTCAGGTGCAGAATCGAGGTGGAGTATCTGAACACTTATCCGTTCGTCGTCGAAAATATGAAGAAGCGAGGTTTCAACGTTCAACAATAAAAAAGATGGCCCGAGGCCATCCCGATCCGGTTCAATTTAGAGTGATCATTCCTTCAACCTCAGCAACCTGAAAAAGTTGCTCCTCTCGAGCTCCTCGAGTTTCGTGCTGATGAACTTGATCGTTTCTTCGAGTTGCGGTATGAGTTTGTACTCGAGCGCGTTGACCCTCCTTTTGGTTCTTTCGATCTCCATTGCCAGAGCGATCAGGTAACGCTCTTTGTTGGCAAGTTCCACGATTTTCTCGAGAAGTTCTTTCCACTTTTTCACCAGCTCGTCCAGCACTGTCGGCGTTTCGACCAAACTGTAAACTGGAGGGGAAAATTCTTCTATGAACAACACGCTGACAGGAATGTTCATTCTCTTCTCAACGCGTTCTCTGAGAGTGGTTCTGCCGTTCGAAGTTTCTGAAATCAAATGCCAGAAATCTTCCCGGATCCTCGTTCTCGCATAGGTTCCCAGGGCGAGAAAGCTCAGAAACTGAGATTCTACCTCTTCTCTGAACGCTCTGTAATCCTTCGATTCCTGCAGAAACCTCTGTATCAAGCCCTCAAGCTTATCCTCGAGGAGTTTATGGCCTCGACGAGCAAGAACGAGGCGTTTCCTCAATCTGAGGAGTTCCATCCTGTTTGGATTGACCCTCAGAGGCATCTTATTACTCCTTTCCGAGGAACTCTTCGATGAATTCCGGTCTGATGCGTTTCAGGCTCGATCTCGGCAGCATCCTCAGGAGTCTCCAGCCTATCTCAAGTGTTTCGAATATGCTCCTGTTCTCGTACTCTCCCTGTTTGATGAACTCCTCTTCGAATCGCTGGGAGAACTTCAAGAACAGAACGTCCTCTTCCGTCAGTGCTGCTTCACCGAGAACGACGGCGAGTTCCTTCGCTTCCAGGCCCCTCGAGTAAGCTGCGTAGAGCTGGTTCGAAAGATCTCCGTGGTCCTTCCTGGTTCTACCCTCTCCTATTCCGCCGCGCATGAGCCTCGAGAGGGACTGCAGCACGTCGATGGGAGGATATATACCCCTTCTGTGCAGATCGCGGCTGAGGAAGATCTGACCTTCCGTTATGTAACCCGTCAGGTCCGGGATGGGGTGCGTTCTGTCGTCCTCGGGCATGGTCAGTATGGGTATGAGGGTTATGGAACCCTTCCTGCCTTTGATCCTTCCGGCTCTCTCGTAGAGTGTCGCCAGGTCGGTGTAGAGATAACCGGGATAACCACGCCTGCCGGGCACCTCTTTCCTTGCGGCGGATATCTCTCTGAGCGCCTCAGCGTAGTTGGTCATGTCCGTGAGTATGACGAGCACGTGCATGTCCAGTTCGAACGCCAGATACTCTGCCGCGGTGAGTGCGAACCTCGGTGTGGCGATCCTTTCGATGACTGGATCGTTCGCGAGGTTGATGAACAAAACGGTTCTCTCTATGGCACCGGTTCTCTTGAAATCCTCTATGAAGAAGTTCGCTTCTTCGAAGGTGATACCCATCGCACCGAAGACAACGGCGAACTTTTCCTCTTCCCTGAGCAGTCTTGCCTGTCTTGCGATCTGCGCCGCGAGTGCTGCGTGTGGTAGGCCGGCGCCGGAGAAAATGGGCAACTTCTGTCCCCTCACCAGCGTGTTCATTCCGTCTATGGCGGAGATTCCGGTCTGAATGAACTCGGACGGATACGCACGTGCGTAGGGATTTATCGGGCTTCCGTTTATGTCGAGCCTTTTTTCTGGTACGACCTGTGGTCCACTATCCCTCGGTCTTCCAAGGCCATCGAAGGTTCTACCCAGTATCGCAGGAGACAGGTTCGCTTCGAGCACCTTTCCGAGGAACTTCACGCGCATACCCTTCAACGAAAGATCCTGCGTGCTCGTGAACATCTGAACGAGCGCCGCGTTCTCGTGCGCTTCGAGCACCTGTCCCTGCCTTATTTCACCGTTGGCGAGCTTCACCTCAACCACTTCACCGTACTTCGCGCCTTCAACACCTTCAACGAGCATGAGAGGGCCACTGATCCTTGAAACGGTCGTGTATTCCTTAGGCAACTTCTTCAGCCCCCTTCTTCAGAGACAGAAGCTTTTCTTCAACTTCTTTGATGAGGTTTTCTATCTCCGAGATTCTGCTCTCGCTGACGAACTTCATCCTCGCGATCTTTTCACGCTCGGGCAGTTTGAGAATGCTCTGCAACGGCACGCCTTCGTCCAGCAGTTTTGATGCTATCCTGTAGAAGTTCATTATGTTCTTTAGCATCAGGTACTGCTTTCTCGGAGAAGTGTATGTGTCGACTTCGTGCAACGCGTTCTGGTGCAGAAAATCTTCCCTGATCGAACGGGCCGTTTCGAGCACCAATCTGTCCTGCGGTGAGAGTGCTTCCATACCGACGAGCCTGACGATGTCCTGTAACTCGGCTTCTCTCTGCAGGATGCTCATGGCCTGCTGCCTCAGTTCGTACCAGTCCTCCGCCACATGTTGTGACCAGTAATCTTTGACGACGTCCAGATACAGCGAATAGCTTATGAGCCAGTTGACCGCGGGGAAGTGTCTGCTGAACGCCAGACTAGCGTCCAGGCCCCAGAACACCTTCACGACCCTGAGCGTCGCCTGAACCACTGGATCGGACAAATCTCCACCGGGAGGCGACACCGCACCTATGATACTCACAGAACCGGTCCTATCGTCCTTTCCCACGCACTTCACGTAACCCGCACGTTCGTAGAAGCTCGCGATCCTCGATGCCAGATAGGCCGGATAACCTTCTTCGCCCGGCATCTCCGCGAGTCGACCTGAAATTTCCCTCATGGCTTCCGCCCATCTGGACGTCGAATCGGCCATGAGTGCCACGTGGTAACCCATGTCCCTGAAATACTCTGCTATCGTTATTCCCGTGAACACGGACGCTTCTCTCGCAGCCACAGGCATGTTCGAAGTGTTCGCGATGAGTATGGTCCTTTCCATCAGAGGTTTACCGGTCCTTGGGTCGGTCAGCTCCGGGAACTCTATGAGAACTTCTGTCATCTCGTTCCCACGCTCTCCGCATCCCACATATACGATCACGTCGGCGTCGGCCCACTTGGCGAGCTGGTGCTGGATGATCGTCTTCCCACTCCCAAATGGTCCAGGAACACACGCAGTACCACCTTTGACGACCGGGAAGAAAGTGTCGAGAACCCTCTGACCAGTTACGAGAGGAGTTCGTGGGGGAATCTTTTCTCTGACAGGTCTCTGGTATCTGACGGGCCATTTGTGCATGAGCTTCAGCTCGACCTTCTTCCCCTCTGGATCCAACAAAATACCTATCGGTTCTTCAACCGTGTATGAACCGCTCTTTATCTCAAGGATTTTTCCTCGCAGATTCGGTGGGACCAAGATTTTGTGTTGAAGTGCAGAAGTTTCCTGAACGACCCCGAGCACGTCTCCCCCAACGACCTCGTCGCCCGGCTTGACCCAGGCTTCGAAGTCCCACTTGATCGTTCTATCCAGAGCCGGGAGTGAGAGACCCCTGCTGAGAAAGTCTCCAGCCTGTTCGGCGAGTTTGTTCAAAGGCCTTTGAATTCCATCGTATATCTGCCCGACGATGCCCGGTCCGAGTTCAACGCTGAGCGGTTCGCCGAGCGGGAACACCGGCTCACCAGGTCCAACACCCTGCGTTTCTTCGTAAACCTGTATGTACGCGATATCCTTGTCCAGACCTATGATTTCGCCGAACAGTTTCAGCTCTCCAACCCTGACCATTTCGTACATCTTGACGTTCTGAAGACCTCTGGCCACCACGAGAGGACCGGCGACCCGGATGATCTTACCTTCCATAGTATCCCTCTCCTTCGGCTAAGAGATCCACTCCAAGGATCTTTTCGAACAGTTTTCTCAGAGCTTTCTCGCTCTTTTTCTCGTGACTGAAGGTGTCCGGTAGCACGAGCGGTAGATTCTCCTTCACGTCCTGCAGGATCTTGTCCGCGACGCTTTCAAATACGACGATCAAAGAGTGCTGGTTCTGAACTTTGACAAACACATCGTAAGCTTCCTTCGCATCAGAAACGGGGTGTGTTTCCACACCGAACATTGAGAAGATGCCCACCAGCTTCTCTGGACCTATGATGGCGATTCTGCCTTCAGACATTCAGTTTCAGCATCCTTTCCTGCCAGACTTGTTTGGGTATGTTGTTCTTCTTGCACTCGAGTAAACTCAGGAGGTCTTCCATTTCCCAGAGCTTGTGGTAAAAATAGTAAACCAGTATTTCAGGACCGCTCACGATGGTTTTGAAAGACCTCTGGATGAAGCGAAAGAGTTCAGTTTTGATGACAAAATCAACGTCCTTTTTCTCTATCATTCTTTGCAGAGGATCTCTCAAATGTGCTGGAACCAGATTGGTCCAGTCTTCGATGTCCCTCTCGAGCAGATCTTTGACTTTGAGCCATTCGAACTCGCTGAGCTCTGTGCACGATAAATTGAGAGTTTTGCATCTGAAAAGCAGCTTCAAAAGCAGAAGCTGGTTTCTCAATCTCCAAAACGATCTGATGTTTTCGCTCTCTATGGACCTTTCGAAATCAAAAGAAACTTTCAGGTTCAAAATATCCATCTTGAGTTCCGTCGAAGCAGTTTTCGAAGACCAGATCTGCTCGAGCGTTTTGAGAAGTTCCTTTTCAAACTCCCATCGCATCTTCTCTGAAAATTCTACGAGTGGATCTTTCACTCCTTCTTTCTTGTAACGCAGAGAATGGAACCAGCTGTCCCAGAGGAGCAGTTTCAGATAAATCTCCTCGAGGTTTTTTGACAGGAATCTGAGCTCGTCCAGCAACACTTCGTAGAAGGCCGTCTCGGCTTGCTGGTCTGCTATTGATTTGTACCAGCTGGTCTTCAACCAGTCGATGCAGTCTTCATAGCTCGCGTCCGCCAACCACTGCCATTGGTTCTTGTCGATGAACTTGGTCGACTTTGCCTTCAGGTTCGTCGAAGAGAACAGGTATTTTTCGTACATCACGCCTCACCGCGCAGGATTCTTGCGATCTGTGAAAGATTGTTCTCCACGAGCTCGTTGATGAGCGTGTCGAGCGTTAGATCTATCACAAACTGACCTTTTTCCGCCACAAAACCACCCTTGGCATCTATCTTCTCGTCGGCTATCGAGAGCTTGTACTTGTGGATGAGTCGCTCGAGGTCCAGCTTCGACTCGTTTTTGGCAAGGATGATCTTCGCTTCGAACAACCCCTCTTTTTCTATGAGTTTTTCCCATATGCTCGTGTAGACATCGCCTGGGAGTTTGGAAACAGCCTCGATCAGTTTCTGCTTCACCTGTTCTACAGCTTCGTTCTCTATCTTCGTGAGTTCATTTTTGAACCACAGCCTTTCTTTCGAAAGGACTGCGTACTCCTCGGCGGCGATGGTTTGTTCGAGTATTTTCGTCTGTTCCTCTTTCCAGGCGTTGAATTTATCCATTTCAATTTTCGCAAGCTCCTGGAACTTTTTCTCGTATTCCTCCTGTGTCTGCTTTATTCTTTCTACTTTCTCACGTTCGAGTCTCTCGAGTATTTTCTGGAGAGACATCACAGTTTCACTCCAAAGAACAGCAAGATTATGGAGGTTATCAAAGACAGGATCGCATACGTTTCAACCAGAGCGGGTATTATGATGGCCTGTCCTGTCGTTTGCGGCCTTTGAGCGATCATCTGGAGTGCTGCCACGCTTGCCTTACCTTGCCAAATGGCGCTGACAAACAGACCGAAGATCAGAGGTATACTCACCGCGAAAACTGTCAAACCCTGAGCGATCGTCAATTCTGGGAAGTTCCCACCAAGTATACCCAGGCGCAGCAGTATCAAAAACGCACCTATGAAACCGTAGAAACCCTGAGTACCAGGGAGAGCCTGCAGTATGAGCACCGTTCCGAAAAGTTCCGGTTTCTCTGCCAGCACTCCTGCAGCCGCTTCTCCGGCCATCCCGACACCTTTGGCAGAGCCGATCGCACCGAACGCGGCACCGAGTGCAGCACCAATCAGAGCGATGGACAGTCCGAGCATCTTATCTACCTCCTCTTCTATTTCCTGACCTTGAAGTATTTACCTTCGAGGGCGTAAGGCGTGAACGCCTTGCCTCCAGCACTGTAGAACTTACCGAACATCTCGAGGAACTGCAACCTCGTCGAGTGGACGAACGCCGACAGGGCGCTGAGCACGTAGTTCAGAAGTTGTCCTCCGACCCATATGAGTGCGAACAGGATCCAGCCGAGCGCGGGAACTCCTTTCACCATCTGTGCCAGCTGCGTTATGACGGAACCGAACACACTACCGACCAAGTTCAGCGCGAACAACCTTGAGTAGGACAGCACATCACCAACGAAGGATGAGATTCCGTAAGCTCCAACGATACCATACAAGCTTATGACACCGACCACGATGCGGGACAGGATGTTCTTTTTGTCTCGACCCTGAGTGAGGATCAAACCGAGGGCAGACGCCAGCAGGATGTAGAGAAAAATTCTGTATTGCTTTCCCGTGATTAACTGCAGACCAAAGTAGCCGAGCAGCGAAGCGAAGAACAAGAGCCACAGCAGACCGTCGTAGATGGCTGTTTTGTAGTCTTTCGTCTTGAAGCCACAAACCATCCTGAGCACGAGTGCGTACATCTGCGAGAAGACTCCTATGAACAGCGCGATTGTCAGCGCTTTCATGAGTTCTCCTGTGGGATTGACCACTGGAAAGATACCCAAGAACTTGCCGTCTGGTCCGAGGAACGGCTGGCTGCCGAAGAAGCTCCAAGTGAGGATTCCAACCAAGATGGAAGGGATACTTAGAACCTGCAAAAGATCGAGCAGTTCTTTCGCACCGCGTTCAGGTTTGAAGGCCTTCTTGATCCAGCTCACGAGAGTCAGCTGGAGCAGACCGTAACCCACGTCTCCCAGGCATATGCCGAAGAATATCAGATAGAACGGAGCTACGTAAGGTGTTGGATCCACACCGTTGTATCTGGGCATACCGTACAGTTTCGTCAAAAACTCGAACGGTTTTATGAAGCGAGGATTGTGGAGTATGACTGGCGGATCTTCGTCTTCCAGCGGTTCACGACTTTCAAAACCGTACTGAGAAACAGTCCTTTCGAGCAGGTTCAAGAACTCCTGTTTGTCTATGGTTGGGATCCAACCTGTGTAGGCCGTGAAATACACAGTGTCGTAACGAAAGTCCGTCGTTCTTTCCTCGAGTGATTTAGAGAGGAAATAATCGTACCAGGCCTCTAGGTTTCTGAATTTTTCGTTGAGTATGGAGGCTCTCTTCAGGATGCGTTCTTTTGCCTTCTCAACGTTTTCGAGGATCCTGTTGAGCCGCTGGATAGATTCAGACGGAGTGGACTTGAGGTAAGGTATCTTCTTGGGTGTGAATTCGAATTTTTGAAGTGTTTTCTCGATTTTATCAGCGTTTTCTTTTCTCACCAGCAGGACACATTTGACTTCCTTCTTTTCCTGAACCGACCAGATCCAGCTTTCTTCCAGCAGTTCACCGGCTTGCTGCAGGAATTGATCGAAGTTCTTCTTTGAAATGATTCCTGAGAAGAGTTCGTACCGCTCAAAACTTCTCGGAAAATCAAGAGCACAATCGAGCTTATCCCAGAACCTTATGTCGAAGGTGAGTTGTTCTAACCGTTCCTTTCGTCTTTTGAGATTCTCCAAGGCTTTTTCGGCCCATTTGGCAGTCCTGTAGAGCTTTTTCCAGCTGACTTCTTCGAGCAGCTGCTGGAATTGCTTTTCATCGATCTCTTCCCTGCCGGCGAAGAAGCTTTCGAGCAGGTTCTTCTTGTTGGGGAAGAGTTCGAGAGCGATTTTGAACGTTTCCTCTATCTTGCTCAGTTGAGCACTGTACCTGGATGATTGTGATTCGATCTTCGACGTCTTTTCCCAGTGTATCCGGGGAAAAGCTTTGAAGACTTCAAGAAGCTTGGATTCTTCCTCCTTCGGAACGATGAGCCAGAAGCGCTCAACTCTCAGTATCGCCATGCTCTTTCACTCACTCTTCCATGAGCATTTTCAGAGCGAACTGCACGGCCTTATCGAGATTGGCCAGTAACTTCTTCCGGTGCGATTCCAGAAGCTTTTGATTTTCCTCGTGAAGTTGCTGCCTCTTCTGTTGTATCTGCTCTGTGCTTTCCTTTCTCCTCTGTTGCAGCTGGTTTTCAAAGGTTTTCTTTTCTTGCTCGATCTGGAGTCGCAGTTCTTCGAGTCGTTCCTGAAGGTTCTTTTTTATACTGGCCTCGGCGCGTGCAATTTCGTTTTGCACTTCCTCTTCCTTGTCTTTGATGAGTTCCAGCACGTCCTTCACCTTTTCCTGTGCCATAACATTCCTCCACAGAGTTGCAGTTTCTACACAAATGAATTTTAACTGCTCTACTTTTGAGTTGACCTTTAAGAAAAGGTTACAAAAACTCCCGAATGAGGCACCAAGTTGGACCCGCTTTTCAAACACATTATACTATTACTCGAGTAGATGGATCGGGAGGGAGAAAGGTGAAACGAAGATCTACTCCATCGCTTTCTACATTTCTACAAAGATTGTTTCAATCAGACAAAGAATCGTTCAAGCTTTCATCACTCTACTTCTTCGGCTGGTCCTTCTTGGTGTTCGCATTGTTTGCTGGTGCACTCTGGCATCCTGTGGAATTTCTCAAGGGTTTACTCAGGATCATCGTTACTCCCGATTATTTACTCACAGATTACGTAGAGGTGGGGGGTATAGCGTCGGCGTTCTTCAATTCTGGCCTTCTCATGCTCCTGTTCTCTTATTTTTTGAAGCTTTTGAGAATGCCCATAACGGGACTTTCTTACGCTTCTGTTTTAACCGTGGGTGGTTTTGCACTCTTTGGAAAGAACATCTTCAACGTGTGGCCGATAGTCATAGGCGTGATCCTATATTCTCTCTATCGGAAAGACCCCATTCAGAGGTACATCTACGTTGCTTACTTCGGAACCGCCATATCGCCATTAGTTTCTTTCATCGCTTTCGCGATGCCACTGAGCAATTTGATGAGGTTCGTGGTTTCTTATCTCGTTGGAATTCTGGTTGGCTTTTTCCTGCCTTCGCTCGCAAGTTATTTTCTCACGCTACACAAGGGTTACAACCTCTACAATGTTGGTTTCACCTGCGGTTTGGTTGGTACTGTGGCGGCCGCGTTTCTGAGGGCCTACGGTGTTCAAATCCCCACTCAAAAAATCTGGAGCGAGGGAAACAATTTTATCTTCTCGGTCTTTCTATTGCTTCTGTTTTCGTTTGTAATGTTCTCTGGCTGGTCGCTGAACGGAAGAAAATGGCGTGGTTTTAAAAAATTGATGAGGCACTCAGGAAGGCTGCTCACCGATTTCGTCATTCTCGAAGGCGTACCGATAACACTCATCAACATCGGACTTCTTGGGGTGATCTCGACCGTGTACGTTCTGGCAACAAAGAGTCAACTCAATGGGCCCACAATAGGCGGAATAATGACCGTAGCTGGCTTTGCTGCAGTTGGGAAACATCTGAGGAACACATTGCCTGTGATCACCGGTGTGATGATAGCGAGTGTTACGAACAACTACGAACTGGGAAGCCCGAACAACGTTTTGGCGGCTTTGTTCGGTACAACGGTTGCGCCGATTGCTGGGGAGTTCGGAATTGTCTGGGGTATCGTGGCGGGTTTTCTGCACAATGCGATGGTGAACAACGTGGGTTTCCTGCACGCAGGTTTTAACCTGTACAACAACGGTTTTGCCGGTGGTCTGGTTGCCATCATTCTGATTCCGATCATTAAAGCGATCCATAAGAGGGAGGATCTGTGATGAGAAGAGATAATGTGAGAAGGGATAAAGAAATAGTCACGAGGATATGTGCGCAGATCATCAAGTATCTGCTGGATAGATCCGCAGAGAGCGTGAGCATTTCTATTGTGGAAAAAGGAAAGTACGAGGTCAGAATCGACGCGAAAGTTTCCCTCAGTATTGATGAACTGAATCTTCTCAAGAACTACCTGAGTGTTGGACCGCAGGAAGTGGGTTATTACTATCTTCCGCTTATCGGTGAGTACGGTTCGGAAGAAGATCTGACGATCGTCGCTATGCTGCTGGATGTCATTGAACTGAACTACGATGAGAGGAAGGAAGAATTGATTGTTTCATTTCGAGTCAGATAATATGATAAAATGGTCGTGGATCAAAACTCTTTGAGGGGGTGTTCCTGGATATGAGAAAGTTTCTCGTGGTTGCAGTCCTGATGGTGGCACTTTTGAGCTTTGCATCGCTTGGTTTCAAGATCGGTCTCGTGACTGGCACCGTTTCACAGGGTGAGGACGAATACCGTGGTGCCGAGAACGTCGTCAGAAAGTACGGAAACGAGATCATCCACGTCACGTACCCGGACAAGTTCATGCAGGAACAAGAAACCACGATCGCGAGAATCGTCGAACTCGCTTACGATCCGAAGGTCAAGGCCATCGTGATCTGCCAGGGTGTGCCCGGAACAGTCGCGGCGATCAGGAGGGTCAAAGAGTTCAGACCAGACATGATCTTCGTTGTCGGCGTACCGCACGAAGATCCCGAGATCGTCGGCTCGGTCGCTGACGTGTCGCTCGAAACAGATACCCCCGGTCGTGGAATCACCATCGTGGATCTCGCATACAAAATGGGAGCGAAGAGATTGATACACTACTCCTTCCCGCGGCACATGAGCTACAAACTGCTGGCAGAAAGAAGGAACATCATGGAGCAGCGCTGTAAAGAACTCGGCATGGAATTCATCTTCGTTTCCGCGCCCGACCCGCTCGGTGAGCAAGGTCTGACTGGTGCGCAGCAGTTCATCCTCGAGGACGTTCCAAGGCAGGTCGCAAAGTACGGTCCTGACACTGCGTTCTTCTCGACGAACTGCGGAATGCAGGAACCCTTGATCAAAGCCATCCTGCAGCATGGTGGAATCTATCCTGAACAGTGCTGTCCATCACCGACGCACGGTTATCCTGGAGCTCTGGGAATCGAGATACCCGCAGACAAGAAAGGAGATTACAACTACATACTCAAAGCGATCAACGACAAGATCGTGGAGAAAGGTGGAGCTGGAAGGTTCGCAACCTGGCCAGTTCCTGTGAACATGGTGTTCACCGAAGCTGGTGTCGAGATAGCCATCGAGCTCGTCCAGAAGAAGATAAAAGCTGATGATACGAACGCGATCAAAGCTTTACTCGACAGGGTGATATCTGAAAAAATTTCCGGATATGGCATCAAGACCATCAAGAAGTATCCGAACGCTGGTAACTACTACATGATCACCATGGACTCCGTCATCTTCGGGGTCACTCAGTTCTGAACTTTATGGGATTGTAACCTATAAGATGTCGGCCTCGCGCCGACATCTTTTTTACAGGGAGGATGGTCCATGCAGTACGCTCTCGAAATGCGCAACATAAACAAATCTTTCTACGGTAATCAGGTGCTCAAGAACGTGAGTATAAGCGTTGCTCCCGGAGAAGTACACGGCCTGGTCGGTGAGAACGGCGCCGGGAAGAGCACGTTGATGAACATTCTCTTCGGAATGCCGGTCATCCATTCCACTGGAGGTTTTGAGGGAGAGATATTCATCAACGGTGAGCGGGTGCAGATCGACAGCCCGAGGAAGGCTATGGAACATGGTATAGGCATGGTCCATCAGGAGTTCATGCTCATACCGGGCTTCACCGTTACTGAAAACATAAAGCTCAACAGAGAGATAACCAAGAGCAACTTGCTGAGCAGGTTATTCGGTAAGTCCATGGAAACTCTGGACTTTTCAGCGATGATGAAAGAAGCGAAGGAAGCGATAAGCACCATAGGTATGTCTATCGACGAGCTCGCAGTGGTTGCAGGTTTACCCGTAGCTCACAAACAGTTCATAGAGATCGCGAGGGAGATAGACAAGAAGAACCTGAAAATACTGGTTCTCGACGAACCGACGGCGGTCCTATCCGAAACTGAAGCGGAGAAGCTCCTCGATGCGATTCGATATATGGCTTCGAAGGGTATCGCTATTCTTTTCATCTCGCACAGATTGAGTGAGGTGCTTAAGGTCTCAGACAGGATCACCATACTCAGAGACGGAGTGGTTGTGGACAGCAAACCCGCCTCGTCCTTCACACTCTCCGAGATCGCCGAAAAAATGGTTGGCAGAAAACTGGAAGATGTGACCCTTCCTCCCCGCAGCAAAGAGCCTTCGTATGACGACATCATCATGTCCATAAGGAATTTGAAGGTTCGTATGCCTGGAGAAGAGGTGAAAGATTTCAGCATAGACATCAGACGTGGGGAAATACTCGGTATAGGTGGTCTTGCGGGGCATGGAAAGCTCGGTGTGGCGAATGGCATTGCGGGGATGTATCCCGCCGAAGGGGAAGTCTACTTCGAGGGAAAACCGTTCAAACTGAACGATCCATCTTATGCTCTGAACCAGGGTGTTGTCTATCTTTCAGAGGATAGAAGGGGCGTCGGACTGTTGCTGGACGAATCGGTGGAGATGAACATCGCGGCCACGGCCATACAGGTGTTCGGAAAGTTCACTAGAAAATTTCTCTTCCTGACCGTGTACGATCACAAACAGATCAGAAAACACGCACTGGAAATGATAAAAAAGCTCGACATACGTTGCAAATCTCCCGCTCAAATAGTGAGAAGGCTCAGCGGTGGTAACCAGCAAAAAGTTTGTCTTGCGAGGGCGTTCACGCTGAATCCAAAGATACTTTTCGTGTCCGAACCGACGAGGGGTATCGACATCGGAGCGAAAAAGCTTGTGCTCGATTATTTGGTCAACTTGAACAGGAAACACGGTATAACGATCGTGATGACATCCAGCGAACTTGCCGAACTGAGAGCTATCTGCGACAGGATTGCCATAGTGGCGGAAGGGAAACTTTCTGCGATCCTTTCTCCAAAGGCAAGCGATGTGGAGTTCGGTCTCGCGATGTCTGGAGAGCTCCAGGAGGTGTTGCAGCATGGATAAACTTTTTGAATGGCTCAAGAGAATTGATGTGCCAACGCTGATCATTTTCCTGTTCCTCATAGCTCTGTTCATACTCGCAGCGTTCACGAACGTTTCAATACCATCGCTCTTGAGCGACTCGATAAGGCGCATTGGTATGAACGGCGTCCTCGTACTCGCAATGGTACCTACGATCAGGGTTGGCACGGGTCCAAACTTCGGCTTACCTGTGGGTATTATCGGCGGACTTCTTGGAGCTTTGATAAGCATGCAGCTGGGCTTGACCGGGTTTGTCGGTTTCTGGGTGGCGATCTTGTTCGCCGTCCTGATCTGCATTGGGATCGGATTGGGCTACGGCTGGTTGCTCGAAAAGGTCAGAGGGCAGGAGATGATGGTTGGAACGTACATGGGTTATTCCATCGTCGCGTTCATGTCCATCATGTGGCTGATGCTTCCTTTCAAAAACCCAGATATGATCTGGGCAATAGGTGGTAAAGGGTTGCGATACACCCTAACGCTGGACAAATACTTCGGGCACGTACTGAACAACTTTTTGAGGTTCAGGATCGGTGAGTTCGAGTTTCCAACGGGTCTGCTTCTGTTTTTCGTGGGTGCTTGTTTTCTGGTTCATCTGTTCTTCAAGACCAAGGTGGGTCTCGCTGTAGACCTGGTGGGCCAGAACGAACGTTACGCGATCAGCTCGGGTGTGAATCCGAACAGAGCCAGACTCGTGGCGGTGGTGATGTCGAACGTTCTGGCCGGTGTCGGTATCATCGTTTACGCACAGAGTTACGGTTTTCTCCAGCTGTATCAAGCACCTCTGTTCATGACGTTTCCGGCAGTCGCTTCGATACTCATTGGTGGTGCATCCATAAAAAGGGCGAGTATTCGTAACGTCGTCATCGGTACGGCAGTTTTCCAGACCCTTTTGACAATAGCTCTACCCGTCCTCAGTCAGGTTACTCGTGGTGACATCACCGAAGTCATGAGGCTCATTGTCAGCAACGGAATGATACTGTATGCACTCACGAGAGCTCCAAAGGAGGCGTGACCCGATGGAAAAGCTGAAAAAGTTCCTGATCTCCTACGCTGTGCCGATTGCCTTTTCGATACTGTGCGTTTCGGCCGTTTTGATAGCAAAAATTCCCCCGATATTCCTCGTCAGCGAGGTAGTGAGAAGGCTGAGCAGGAACACGTTTCTCGTGCTGTCTCTGATAATTCCGATCATCGGTGGTCTGGGGCTGAACTTCGGAATCGTTCTCGGAGCGATGGCGGCTCAGGCGGCGCTCTTTTTCGTTGTGGACTGGAAGATAAAGGGCCTGCTTGGAATTCTGGTAGCGTGTCTGATGGCAAGCGCAATTTCGATAGTTTTAGGATGGCTCGCAGGTCTGACGCTTAACCGCGCCAAGGGAAGGGAAATGATAACTTCCATGATCCTCGGTTTCTTCGCCAACGGTATCTACCAGCTCGTTTTCCTGTTCTTCATGGGATCGCTGATACCTTTCAAAACGAAGCAGTTCCTGTTGCCTGAAGGCGTCGGTTTGAGGAACACGGTCGATCTGTACGGGACCGTTGCTTTGGCTTTGAACAGGGTCTGGACGATCCGAATAGGGATGGTGAACGTCTTCGTTCTACCACTGTTGATAGTAGCTGCCTTGTGCCTGTTCATAACTTTCCTGTTCAAAACGAAACTCGGTCAGGACATAAGGGCTGTGGGTCAGGACATGCACATCGCTGAAGTTGCTGGCATAAACGTCAACAGGGTGCGCATCATAGCAGTTATCATGTCGACCGTGCTCGCCGGGATCGGTCAGGTGATCTACCTTCAGGACATAGGTACGATCAACACTTACAACAGCCACGAACAGATCGGTTTGTTCTCCATAGCTGCCCTGCTTGTCGGAGGTGCCACCACGAGAAAAGCGACCATATGGAACGCCATACTGGGCGTGATGCTGTTCCACACCCTGTTCGTCGTGGCACCGAGCGCGGGAAACAAACTTTTCGGCCAGCCACAGGTGGGAGAGTTCTTCAGAGAGTTCCTTGCCTATGCGGTCATCGCGTTCGCTCTGGCCATGCACGGTTGGAGAACGAAAAAGATCCTCATGTGAAAAGAAAAGGGGCCAGATGGCCCCTCTTTTTCATGCCTTTTGAAGGATGAATCGTCTCAGCTGCTCCACCACTTCGTTTATCTTTGCAGGATCTTTTCCTCCTGCTTGAGCGAAATCCGCCCTTCCACCACCACCACCACCGAGCAAGTTCGCGGCGATCCGTGCCAGCTCGCTGGCGTTTATCTCCTTCGCAATGTCTTTCGTCACCCTGACGATGAGGTTCACTTTCTCTTGCTGAACGGAGAAAACTACCACGACCGATCTTTCCTGAGATGCGATCGCAACATCTGAGAGGTTTCTGAGCGTTGAAGAATCGACGTTTTCCAGCGTGATAGCTTTGAAGTTGAAGTTCTTCAACCGTTCGAACGGGGTTTGCTTAATTTGTATCGAGAGCATCTTCATCTTCAGTTGCTCGATTTCCTTTTCCATCTGTGAGTTCTTTTCGAGCAGGTTCTTCAACCTTTCAGGAACCTCGTACAGAGACGTTCCGAGCAACGTTGCTGCTCGACGCAGTGTGTCCTCAATTTTCCTGATGTGCTCGAGAGCGTTGAAACCAGTCACAGCTTCTATTCTGCGAACGCCCGCAGACACTGCCGTTTCGGAAACGATCTTGAACAGACCTATGTTCCCAGTATTGGAGACGTGCGTTCCACCACACAGCTCCTCGCTGAAATTCGGCACCTTGACGACTCTGACTACGTCGCCGTACTTCTCGTCGAACAGTGCTATGGCACCCTTTTCGATCGCTTCTTTATAGCTCTTTTCTTCCACGATCACGGGAATCGCTTCGAAGATCACCCTGTTCACCATTTCTTCTATCTTCCTGATCTGCTCTTCGTTCAGCGCTTCGTAATGGGTGAAGTCGAATCTGAGCCTGTCCGGTGCGACGAGGGAGCCGAACTGTCTCACGTGCTCGCCGAGAACTTTTCTGAGTGCCGCATGCAGCAGGTGTGTCGCCGTGTGGTTGCGCGCGGTCGATCTTCTACGCTCTTCGTCGACCGTCAACTTCACCCTGTCTCCAACTCTCAGCGTTCCTTTCTCTATCTTCACAACGTGCACGATGATGCCCTCAGTCGGTATGAACACGTACTCGACGGAAGCCTTTCCATCTGTCCACTCGATCCAGCCAGTATCGCTTACCTGTCCACCTCTCTCGGCGTAGAAGGGCGTTTCTTCCACCACGATTTCGATTTCTTCGCCCGAAGAAGCCGATTCCACTTTCTCTTCTTTTCGGAGCATCAAGACCTTGGATTCGTGCGTGAGCGTGTTGTAACCGATGAAAGAGATCTTTTGAATCTTCGCCAGTTCTTCGTAATCCTTCACGGTCTTTGCGTACTCGACGTCAGACCTGCTGATTCTCGATCGCTCCCTCTGCTGTTTCATGAGTTTTTCGAATCCTTCAAGATCCACTTTCAATCCCTTTTCTTTCGCCACGTCGATCACTATGTCCGGTGGGAAACCGTAGGTGTCGTACAGCTTGAAGAGGCTTTCTCCATCGATGATCCCTTCCGCATTCTTTACGACCTCACCAAGCATCTCCAGTCCCTGAGAGATCGTTTTGAAGAACCTTTCTTCCTCGGCCCTCGTTACGTCCCTGATCAGTTGCCTTTTCCTTTCGATCTCCGGATAGATCTTTCCCATCTTATCGATCACGGCGTCACAAACTTCGTAGAGGAAGGGTTTGCTGGCACCGAGCAGAACACCGTGTCTCACCGCCCTGCGCAGGATTCTCCTGAGAACGTATCCTCTTTCTTCGTTCGATGGAAAAACGCCGTCTGCGATCAAAAAAGTTACCGCTCTGGCGTGGTCGGCTATGACGCGCAGAGAAACATTTTTATCTTCACTCTCTCCGTACTTCACGCCGAACAGTTCCTCTTCTCTCCGGATGATGGGTCTGAACAGGTCAGTTTCGAAGTTGCTCGACACGCCTTGAACGACCGCCGCGATCCTCTCGAGTCCCGCGCCCGTATCGATGTTCTTCCTCGGTAGCGGGTGCAGTTCGCCTCTCTCGTCTTGGTAGAACTCGGTGAACACTAAGTTCCATATCTCCAGAAACCTCTTGTCGCTGTTCGCAGGTGTGCATTCTTCCCCTTCGGGGCAGTCTTCCATGATGCCAAGATCGTAATGGATCTCCGAGCACGGACCGCATGGCCCCGTGGGTCCCGCAGGTCCCCAGAAGTTGGTGTCTTTGCCCATGCGTACGATCTTCTTTTCCGGTACCCCAACGGCATCGTGCCAGATTCTGAAGGCTTCATCGTCGTCTTTATAGATCGTCACCCACAACCTCTCTTCTTTCAGTTTGAGCACCTGAGTCACGTACTCCCATGCCCACAGTATGGCTTCTTTCTTGAAGTAGTCACCGAAGGAAAAGTTTCCAAGCATCTCGAAGAACGTGTGGTGCCTCGGTGTTCGACCGACGTTCTCAATATCGTTGGTCCTGAGGCACTTCTGGCACGTGGCGACACGTTTGTAGATTGGTTCCACTTTACCCCAGAATATGGGTTTGAACGGGACCATTCCCGCAACGGTGAAGAGAAGTTGAGGATCGTCCGGTATGAGCGACGCGCTGGGCAAAACTTTGTGACCCTTCGATTCAAAGAAACTCAGGAAGCTCGATCTTATTTCATCGCTGTTCAAGCCCTTTCACCTCACAGAACCCCGATTGATAACAGAAAATAAGTGACCGGCGTGACGAAGAGCAACCCGTCTATTCTGTCCAGCATCCCACCGTGCCCCGGTAACACACTGCCAGAATCTTTAACCTTGAAATAGCGCTTCAATGCGGATTCGAAGAGATCTCCGAACGTGTCGAGAATCGCTATGATCGCAGACAAGATCACAAGTGAACCGAAAGGCATCACTTTAGCTTTGAAGATGAAATCGAAGACGAACTTGTAGAGGAAAGAAAAAGCCAGGGCGCTGAGAAAACCACCGATCACACCCTCCAAACTCTTGTTTGGGCTGAACTTTTTCGAGATCTTGGTTTTCCCCCATCTCATGCCAACGAAATATGCCCCCGTGTCGTACAACCACACTGCGGTCAAATTGAGCAACGCGTTTGCCGCACCAAATTCGAGGTACATCGGGAAGAAAAACGACAGACAACCCGCTACGTAGACCAAAGCAAGGCCCGTTGCGACGACGACAGGCCAAACATTTTCTACGTTCTTCTGTGTTAGAACCGCGATAACATTCGTGAGAATGAAAGCCAGACTCAGAAGTAACAAACCGTTCTTCGCTTCCATGACGCCGTAGGCAACGACGAAGCTCACGCATATTGTGACCGCGTATTTCACAAAACTTCTTTCGTTCTGCCCTTGAACCGCCATGTTGAGGAGCTCGTAAGAAGCGAGCAAAACTACCGCTGCGACCAGACCTATCAAACTCTTGTAGCTGATGAAACACACAACCACGAAAGGTGCCACGATGAAAGCAGTTATAAGTCGTGTTTTCGTCTCTGTGGTCACAGACCCCCGAACCTCCTCTGACGTTTCTCGTAGTCCTCTATGGCTTTCAAAAATTCCTGTTTTGTGAAATCGGGCCACAGAACCTTAGTGAAGTACAGTTCACTGTAAGCGATCTGCCACAGCAGAAAGTTGCTGATCCTCATCTCGCCGGACGTTCTTATCACAAGGTCCGGATCGGGTACATCCGGAAGGTAAAGCCAGTCTCTGAAACGATCCTCATCTACACGTGTTACACCGTTTTGAATAGCTTTATTGATCGCATCGACGATCTCGCGACGACCACCGTAATTCAGCGCCAGGATGGCGTGGATTCTGTCGTTCTGCTTCGTCTTTTCTTCGCATTCGTGGCAAAAGTTCGCAACAGAGCCTGGAAGTTCGTCGATGGCACCGGTGAACCTCAGTCTGACACCCTGTTCAAGCATCTTCTTGAGCTTCTTTCTGAGCAGCGTCACGAGCAAAGAGAAAAGGTACTCGACTTCCTCCTTCGGCCGTTTCCAGTTCTCAGTCGAAAAGGCGTAGAGAGTGACGTATTTTATACCGAGCTCTGCAGCCCATTCAACGACTCTCTCGGCTTTCAAAGCGCCTCTGCGATGGCCTTCGACCCTGGGCAGGCCCCTCTTCTGGGCCCATCTCCCGTTTCCATCCATTATGATGGCCACGTGTACGGGTTTCACACTTCCATGATCTCCTTCTCTTTCTTCTCGAACAGTTTGTCTATCTCTTCTATCTTTTTGTCAGTCAGATCCTGTATCTCTTTCTCGAGCCTCTTAGCGTCGTCCTCGGAGATCTTTCCGTCGTCTTCCATCTGCTTGATTTCTTTCAGAACGTCCCTCCTGATGTTTCTGATGGCTACCTTTCCCTGCTCTGCGATTTCTTTTGCTTTCTTGACCCACTTCTGTCTCTGCTCTGTGGTTGGTGTTGGAAACACGAGTCTTATGACGTTTCCGTCGTTCATGGGCGTCAAGCCTATGTCAGAAGCGAAAATGGCTTTTTCAATGGAAGAGAGGATGGACTTGTCCCAGGGCTGTATGATCAACGACCTTTCTTCAACCTTCACAGTTGCAAGCTGGTTTATCGGGGTAGGGGCACCGTAATAGTCGATTTTGATCTCTTCGAGGATGGCAGGACTCGCGCGACCGGTTCTTATCTTTTTCAATTCTTCGGAAATCTTTTCAATCGACTTGTTCATACGTTCCTCAGCGCTCTTCACAATGGGATGGCGCATACGTTCCCCTCCTCGCAGTCTGTTATTCCTTGCAGGATTATACCATAGGGAAAGTCCGTTTCGATTGAAACGATGAAGGCTGGCGGAGTTGAGTGAGAATGTGCCGTCCACTTGGAGTGTTGGCGATGAAACTGTAAGAAAACTCACCGAACAACGGCTTCTGACGTGTAGCTGATGAAGATTTTTTCGAAGTTCACCATCTCTTTCTCAATGCTCTCTATCTCGATGTTGTTAGATTTGAAAGTGTCTATCAGTTCGTAAAGCCTCTGCGAAGAATCAAGGTTCACCTGAAGCTCGATGAGGTTACCATCCTCGACCCAGTCGTTGAATCCAAGCTGTTTGAGCCTGTTCCTGGCATGCTCATCGCAGATCAGCTTTATTCTGTAAGCTCGTGCAGTGAACACATCCATGAGTTTTCTCTTCTCTTCACACACGACGATCCTTCCTTCGTTCATTATGGCCACACGATCCGCTACCGCTTCGACCAAGTTCATGTCGTGGCTCGAGAGCAGGATCGTTTTGCCCTGCCCTTTCAGCGATTTCAGTATGGACCTGAACTCCACTGCGGAATGCACATCCAGTCCTAGGGTTGGTTCGTCCAGCAAGAGGATGTCCGTGTCGCAAGCAAGGCACACTGCGATGGCCGCTTTCTGTTGCATTCCGCGTGAGAGTGAGTGAACGAGTTGATTCGCTTTTTCTTGGAGGCCGAGCATTTCGAGGATCTCCACGGCCCGGGACTTAGTCAGCTTCTTACCGCGTATGCCAGAAAAGTATTTCATGTTCTCGAGGACAGTCATGCGCCAGTAAAGGTTTTTGTTGCCCTCCAAAACTGCACTCATCTGTGCTAAAGCTCTGGATCTTTCTTTCAAAACACTGAATCCCTTTATTCTTATCTCTCCCGAGTCTGGAACGATCAGGCCACAGATGCTCTTGATGGTCGTGGTCTTTCCTGCTCCGTTTGGACCAAGCAGTGCGAAGATTTCTCCCACCTTCACCTCGAAACTGACACAATCCACGGCCTTGATTTTTTCCCGAGAGCCTCTCTTCGGGTAAGTCTTGACCAGATCGATCACTTCGATCATGCTGATCACCTCAATACTGGGACAGACTGCCCATGATCGTTGCGCGCCTTTCGAACAGGCGGAAAACCAGAAAACCTATCGATAAATAAGCCAGCGCAACCAGCCAGAGGATCAAATGATCTGATAGTGGAAACTGATAAAATTTTGTGCCGTCGATCGCCAGAGCCCTCATCATGTAACTCGCCTGGGACATGGGAAGCATTCTGTGCCAGAGCGAACTTGTTTCGAACATCGTGAAAGAGAGTGAACCAAAAGTCACAATCTGAATGAACGAAGAGATCCTCTTGAAGATGAGTGCTATACCACCAAGGATCATGCCGATACCGAGCGCAGATATGGTTCCAGCCACCATCAAATAGAGCAACGTGGCGAGGTCGAAACCGATCCTTCGGCCCGTCGTGAAAGCGACGAAGTACATCAGGGGGATTGCGAACAGCACGTTGAAAAGAAAGTCGCTGATCATCCTGAAGAACATCTGATACTCGAAGGCGATGGGAGAAGTGAAGATCTGTTCGAGAGTGCCGCGCTGTGCTTCTTCGATGATCCCCCACGCGACACCCTGGAACGAGAAAATGAACATGATCCACATGAAGTAACCCACTATCATACCGTCCAGTGTGGATGACGAATCTATCGTCGGACCTCCAATTGCTTTTACACCAAAGAACAAAAGATAGAAGAATATTAACAGTGTGGCGATACCGGAGATCGTATTGAAGTAATAGCGTTTGAACTCGATGAAGCTTTTTTCAAGATTTGCGAGGAATGCCCTCCACATTTTTGAACCCCCTCTTTTAGTTCTGAAAATATATTAGCACAGGTATCAACTTTGTCAAGAATCAACTTAAACTTTTTGTTCGGACTCAGGATTGAGGGGGTTCACGAACAGCGTTTCGTAGTTCGTGTAGAGGACCATCCCGGGTGGTGAGCCTTTCGGTTTGTGAACGTTCTTGACAAATGTGTAGTCCACAGGAACATTGGAAGAGTAACGCGCTTTGGAGTAATACGCTGCCAACGAGGCTGCGTAGAGTAAGACGTCTCTTGGGACAGTTCTTCCTTCTGTGCGGACGATCACGTGGGCACCAGGTGATTGTTGAACGTGCAGCCAGATGTCAGAATCGCTGGCTCTCCTCACGAGTGCCTCGTTCTGCTTGTTGTTCTTTCCAACCAGAATCGTGAAACCGTTGTAGACGAACTTTCTGAAACCTGGTTCTTCGGTCTTTCTGTGGGAGGAGGATTTCCTTTGAACAATGCCAGCCTCCGCAAGTTCTTCCTCTATCTCTTCGAGATCTTCCAGCGTTTCTGATGATTCGAGATTGTAGAGTATCTGCTCGAGATACTCGTTCTGTCTCCGAAGTTGCTCTATCCTCGTTCTCAGTATCTGTGATTTTTCCTTGAGCTTCTTGTACTGCTCGAAGTAAAACTGTGCGCTTCGCTTGACGTCTTTACCAGGTGCGAGCGGCACGGTGACAGTTTCGCCACTCTGCCAGTCGAAACATTTCACGACGGATCCGCTGACATCTGCGTCGTTTGCATACTTCAAAAGTTCCCCATAGCGTTTGTATTCCTCCGCCTTTTGGCACTGTTTCGCTTCTTCGAAAAGCGCTTGCAGGAGTTTGTCCTGTTTCTTGAGCTTCTCTTCGACAACGCTGGTGAGTTGCTGGCGGAGCTTTTCCATCTTCATTTTTCTCAAATTCCAGAGATAGGCTTCATCCACCGCACGGGAAGCAGAATCGTATCCCTCTACAAAAGAACCGAGCACCTTCAAAGGATACGCGGAAACGAAACGTTTCCCCTGCAGTTCATAAACGTAGCAGGTTGGTTTTTCGAAATCGTCGATGATGGAAAACAGGGCCAGCCTGAGTGCGACTTTTTCTCCTTCGGTCAACATACTGACAGGTTTGTCCGTGATTTTTGCGCGGAACAGAACCTCTTGGGCGGTCAATCTGGAGAATCCAGCGATTTCGTCGACTATGTACTTGGAGAGCATTTTGTTGCTGTCGAACGTGATTTCAAAACCATCGATAGGGTTCAACTTGCTGAAAGCAGGATTGTACGAGCTGTCTTTTTCGAGGAAAGATCTGAAATCGTTCAGGACTTTCTCGCCTTCAACCAGGATGACGTTGGATCGACTACCGAAGAGTTCAACGTAGAGCCTGTACTCGTGTCTCTCGCCGGTTTCGTCGATCTTATCGAAGACGAAACACAGGATCCTGTCGAGATCCACCTGATGGACATCTTTCAACCTCGCGTTGCGCAGTCGCGCCCGCGTGAACGTGACGAAATTCGAAGGATTCTGACCCGAAAGATCTTCTCTGTCTGCCAGACAGACGTGTGCCAGGCCGGGTTCAACAGAAATTCTGATAGTAGCGCGCTGAAAGATCAGCTGAAGACAGAACTTTCCACACTGGTGGATCTGCCTCAGGGCCTCGCCCTGGAGGATGGACAGGTCCCGAACAACTTTCCTCAAGACGAAGGCGTCGATCATTCACATCAACCCGAGGATTTCTTTAACTTTCGCGATGTCCTGCGCATGCTCGGCTTCGTCGCCCGGGGTTTCCAGTATCCACGGCACACGCTGTATCTCCTCGAAACTCAAAAATACCCTGAACCCCTTTTCACCGATGAAACCTTTTCCAATGTTCTCATGCCTGTCCGTGGGCTTGCCGAGCGGGGCTTTGGAATCGTTGAGGTGTATCATCTTGAGTTTTTCGAGCCCTATTTTGGAATCTATCTCATCCAGCAACTTTCGCACCGCATCTTCTGTGGTTATGTCGTAACCCGCATCGAACCCATGGCAGGTGTCGTAGGTGATGCCGATCCTCGAAGGATCGATCGACGAATCGATGATCCGTTTTATCTGGTCGAAGTTGTAGCCGATGTTTCCACCCTTGGGCGACACGTTCTCCAGGAGCAACATCACATCCTTCGTGTTCTTCAAAAACTCGTTGACCGCCACGCTTATCCTCTGGAAACCGAGCTCTTCCCCAGCACCGGTGTGACTGCCCGGATGGACGTTGAGATACCTTATTCCCAACGCCTCACAGATCTTGCCTTCGAGTATCAGAAGCTGAACGGATCTGTTCCAGCTTTCATCGTTCGGGCTCGCCAGGTTTATGAGATAACCCGTGTGGCAGAAGGCACTTTCGAAGTCTATCTGATATTTTTCCATCATCGCACGGAAGAGTTCGCACGTCTTTCTTGAGGGCATCTTCGCACTCCAGGTCCTTGGACTGTGTGGAAAGATCTGGAAACAGTTTCCACCTATCCGCACTGTGAGTTCTGGAACACTCTCGAACCCCTTGCTTATGGGCATGTGCGCACCGATCCTCACCATTTCTATCACCTGTAACAAATGATAGCATAGTTGAGGGGATTCGCGTTGATCTACATTGGTACGAGTGGTTATTCTTTCAATGACTGGATAGGGGAAGTCTATCCTGAAGGCATAAGCAAATCGGACATGTTGAAGTACTACGCTGCCGTTTGGAAGTTCAAGGCGGTCGAACTCAACTTCACCTACTACGCTCTGCCAAGTTACAGGACAATCGTTTCGATGCTCAGAAAAACGCCGAGCGATTTCGTTTTCAGTGTAAAACTTCCCGCATCGGTGACACACGAAGCCTGGAAATCCAACCTTTTCCCGGAGGAAGATGTGAAGAAAACCCTCGAAGCTTTGGCGCCCATGGCGGAAGAAGGAAGGCTCAAGATCCTACTCGCACAGTTTCCATACTCCTTCAGAGACACTCCTGCTAACAGGCAATACCTGCAGTTGCTCCAGGAGAAGATAGATCTGCCCATCGCCGTGGAGTTCAGGCACGCTTCCTGGAATAACGAAACTACCTACGAACTTCTCAAATCCTGCGGTTTCACGTTTGTCATAGTTGATGAACCGAACCTGCGTGAACTGTTTCCTTACGTACCAAGGTTGACGAGCAACATGTGTTACTTCAGATTGCACGGCAGAAACAGAGACTGGTTCAACGCACCCGAGGGAGAACGCTACAACTACAAGTACAGCGATGAAGAACTCGAGGTTTTTGCCGCAGACATCCTGCATCTCTCGAATCACGCGATGGACACCTTCGTTTTCTTCAACAACTGTTATCGTGGCAACGCCGTCAGAGATGCCCTGAAGCTGCGCCAGATGATTGAAAGCGCACTTTTGTGAAGCTGATCCTGCCGGCTTTTCAACTTCTTGCATGCTTAAATTTACTGAAAAGTTGAGCACTCAGTAGGGAGATATGTTTGATTTGAAAAACACAAAGGAAGAAAACACTTCATTTGACGCAAACTCTCTTCCAATCTATAATCTCAGCAGATCAACTACAGCGGGAGGTTGAAAAGATGAATCGTGCTGAGGTTTTCGAAAAGGTTGCCACGATACTCTCGGACAAGCTCGGGATCAAGAAGGACCAGATCAACGAAGAAAGCAACATCGTGAAAGACCTCGGTGCGGATTCGCTCGATCTGGTTGACCTTGTGATGGCGTTCGAGGAAGAGTTCGGAGTGAAAATCGCGGACGATCAGCTTCAGAAGATTTCAACGGTGAAGGAAGTTGTCGATTACATCGTCAAAGCGAAGGCGTGATCAAAAACAGCTGGCCCGAATCGGAGCAGAGGACGATCAATCTCTCATCAACCGTTTTGCACATCTCAACGGCGTAATCACCAACTTCGATGGTGTCGAATTCTCCCGTCTTCGGATCGATCAGGTAAACTTCTCCGGGCACGTGGTTCAGTGCGGCGATGAATCCTTTGATCTGTTCCAGCCGGTGGACAGGATGTGGTAAAGGTAAATACTTCACAACGTTTCCGGAAAGGTCAACGACAGACAGTCTGGGTTGGACCAGGCTACTGACCACCAGAACGTCGTTCATGAAGAGCACGTCCCTGGCGAGATCGTCCAGGTTCTGCTGCCAGACGATTCTCCAGGAAGAATCCAGGCAGGCGAGCTTGCCATCCATGTAACCCAGAAGGTAGGCTCGCCCGCCTTTCTGGAGAAGCTTAACCGGGGTTCTGAAATCTCTAATCGTCATGATCTTCCTCTGCGAACCCAGTATTTCGATCGTCTTGTCGTTCGCGTAGTAATGGAGGTAAATCACTCCTTCTTGGGTTGGTTCGAAATACAGCGTTGGAGAATCGAAGGTGAACTTCTGCTCGATGTCGAATCTTTGAAGATCGATTCTGTAAATGGCAGGTTCTCTCGAGCACAGTGCGTAAAGCTTCCCGCCCAAGATCTTCAGCACCGTAGGATAGTTTCCCACCTGGATACGCTTGACGAACTTTCCGAAGATCGTGTATATGGCAACGCTCGATCTGTGATAGTCACTCACGAAAACGTTGCCAGCGTGGTGGATGGCCCACGCCGGATAAGAAAGCCCTGAAGATATCTCAGAAATGAACTGTCCCGTGTCGGTGAGAACCAGGACCGACGCGGGTTTCGGTCTGACCAGGCACACGATTCCTTCGTTGAGTGTCATCTTGGTGTATCCGTAACCAATTCCGATCGATGTGATCTGGTGAGCGAAGAGTGAACAGACAAGCAAGAGAAAGGACAGGGAAATCTTCTTCATGAAATCTCCCCAAGGACCGCCAGCATGGAGACGAGGAGATTGGTCAATGAAAAAACTTGAACGATCCTTTCCTCTTTCCAGCCGAGCAACTCGAAATGATGATGTATCGGAGACATTTTGAAAACCCTTCTCTTGAACAGCTTGTAACTGCTCACCTGAATCATGACGCTCAACGTCTCAACGATGAACACGCTCGTGAAGAGTAAGGCCAGAAGCTCTGTGGACGTTCTCACCGCGACGGTCCCCATCAGCGCACCGAGCACGAGCGAACCTGTATCACCCATGAAGATCTTCGCGGGTTTGATGTTGTAAAACAGGAAGGCCATCAGACACAATGAGAGCAAGATGAGCGAATCTGCGCTCTTTCCGAGCAAAAACCAGTACGGTATCGCGCCCGTCAGAAACACGCTGGCTGCGAGTCCGTCCAGGCCGTCGGTCAGGTTCGACGCGTTGCTCAATCCTGCTATCAAAAGTACCGCAAAGACCCAGTAGAATTTGCCGAGGTCCAGTTCCCCATGTGTGAAAGGAATCTGCAGCTTGGTATCGGGTTTGATCAAGAACACGAGGATCGATGCGAACAGCAACTGTAACGAAAGTTTCTGCCACGCTCTCAAACCGAGAGATTTTTTTCTGAGAACGCTCAAAAGATCGTCCAGGAATCCGATGAAAGCGAACAGGGCGATCGCCAGGGCGTCTATCGTGTATCCAAATACGAAGCACGATAGGGCTCCAAAAAAAGCAAATAAGATTCCGCCCATCGTGGGTGTGCCGGTTTTGTACCCATGAAGGTCTGGACCTTCTTCCCGAATGAACTGACCGATGTGGTACTTTCTGAACAGCTTTATGAGGAATGGATACAGGAGCACGCAAGGAAGGAAGGTTAAAACGAAGTACTTCATTCAGCTTTTCCTCCCAGAAAAAGATTGAGTACCTTCTCCATACCCACCGCGCGTGAGGCTTTGAACAGCACGGCATCTTTCATTCTCAACATGCTCTTCAGTTTCGTTACTATTACCTCGGGTTCGTCACTCTTCAACAGTATCTTGGAGCATTCCATCGAATCGATCTCGTGATCGGCATTGTAGACGAAGACTCCGTCGAGCTGTTCGAGGATCTTTCCAAGTTGTCTGTGCGTTTCCTGAGAATAGATGCCCTGCTCCTTTATCGATCCGACCACCGCGTAGGTCCTCTCGCCAAGCTTTTTCAGCGTCTCAACTGCCACCTTAAAAGATTCCAGACTCGCGTTGTAGGTGTCGTCAACCACGTACACCTCATCTATCAGTAGAACTCTGAACCTTCCACTGACGGGAACGAAGCTCTCCAGCTTCGTGAGATCCACCTGAAGATTCAGAACACTGAAGACGGCCAGGACTGCCGCAACGTTCACCAGCTGTCCCACGTTGAGAATCGTCGAAAAACGTAACTGATGGACGCCTTTCGGAGTTTCGTACCACGCCCGCGTGGAGGGCCCTTCGTAAACGTAGGAGGTGAGACGGTAATCCCCCGATTGGAAACCGAAAGTGACGAAATCTCTTCTCCTGACTCTCTGAAGGATCCTTGGATCGTTGTGCAGGATGGCGATACCGTTTTCTCTCATGTTTTCTACTATCTCAAGTTTGCCCTTCAGAATCTGTTCGTCCCCACCCGCGACGCCCCTGTGTGCAGTGCCAACGTTGAGGAGGATCGAAACGTGGGGCTGTGCTATGCGACACAGCGTGGTTATGTCACCAGGTTTGTTCATCGCCATTTCCAGGATCATGTAAGGCTGTCCACGATAGTCGTTCAGTATCGATAAAGGCAATCCGATCTCCGTGTTGAGATTTCCGGGATTTCTGAAGGCGATCTCTTCCCCCAGGCAGCGGTGGATCATTTCCTTCACAGTGGTTTTTCCGTTAGAACCAGTTATACCGACAATTTTTGGATCGTATCTGACGATTTTCTGTGCGGCCAGCTTCTGAAGGAAGAGTCTTGTGTCCTCGACGAAGTACAGCTTCTCTTTCGGAACGTCCACAATCCGTTCGACCACCGCGAGGGCTGCACCTCTTTCGAGAGCTTCGCGCACGTAATAATGTCCATCCGTTCTTTCGCCTTTGAGAGCTACAAAAATACATCCTTCAAAGGCTTGTCTGGAATCTATGACGAACTTCGCATTCTCAAACATGCCTTTTTTCCCTCTGATATTCTTGAAAGATTATCTGTTTGATCACGTCAGCATCTTTGAAAGGAATTCTTCTCTCATCAGAGAAAATCTGGTACTCTTCGTGCCCTCTTCCTGCAACTATGACCATATCACCCCGGTTCGCCAGTGTGATGGCAGTTTCGATGGCCTCACGTCTGTCTGGAATCACGAGGTAGGCCGCTCCTGGCGGAACGCCACGCTCCACTTCGGCGAGTATTTCTAAAGGATCTTCTCCGCGGGGATCGTCTGTGGTTATGATTGACACGTCCGAATATCGACACACCACCTGTGCCATCATGGGCCTTTTTCCTCTGTCCGCCTGACCACCGGCACCGAAGACCGTGATTATTCTGCCAGTGGTGAGGTGCTTGGCCGTGATCAGGGTTTTTTCGAGGGCATCTGGGCTGTGCGCAAAGTCAACAACCACATCTATGCCGAGGAGACTGGCTTCCGGGATGAACTGGAACCGGCCATCGACACCCGGGAACGTGGCTATGGAACCCGCAACGTCGTTTGGATCGTAACCCAGTTCCACCAGACCTGCAAACACCAGCGTGGCGTTGTAAGCGTTGTGATAACCAGGCGTTCTAAACCACAGTCTGTACCTACCAGCAGGGCAGTCCACTTCGAACTTCGTCCCGTGCCTGCTGATCTCTATGTTTTCAATTCGATACTGGCTGTGTCTGGCGATGCCGTAGACGATTTTTCGCACCTTTCTGTTCAAAAGGTGTGCGTACTCGTCGCTGATCAGCGCGATTCCATTCTCTTTCAGAAGATCGAAGATGTGTAACTTTGTCTGCGTGTACTCCTCGAACGTCTGGTGAAAATCCAGATGATCCCTCGTTATGTTCGTCAAAGCGGCTATGTCGAACCTCACCGTTTCGACGCGTTTCAGAGCGAGCGCGTGCGACGAGACTTCCATCACGAAATGTGAACCGCCCAGATCCACAGTTTTTCTCATCGCCCTGAGTATCTCCAAAGCGTTCGGGGTCGTGTTATCGTGGTGGAACCTTGGTTCTCCTAGGATCTCGTAATACACCGTTCCGAGTAGGCTCCCGGCGCTTGAAAAGCTTTGAAGCACATGATGGAAAAGATGAACGCTCGTGGTCTTTCCGTTGGTACCCGTGACGCCCACGACAAGAAGTTTTCCGTAAGGCCTCGTGTAAAAAACATCCGCCAAGATCGCTTCTGCGAGTCGTGTGTCGCTGACGATCACGTGCGGGATGTTTGCATTCAAAGGTCGATCCGAGACCAGAACGCGGGCGCCTTTGTTGTAAATTTCCTGTGCTATCTCGTGTGAGTCAAACCTTTTGCCCTTGTGACACACGAACAGACAACCTGGTTTGACCCGACTGGAGTTGTTGACCACGTCCACAATGTTTTCACCGAAGTTACCGTTGAGTCTGGCTTCGATGAGTATGGGTCTCAATGCTTCGACCACTTCTTCAACACGCATCTTATCACCTCTACTTTGATATTGTAGTATGACCGGCTTCACTTGACAAGGACGGAAGAATGTGCTATGCTGAAATTAGCACTCGAGCAATGAGAGTGATAATATGAGGAGGAACAACAGGGTTAACGAAAGGCAGAGGAAGATCCTCTACTGTGTGGTGAGGGAATACATACTGACAAAAAGACCGATCAGTTCTGAACACGTCCTGAACGTGTCCAGTTTGTCATGCAGCGCTGCGACCGTCAGGAACGACTTGAGGAAACTGGAGTATTTAGGTTATCTCTATCAACCGCACACCTCTGCGGGTAGGATCCCAACCGACAAGGGTTTGAGGTTTTACGTGGACGAAACGTTGAAGCTCACAAAAGATTACACACAAAGATCTCAGCAGATCGAAGTACGCTATTCCATGACTTACGGTGATATGGAGAAGATCCTTGAAGGAGCGGCGATCGCGCTGGCGAGAATGACCAGAGGAGCGGTCGTGCTGGAAAAACCCGATACGGGACGCTTGAAGGTTCTGAGGGCCATCGTGACACCCATCACTTCGTACCACTATTTGATCTCCATCGTCACAGAGCTCGGCTTGATGAAATTCATGCCCTTCAGGAGTCTCGGCGATGTGGATCACTCGAAGCTCGAAAACCTTCTGAATCAGCTGTTGAGGGGGAAAAGCATCGATAGTCTTTCCAGCGAGGTGTTCGAAAGTGATTGGGATGAGTTCCTGATAAATCTTTCCGAGCAACTCGTCACTTCTTTGAAAGAAGATCTGAGGAACAGCATGATAAAGTACGGCCTGGACGTGCTTGTGAGCAGCGAAACGTTCAACATAGACGAGATCAGGGCGCTTTCAAGGTTCCTCTCCGACGACGCGCTCATCAAATCCTTTATGAACAGAGTTCAAGAGGTCCCTACCGTCTTCATAGGAAGCGAACACGGTTTTCAGGGCATGGAGAGGTTCTCCATCTTTGTGGACACTTATCGCAGGGAGAACGAACCAATGGGTAAGGTGCTCATCGTGACATCCAAGATCGTCAAATACGAGGAGATAATGAACGTTCTGACTTACGTCACGAGCAGGTTAACCGAGTACTTCACGGTGGCAACAAGGGAGGTGGGAAGATGAACGAAAGCGAAAGGCTCAAGGAAGCGATAGAAAACAACGAGGTGGTTGAGAAAAACGATGAAAAGAAAGTTGAGGAAAATCCGATCGAGAAACTGACGAAGGAAAAAGAGGAACTCATGAGACACCTCAAACAGCTGAAAGCCGAGTTCGAGAACTTCAAGAGGGACACGCTCAGAGACAGAGAAATGATCCTCAAGAACGCGAACGAATATCTGCTCACCAAGTTGATACCGATACTCGACGATTTTGAGCGAGCGTTCGCGGCCGTTGATTCCGGAACGTCGTACGAGGATTTCTACAAGGGAATGAAACTCGTTTATAAGAAACTCTGGAAGGTTTTGAACGATGAGGGCTTTTTCAAGATAGAAGTCGGTCAGAAGTTCGACCCGTTCGAACACGAAGCAATCGAGAGGGTGGAGACGAACGAGAAAGAAGAATACGATATAGTCGGGGTCGTTGAAAATGGTTACAAGTACCATTCTAAGGTCCTCAAACCCGTGAAGGTGAAGGTCGCAGTGAAGCCGAGAGGTGAAGAAGGTGCCAAGACAGTATAAAGATTACTACGCGATCCTCGGCGTTCCGAGGGACGCCTCCGAGGAGGATATCAAAAAAGCTTACAAAAAGTTGATAAAACAATGGCATCCCGATCTCCATCCAGAGAACAAGAAAGAAGCCGAGGAGAAATTCAAGGAGATCCAGGAAGCTTACGAGGTTCTGAGTGATCCTCAGAAGCGAGCCATGTACGATAAATTCGGCTATGTAGGAGAACACGAATTTGCGCAGCAAACCTCGACCACTTCTTTTGAAGACATATTCAGAGATTTTGAGAGCTTTTTTGGGCGTGACATCTTCGACATCTTCTTCGGTGATCGGGGTGCCACCCAGGAGACTCAGAGGGCGAGGAGACGCAGATCGGGTGAAGATATCAGTGTGACGGTCGAAATAGATTTTTCTGAGTCTCTCAGTGGCAAGCAGATACCGATCGAGTACGACAGGTACGAAGTTTGTGACCACTGCCACGGAGAAGGAACAGAGCCAGGAAGTGGTTATCAGACATGTCCAAGGTGTCACGGCACGGGAGTGCTTAGGGAGGAAAGAAGGAGCATCTTCGGTGTCTTCGTGAGCACCAGAACGTGCCCCACCTGTGGCGGAACCGGGCGTGTCGTGAAGGAAAGATGCCACATGTGCGGCGGAACTGGCAGACTGAAACGAAGAGTCAGAACGGTGATCAACATACCAGCAGGTGTTTCGGATGGAACCAGGCTCAGGGTCGAAGGTGGCGGTAACGCTGGCTACGATGGGGGACCTTACGGCGATCTTTACGTGGTCGTACGCGTGAGGCCAGACAGGAGGTTCAGACGCCAGGATGACGACATATACACGGAGATCAGCATAGATTATTTGCAGGCGATCCTTGGGACCACGGTTCGAATAGATCTACCCGACGGTGGCACAACGATGTTGAGGATACCGCCAGGTACACAGCCCGGTACGGTGTTCAGACTCAAGGGAGAGGGTGCACCGTCGGTGAGGACGGGCAGGCGTGGGGATCTTTACGTGACCGTCAACGTGAAGATACCGGAGCAGCTTTCCTCGAAGGAAGCACAGTTGTTGAGGGAAATTGCGAGGGAAAAAGGTATAGATGTTCTGTAGTGATATCGGATAAATTTTGCGCGAATTCGACAGATATGACGTTGTTAACTCCGCCAAAGCGGGGTTTTTTCTTTTTCTTTCCGTTTTACAACATGATGAGAACATGGTAAAATAGTGTGTGAAAATTTGAAAAGGGGGCGGTAACGTGACCCGGGAAGAACTTGAAGCCTTCCTCTCCCAGAATCCCACCATTCAGCAGGCCAAATCCCTCGCAAAAAGGCTCGGTCTGAAGGTCAAAAAGCGCATGAAAAAGAGCGAAGTTTTCAAGTTGCTTGAAGATTACACAAAGTCGCTGAGAGAAGAGGAAGTTCACCACGAACCTGCTCAAGTTCAGACCGATCAGCGGGTAGAATTACCACAGTCGTACGGTTCCGACAGACTCGTCCTGTTTCCAGTTAATCCGCATCTGGTTTTTGTGTACTGGGACCTTTCGGGCGAAACTTATTCCAAGCTTTCTTCACAGAAAGAAGTGGTTCTAAGGCTCTACGATGTCACCTACATAGAGTTCAATGGAACCAATGCTCACCGCATTTTTGAGGCCGGAGTGCACCTTGCAACGACGAGAAATTACTACTTCCACGTACCGTCAGCGAATGCGGACTATCTCGCCGAACTCGGTTTCAAAGTTGAAGGAAGATTCTTCCCTGTTTTGAAATCCAATGTCATCCGTACACCTTCGGACACGCCATCGACTTCCGTACGTCAAAGATGGTGTGTCAAGGGTAAACGCACCGTGAAAGTTGGTGAACCGCCGTTGAAACCAGTCGAAAGGATACACATTTCATCCGCTGCGGGAAGTGGTAAGTTATGAACGGATATTTCGTGCTCGTGCTGCACTCTCACCTTCCTTACGTGAACCATCCGAACCACGATCTGTACTTGGAGGAAAGATGGTACGTTGAAGCGGTTCTGGAATCCTACATTCCGCTTTTGATGATGTTCGACCGCCTCCAAGAAAGAAAGGTTCCTTTCAAAGTCACCGTTTCACTCAGCCCCACACTACTCGAAATGTTCAGAAACGCTGTTCTCAACGAGAAGTTGAAGAATTATACACAGAAGCTCGTCGAACTGTGCGAGAAAGAACGTGAGCGGGTGAAAACTGAACAGGAGAAAGAACTTGCGAATTTCTACAGGGAAAGGTTTCTGAGCTGTTTGAGTTACCTCGACTCGGTAGAAGGTAATCTGGCGAAGGGATTCAAGAAACACGCAGAATCCGGAAACATTGAGTTGATAACCTGTAACGCCACGCACGGTTTTCTACCATTGATGCGTCATCAACCGTTTGCGGTGGAGATCCAGATCACGGTCGGTGTGGAAACATTCATACAACACCTCGGCTTCAAACCAAAAGGCATGTGGCTCGCTGAGTGCGGTTACTATTCGGGTGTGGACGAAATCTTGAGAAAGTACGGTTTGGAATTCTTCTTCGTCGATTCCCATGCGTTTTGGTATGCTGACGAACGGCCATATTTCGATGTGTACAGGCCAATCATGACACCTTCCGGTGTTTTTGCTTTCGCGAGAGATCCGGATTCGAGCGAGCAGGTGTGGAGTGCCACCACGGGATATCCCAGCGATGGCAGGTACAGGGAATTCTACAGGGACCTTGGGTTCGACGGCGATTATGAATATGTGAGACCTTACATCGACAAGAGTGGTGTGAGGGTGAACGTGGGTATAAAGTACCACAGGATCACATCGAAGGAAACTCCGCTCGACAGGAAGTGCCTGTACAGCCGCGAAGATGCCATGGCCGCAGCGAGGGAGCACGCGATCGATTTTCTGAACAAGAAACTGGCGCAGGTGAACACGCTGATCGATACGTTCAACCAGCCTCCAGTGATAGTGGCTCCTTTCGATACGGAGTTGTTCGGGCACTGGTGGTTCGAAGGACCGGAGTTCCTCGAAAATTTCTTCATTGAGGCCTCGAAGCAAAAGCAGCTCAAGTTCGCCACACCTTCTGAAATAATCGAGAGGTTCGACAGCTATCAGGTGCTCACTCCCGCGGATTCCTCCTGGGGTAACGGTGGTTATTTTGATACCTGGCTGAACGGCAAGAACGACTGGATACAGCCGCACCTTGTTGAGATCAGGAACAGAATGAAGCGTCTTGCTGAAACGTATTTCGGGGAGAGGGATCCGTTGAAAGTGAGGGTTCTCAACCAGATGCTCAGGGAACTGCTCCTGGCAGAATCCAGCGACTGGCCATTCATAATCACAACGGGTACCAGCGTCGAATACGCCGTTAACAGAATCAAAACCCATGTGAAACGCTTTTTAGACCTTGAGCAGCAGTTGTTGAAGGATAATATAGATGAGCAGCAACTCGCAAGGTTGGAGCAGGAAGACAACGTTTTTGCGTCGATCGACTATCGAATTTACGCTGGTTCACACATCGGGAAGGAGGGATAAAGTGCCCGCGAAATATTTCGAGATCAGGTGGCACTCCAGAGCTGGTCAGGGAGCGAAGAGCGCGGCCCAGCTCGTGGCAGAGGCGGTTCTGGAGGGAGGAAAGTACGCGCAGGCTTTTCCGGAGTACGGGGCCGAAAGGTCCGGAGCGCCCATGAGGGCCTACAACAGGATCAGTGAAGGTAAAATCAGAGTTCATCACTCAATCGAGAATCCTGATGTGGTAGTGGTTATCGACGATACCTTGCTCTCTCCGGGTATAGTTGCAGGTTTGAGAGAGGGCGGCATTCTCATAGTGAACACGAAGCACTCCATCGATTTTGTGAGGAAGAAAACGAATTTCAACGGGAAAGTATGCGTCATCAATGCTACGGATATAGCCCTCGAGGAAATCAAGAGGGGCGTTCCGAACACCGTGATGCTGGGGACACTCGCGCGCGTTACAGGGTTGATCGACCTTCAGGTGGTCGAAAAGAAGATAAGGGAGATGTTCGAACGGAAGCTCCCAGAAGAAATGATCCAGGCGAACATCAGAGCGCTCAAACGCGGTTACGAGGAGGTGCAGTGCGGTGGCTGAACTGAAGAAGTGGCACGAGCTACCGATTGCCGGTTTAATCATAGAGCCGGGAACGGCACGCAAGTACAGAACGGGTGACTGGCGAGTCAGAAGGCCTGTGTACGATAGGTCGAAATGCATTGACTGCATGTTCTGCTGGTTCTACTGTCCCGATCAGGCGATCATTCAGGAAAATGGAGTCATGAAAGGTATCGACTACTTTTACTGTAAGGGTTGTGGAGTGTGTGCGAACGTCTGTCCCAAATCTGCGATAGAGATGCGCCCCGAGACGGAGTTCGTCAGGGAGGAGGACTGAGCGATGACAGGCAAAAAGATCTTGGCCATAACCGGTGCGGAAGCGGCCGCCTACGCGATGAAACAGATAGAACCCGATGTTGTCGCGGCTTATCCTATCACACCGCAAACGCCGATCGTTGAGTACTTCGCGAAATACGTTGCAGACGGTGAGGTTCGCACGGAAATGATACCTGTCGAGAGTGAGCATTCCGCGATGAGTGCGGTCGTAGGTGCCGCTGCAGCGGGTGCCAGAGCGATGACCGCAACGAGTGCCCAGGGACTCGCGTTGATGCTCGAGATCGTCTACATAGCTTCCTCTCTGAGACTGCCCATCGTCATGGGTGTGGTGAACAGAGCGCTGAGCGCGCCGATCAACATACACTGTGATCACAGCGATGCGATGATGGCGAGAGATTCAGGATGGATTCAGCTTTTCTGTGAAGACGTTCAGGAAGTGTACGATCTCACCATTCTCGCTGTTCGCCTCGCCGAACACGAAGATGTGAGACTACCCGTCATGGTTAACCAGGACGGTTTCATCCTCTCGCACGGTGTGGAACCCGTCGAGGTTTTACCTGATGAAGTGGTGAAGAAGTTCGTCGGGGAATTGAAACCGATCTACCCATTACTCGACACGGACCATCCTGTAACCTACGGTCCACTGGACCTGTACGATTACTATTTCGAGCACAAGAGGCAGCAAATAGAGGCTATGAAGAACGCGTACAGGGTGTTCCCACTGATTGCCGAGGAGTTCTACAAGATCAGTGGGCGCAAGTACAACTACGTCGAACCGTACAGAATGGAAGATGCGGAGTACGTTATGGTCGCTCTCGGTTCGTCGAACGGAACCATAAAGGATGTGGTTGACGAACTGCGTGAGAAAGGCAAGAAGGTTGGTCTTTTGAAGATATGGATGTTCAGGCCATTCCCCAAAGCCGAGATTCAAAGGTATTTGACCGCGCGAAAGGCAATCGTTGTTCTCGATAGGGCGGTTTCCTTTGGAGCCGAAGCGCCACTCTATGAAGCGGTCAAGTCTGCGCTTTACGAAGTGGCCGCGAGACCACTGGTGGGGTCTTTCGTTTACGGGCTCGGTGGAAGAGATCTGAAGCCTGAACACGTGAGGTATGCGTTCGAAAGGGCCATGGCGCTCGATCTGGTCGCCGATAAGGAAGAGTACCTTGGCTTGAGAGAATGAGGAGGTGGCGGCATGCCGTTAACAATGAAGAAACTGGCAGAGATCTTTACGAATAGAGAAACAGGCCTGACGCAGGGTCACAGAATGTGCCCTGGTTGTGGAGCGCCGATGACAGTGAAGATAGTCTTGATGGTCGCCAAAGCTCTCGGATACGAGCCAGTGATAGGTTTCGCAACGGGCTGTATGGAAGTTTCTTCCACCATATTCCCTTACACTTCTTGGAGCGTACCTTACATACACAACGCGTTCGAGAACGTTGCGGCAACGATCAGTGGTGTGGAGATAGCCTACAGGGCATTGAAGAAAGCCGGAAAAATTCCATCGGACAAGAAGTATGCCTTCATCGCGTTCGGAGGGGACGGCGGCACGTACGACATAGGCCTCCAGTCGCTGTCCGGGGCGCTGGAGAGAGGGCACAAGATGCTTTACGTTCTGTACGACAACGAAGGCTACATGAACACGGGAAACCAGCGATCTGGATCCACGCCCCCTGGTGCCGATACCACAACCGCACCCGTTGGGAAGCTGTTACCTGGAAAGATTCAGCTCAAGAAGAACATAGTGGAGATAGTGGCAGGGCACGAGAACGTGTACGCAGCCACCGTGACGACAGGTGAACCGATGGACTTCATAAACAAGGTTGAAAAGGCACTTCAGTTCGACGGACCTGCTTTCATAGCAGCTTTAAGCCCCTGTGTGAGGTACTGGAGGATGGACGAGAGTAAGTCGGTCGATATAACCAAGCTTGCGGTTCAGACAAAGTACTGGCCACTGTACGAGGTTGAAAGAGGGGTTTACAGAGTCACGAGAAAACCGACGAGTTTCAAACCGATCGCCGAGTTTGTTAAAGCTCAGGGAAGGTTCAGACTCCTGTTGCAGAGGCCCGATGCTGAGCAGATAATAAACGAACTTCAACAGTACGTTGACAGGCGC
The DNA here is from genome assembly GCF_011057685.1 of Thermotoga sp. Ku-13t. Taxonomy (NCBI): domain Bacteria; kingdom Thermotogati; phylum Thermotogota; class Thermotogae; order Thermotogales; family Thermotogaceae; genus Thermotoga; species Thermotoga sp. Ku-13t. The sequence continues at coordinate 938,385 of NZ_LNFY01000001.1, read as the reverse complement.
TGGGAGAGGCTGCTCGCACTCGAGGAGGCGACGAAAGACAAGCCGATCAGATGAAGGTACCACCTGGGGAAGGTGGTGTACCGTGCGAGCGCTGCTTTTAATAGATCTACAGAGAGATTTCGTAGAACCGGGTGGAGCACTGTACTTTCCCAAGGCGGAGTCGGTGCTCCTACCCGTTTTGAATTTGGTTGAAAAGTACAAGCAGGAAAACCTGCCGATCATCACCACTCAGGATTGGCACGAAGAGGACGATGCGGAGTTTCGTATCTGGCCAAAACACTGTGTCAAAAACACTCACGGCGCGGAGCTGGTGAAACAATTGAAGGATTCCCTCGCAGGTTACCAAAAGCACATAGCCGTGCGCAAAACGCGCTATAGTGCGTTCTACGGGACAGATTTTGAGGAGATCTTGAAATCACACGGTATCGACGAGGTTGAAGTGTGTGGTGTTGTGACACACATCTGTGTTCTCTTTACAGTTGAAGAGCTGAGGAACAGGGGTATAAGAACGATCGTCAGAAAAGAGGGAGTGGCCTCTTACGATGAGAGCCTCCACACCTGCGCTCTGCGGTTGATGAGTGAAGTGTTGCGTGCCGAGGTGGTTTGATGAGGAAAAAGAGACTCGATCCTAAGGTTTTCAAGGTCCCCATCGACAGGATAAGGGGTAACTACTATTCGGACATATATTTCGTCAGGTACGTGGAGGTTCTCAAGAAGGATAACAGACACCCGAGGGTGCTCTATCAGTTCTTCCCGAGGGGAGACTGCGTGGTTGCGGGTCTGGATGAAGCTCTCGCCATACTGAGGTTTGCCACAGGCTATTACAGAGACGAAGAGAAGGCCAAGGAACTTTTCAAAGAGATCCTCAACGTGGACAGGATGATCCAAGCCGCGGCGGTTGAAATGGACACAGACGCCGTGATAAATTACACGAAACGCAAGTGGGACCTGAGGCTGAAGCTTGATAGCCTCTGGATCGACAAGTGGGAAGAGATCGAAGTTCGGGCCCTCTACGATGGAGACGAAGCGAAAGAATGGGAACCCATCATGGTAATAGAGGGTGATCCAACGTATTTCGGTTATCTGGAAACCGTTCTGCTGGGAGTCATAGCGCGCGCCACGAGTACGGCCACGGCGGTACGAGAGGTTGTGAAGGCTGCGCGGGGCAAGCCAGTGCTGTATTTCAGCGCACGGTTCGATCACTACTGGGTTCAGGCTACAGACGGCTATGCGGCACTCTGTGGAGGCGCGTTCGGCGTGTCAACAGATGCGAATGCGGACTACTGGGGCGTGGAATCGATGGGAACCATGCCCCACGCACTCATAGCGGCGTACGAAGGCAGTACCGAGGCGGCCGCGATAGCTTTCGACAAGCACATGCCAGAGAACGTGAGAAGGATCGTGCTGGTGGACTGGGACAACGACGTGATAGGTACAACGTTCAGAGTTGTGAAAGCGTTCTACGAGTACCACATGAAGAAACCGTTCAAACTCGGTGAGACGGACCCATCACCCATAATCGGTGAGGGCAAAGGAAAGATATGGGGTGTGAGGTTCGATACATCGGGTAACATGAGGGACGTTTCGGTCGTCCCGAGGGATGAATCTTCGCTCGGCGTGTGTCCGGAGTTGGTCTGGCGGGCACGCCAGGAGTTCGACAGAGTTGGCTTGAAGGATCTGAAGATAGTCGTTTCTGGTGGGTTCGACGCGAAGAAGATAGAGCTCTTCGAATTGCTCAACGTCCCCGTCGATGTTTACGCAGTGGGTTCGAAACTCCTGAGACAGAAGGTGGACATAACCGCGGACGTGGTCGAGGTCAACGGGAAACCGTGTGCGAAGGCTGGCAGGTTTAAGCGCGACCTGTCACGGCTCGAACCGGTACCGAAACGTTACTGGGAGGAGGTGTGAAGGATGGTAGAGAAAGGCACGTGGCTCGTCAAAAAAGGATTCGCCGAGATGTTCAAAGGCGGCGTCATCATGGACGTTACGAACGCTGAACAGGCCAAGATAGCGGAGGAAGCCGGTGCGGTGGCGGTCATGGCACTCGAACGCGTTCCGGCGGACATAAGAAAAGCTGGTGGCGTTGCGAGGATGGCGAGCATAGCCAAGATAAAGGAGATCATGAACGCCGTAAGCATACCCGTCATGGCGAAGGTGAGGATAGGACACATCGCGGAGGCGAGGATCCTCGAAGCGCTGGGAGTGGACTTCATCGATGAATCGGAAGTGCTCACACCGGCGGACGATAGATTCCACATCAACAAGCACGAATTCAAAGTCCCGTTCGTGTGTGGGGCAAGGGATCTGGGAGAAGCTTTGAGAAGGATCGCCGAAGGTGCTGCGATGATCAGAACGAAAGGCGAGGCTGGCACGGGAAACGTGGTTGAGGCTGTGAAACACATGAGAAAGGTCATGGACGAGATCAGAAGGGTTCAGACCATGGCGGATGAGGAGCTCGTCGGTTACGCCAAAGAGATAGGAGCACCGGTGGAACTCGTTCGAGAGGTGAAGAGACTTGGCCGTCTGCCTGTTGTGAACTTCGCCGCTGGTGGTATCGCCACACCGGCCGACGCCGCATTGATGATGATGCTGGGTGCCGATGGTGTTTTCGTTGGCTCTGGCATATTCAAGTCCAAAGATCCGGTAAAAATGGCGCGTGCCATGGTCCTCGCGGTGACGTACTGGAACGATCCGGAGATGCTGTTGAAGATCTCGGAAGATATAGGTGAACCCATGCCTGGTCTGGAAATAGAGGCTCTCGAAGTGCACATGCAGGAGAGAGGGTGGTAAAAGTTGATCATCGGTGTGCTCGCGTTACAGGGAGACTTCAGGGAACACATCTGGGCCCTTCAGAGGCTCGGGGTTGAAGCGTTCGCGGTGAAGACCGTTTCAGACCTTGAGAGGATCGATGGTTTGATCATACCGGGTGGTGAATCGACGAGCATCGGCAGGATCGCGAAGGTGACCGGTGTAGGAGAGAAGATCGTAGAGCTCGCAAAACAGGGCCTGCCCATCTACGGTACCTGTGCAGGTATGATACTGATGGCGAAACTAATTGTGGACCACCCAGATCAGTATAGCTTTGGTTTGATGGACATCGCCGTGCGACGCAACGCTTACGGTAGACAGATCGAAAGCTTCGAGGTTTATCTCGACGTTGAGAACATCGGCAGAGTGAAAGCTGTTTTCATAAGGGCTCCGATGGTGGTTGAAGTGTCTGACAACGTCGAGGTCCTGGCGAGGTACGAGAACGTACCTGTTCTGGTGAAACAAGGCAATTTGCTTGCGAGCTCTTTCCATCCTGAACTAACGGATGATCTGAGGATACACACATATTTTGTGAAAATGGTAGCTGATCGGCATGAGAGCGTACGTTGAATTGTCTGATAAGGACTCCGAAGAAAAGATACGCTCAGCGATCTTGATGAGCGGCGGGGTTGCTGTTGCTCGCCAGATCGATGCGGATATCTTCGTGGGTGAAACGGTGCATCCGTTCCTCGATACAGTCCTCGTTTCCAGTGAGGTTCCGGCAGACCTCGCCGGTGTGATCGACGTCGTTCTACCTTCGCAGACGCTGGAATATTACCGGATGAAATTCAAGATGATTTCGTGCTATGTTTCATACAAGTTGGGCCTGGAGGATTTCCTGAACGAGGAGATATACAAATCTCAGAGGTATGGGTTTCCCCTGAGTGTCCTCATGGCACGGTTATCGAATTTTGACGTTCAGTTTTTGCAGAGGATCTACAGCATTTTCAAGAGGCAAGCGCGAGAATCGGACAGGTTCTTCATTTTCAACGAATCTATTGTTGCGGTGCTGCCGTACACGAACCTCGGCGGTGCAAAGGTTTTTGCACGGAGGCTTCTGAGAAGATCGAGGAGCTTAAGTTTTGGAGGAAGAACACCCGAGCTGGTTCTTTCTGTGAGCCAAGCTTCATCCGAAGACGACGCGTTCGATCTGCTTGGAAAGCTGGAAGAAGCCATCAAGAAAGCGATTCAATCAGGTCAAAGAATCGTGGTCGCTTAAAAAGAAGGGGGCAGCGAGTGCCCCCTTCATATTTTCAGCTCTTCGAACAGTTTCTGGAGCAGTTCTTTTGCCACTCTTGCCTGTGCCTCCACCGTCGAAGCTCCTATGTGTGGAGTTGCCACAACGTAAGGAAGCTGCAGCAGTTTCTTTCTGAGTTCATCGGTGGGAGGTTCGACCTCGAAGACGTCCAGAGCCGCTGCGTACACCTTTCTTGAAACGAGTGCATCGTACAGCGCTGCTTCGTCTATGACCCCTCCACGCGATGCGTTCACGATGATCACACCGTTTTTCATTTTTGTGATGGCTTCAGCGTTTATCAAATGTCTGGTTTCACTGGTCAGTGGGACGTGCAGAGTGATGAAATCGGAAACGACGTACAGTTCGTCCAGGCTGGTGAGTTTCACACCTTCGAAATGTTTCACGTACGGATCGTAGGCTACGACGTTCATTCCAAAGGCAAGGGCTCTCTTTGCCACTTCTTTTCCGATCGTTCCGAGTCCTATTATGCCCAGCGTTTTGCCGAACAGTTCGACTCCTTCGAGTTCTTTTTTCGTCCACAGGCCATTCTTCAGATCCATCGTTCCTCTAGCTATATGCCTGGCAGCTGAGAGCATCAGGCCGAGCGTTAATTCAGCCACTGACACTGCACTGGCACCCGGTGTGTTCAGAACTTTGATACCCTTTTTCTGTGCAGCTTCAACGTCTATGTTGTCCAGTCCAACACCCGCTCTGCAGATCAACCTGAGCTTGGCAGCTCTCTCGATCAGGTCGGCTGTGACTTTCGTGGCACTTCTAACGATAAGGACCTCGATTTCCGGCATCACTTCGAGAAGCTTCTCTTTGTCGAGATGCTCGCAGGTAACCTCGAGCTGTGGTTTGGATTTGAGGATTTCCATCGCTTCTTTCTCCAGCGGATCGTTCACGTGAACCCTGATCATCCGGCGACACCTTCCCTATGGAACGTCTCCATGGCAGCCCTCACACCTTCGCCGAACTTCACGGGATATCCAAGTTCGTGCAGTGTGAACTCCAGAGCACTGATGGCCGTCATCGTATCGAACAGCGACACGTAACCAAGGTGCGCGATCCTGAAGATGGTGTTCGAGATCTTTCCCTGGCCAGCTGCTATGGTGACACCGTACTTGTCCCTCATGATTTTCGTGATCTTCTTCGCCTCCAGCCCGGCGGGTACCTTGACGGCGGTGCACACATTACCGGGTCGTTTCGAGAACAGTTCCAGACCGAGCGCTTTAACCGCATTGCGCGTGGCCTCACCGAGGATCCTGTGTCTTTCCCAGACGTTCTCTATGCCTTCTTCTTTCAACATCTTTATGCTCTGGTTGAGCATGTAGATCATGTTGACCGCAGGTGTCCATGGATTATCCGGATAGTTTTCCTCGTAGTACTTCAGGTCGAAGTAATACTTCGGGCATTTGTTCTTTTCGACGAGCTCCCAGGCTTTCTTACTCAGAGTGATGAAGGCCAGACCCGGGGGCATCATTATACCTTTCTGCGATCCGGCGACGACCACATCGACACCCCATTCGTCCATCTTCAGGGGCTCAGCCAGCAAACCGCTGATCTCATCTGTCACCAAAACCTTGTCGGTGTCTTTCGTCAACTGCGCTATGGCCTGAAGGTCTATGACGGTTCCTGTCGAGGTTTCACTGTGTGTTGTAAATATGACCTTTGCGTCTGGATGCTCTCTCATGGCTTTCTCTATCTGTTCGGGTGTGACGGCTTCTCCCCATTCGAGCGCTATATCGACCACGTTGATTCCATAAGCTTCGCAGATCTCTTTCCAGCGTTCTCCGAACTTTCCAGCGACGACGACTATCGCCTTCTCACCGGGATTGACGAGGTTTGTCACCGCAGCCTCCATCGCGCCCGTGCCCGAGGAAACGAAAGCGTAGACGCGGTTCGACGTCTGGAAAAGATACCGTGCCTCGTCCAGCGTTTTTTCCATGATCTCCAGAAATTGTGGCGTTCTGTGGTGTATGGTCTCTTTAGCACCGGCGAGCAGCACATCCACTGGCACCGGTGTCGGACCTGGTGCCATTATGTAGTGCTTCTTCAATTTGAACATGTGCATCCCCCCAGCTCAGATTCGTTTGCACGATTAGTTTACCATCGTTTGTGACGGATTGATTGGGTTTCGTTGAGCAAGAGTTTGCGCGCAAATATTTGCATCGTGCAATGATTTGCAAAGCACGTATTTACGTCTTAGAGCCTAATAGATGAACAGATCCCTATTGGCACGACTTTGATAATATTACGAGGGGTGAACTACGTGGATTTTCGTTTCTCGACTCTCGCGCAAAAGTTGAAATCTTCAATGATCAGGGAGTTGCTCAAATACGCTAACATGCCCGGTGCGGTTTCGTTCGGTGGTGGTACGCCGGATCCGGAAACGTTCCCCAGGCACCAGCTCGCAGAACTCGCCAGGGAGATAATAGAGAACGAGTACAGATATACCCTCCAGTATGCCACAACCGAGGGCGATCCGGAGCTGATCAAGCAGGTCCTCATCCTGTTGAAGAGGGTCTACGGCCTCGACGGATTCTCACCTGAAAACGTTCTGATAACGGTCGGTTCACAACAGGCACTGGAGCTGGTCGGGAAAGTTTTGCTCGATCCGGGCGATTGCGTGATAGTTGGCGATCCAGAGTATCTTGGAGCTCTCAGCGCTTTCAGGATGAGGGACGCCAGGTTTCTGGTCGTCAGGTTCGAGAAGGACGGTCCGGATCTCAACCAGGTGGAGGCACATTTGAAGCGAATGCAGAAAGAGAACCAGCTGCACAGGGTGAAATTCATCTACGTCGTTTCGAACTTTCAGAACCCATCTGGAATAACCACCTCCGTCGAGAAGAGAAAGGCTCTCGTGGAGCTCGCCGAGAAGTACGATGTTCTGATCGTCGAGGACGATCCTTACGGTGTCCTTAGATTCAGAGGAGAACATATACCACCCATCATGAGCTTTGGGGGTACTGATAGAGTCATTCTGCTGAATACGTTCAGCAAGATACTCTGTCCGGGTTTGAGAATCGGCATCGTCGTGGCGGACAAACAGATCATCAGGAAATTGGTTCTGGCGAAGCAGGGTACGGATCTGTGCAGCCCCTCTTTAACGATGCGACTTGCGGCACGTTATCTGGAGCGCTACGACATACTCGAACAGATAAAGCCAGCGATGGAACTTTACAGGAAAAAGAAAGAAACGATGATCGAAGCTCTGAGAGAGGAGTTCTCCGATGTGGCAGACATCGACTGGACCGATCCGGATGGAGGACTCTTCATCTGGACAACCCTGCCCGATGTTGACACCATGGAACTTTTCAAATTCGCCGAGCAGAGAAAGGTCTTCTACATCCCCGGTGAAGCGTTCAAACCTTACGAGGAGCCATCCAGCTCCATGCGCATGTCTTTCTGCTTGCCGACTTTCGAACAGATAAGAGAAGGCGTTCACAGGTTGAAACTGGCTTACATGGACTACGTTGAGGCCAAGGGGTTGAAGTGCAGATGAGGATTTTGGTCATCAATCCAGGTTCAACATCCACAAAGGTGGCCGTTTATGAAGATGAAAAATGCATTTATTCGGAGAAGTTCGAACACAGTGCGGAGGAGCTCGCAAAGTGCGAGACGTTGATGGACCAAGAGCCGTTGAGAAGGAGATCCATTCTTTCGGCGCTGGAAAAAGCAGGATTCAGGATCGAAGATTTCGATGCGATTGCCGCAAGGGGGGGCATTCTCCCTCCTGTGGAGAGTGGAACTTACCTGGTCGATGAACGCATGGTGAACTATTTGAAGTACGAATCACCGGTGAAACACGTTTCGAACCTCGCGTGTGTGATAGCCCATGAAATGTCCAACGGTAAGATTCCTGTTTACACGACAGATCCAGTTTCTGTCGACGAGATGATACCTGAAGCAAGGCTTTCTGGAATACCTGAAATTGAAAGGAAGAGCCTTTCTCACGCGCTCAACATAAAGATTGTGTGCAGAAAGGTGGCGAAAGAGCTCGGCAAAAGTCTGGAAGAACTGAACGCTGTGGTGGCACACCTCGGTGGTGGAATATCCGTAGCAGCCGTTCGGAAAGGAAGGATCATAGATGTGAATAACGCCAACGATGAGGGACCTTTCAGCCCGGAAAGAACGGGAGAACTGCCCGTGGGCGATGTTGTTCGCATGTGTTTCAGTGGACGATACAGTAGAGAAGAACTGAAGAAGAAATTTGTTGGGCGCGGCGGACTGGTTGCATACCTTGGTACAAACGATCTGAGAAAAGCGCTCGAAATGGCGAAAAATGATAGCTACGCTTCTCTCGTTGTCAGAGCAATGGCTTACCAGATAGCGAAAGAGATTGGCGGAATGTGCGCCGTTTTGAAAGGAAAGCTCGATGCCATCATTTTAACGGGGGGCATGGCGCACAGTGACGAATTCGTTGAGATGATAAAGGAATACATCTACAAGTTTGCACCCATCTTCGTGCTTCCAGGCGAATTCGAAATGGAGGCACTGGCTCTGGGAGCGTTGAGGGTCCTGAGGGGCGAGGAGAAGGCGAAGATCTGGGGTGGTCCGAATGGATAGGCTCGCATTCCTCGTTGAGAGAGCTCGAGGACTGAGAAAGAAGATCGTCGTGGCAGGTTCAAACGACGATGTCGTGTTGAGCGCTTTGAAGATGGCGCTGGAGCATTCCATCGTCGAACCAGTGCTGGTTGGTCCTGAGGTCGAGACGAAGGCGCTGGCGGAAAGAGTTGGTCTTGACCTGAGCCGTTGCGAACTGATAGATTGCCAGAAGGATCAGAGTGCACGGGTGGCGGTCGAAGTCGTCTCGGAACGTGGAGAACTCTTGATGAAAGGCTCCGTTAAGACGGGAGATCTCATGAAAGTCGTGCTTGAGGATCAGTACAATCTCAAAACCGGCTCGACCATCACGATGGTCAGTGTTTTCGATGTCCCGACCTACCACAAACTTTTAGCGATCAGCGATGCTGGAATGATCATCGCGCCGACCCTGGAACAAAAGATCGATATGATAAACGTCTCGGTGAAGGTGGTGAAGAAACTCGGCATTGAAAAACCGAAGGTCGCCATCGTGGGTGCGATAGAGGTGCCGAACGTGAAGATGCCCGCCACACTGGACGCAGCCGTCCTGAGCAAGATGAGTGATCGGGGTCAGATAAAGGACTGCATCGTGGATGGTCCATTCGCCTTGGACAACGCGATCTCTAAAGAAGCTGCCGAGCACAAGAAGATCGAAAGCCCGGTGGCTGGAGATGCAGACATACTCATCATGCCAGACATAGAAGCCGGTAACGTTCTGTACAAAGCTCTGGTGTTCTTCGCGAACGCGACGGTTGCTTCAGTGATCCTTGGAGCAAGGATACCAATCGTTCTCACATCTAGAGCTGACTCCGACAGGACCAAGCTTTATTCCATAGCGCTCGCCGCGATTCTCTGTTGAAGAGGTGTGGGCGATGTTCAGAATACTGGTGATCAATCCAGGTTCGACATCGACGAAGCTCGCCATATTCGAGGATGAAGATTGCAAGATCTCTCAGACGATCTATCATGATTTGAGTGAACTTTCCAAGTACGTGCGCCTGTTCGACCAGTACGAGTTCCGGAAGCAAACGCTTTTGAGGTTCCTCGAAGATTCCGGTTACAGACCGGGTGATTTTTCAGCCGTTGTGGGGCGCGGAGGTCTGATCAGACCTATTCCTTCCGGAACCTACGAAGTGGACGAAACGATGCTGGAAGAGCTCAGACAGGCAAAATACGGTGAACATGCATCCAATCTCGGTGCCGTGCTGGCCTATGAAATTGCGAAGCTGGCCGGTGTGAAAGCTTACATCGTTGATCCTGTGGTGGTAGATGAAATGTGGGACGTTGCGAGATTGTCGGGGCATCCGGAGCTTGAGAGGAAGTCGATCTTCCATGCGCTGAATCAGAAAGCCGTGGCGCGCCTTGCGGCAGCGGAACTCGGAAAGAAATACGAGGAAGTCAATTTGATCGTCGTACACATGGGTGGTGGCATATCCATCGGTGCACACATGAAAGGAAGGGTTGTCGATGTGAACAACGCGCTCGATGGTGACGGGCCCTTCACACCGGAGCGCAGTGGCACGTTGCCTCTGACTCAGCTCATCGATCTGTGCTACAGTGGCAAGTATACGAAAGAATGGATCCTGAAACGCATAAAGGGCAACGGAGGCCTCGTGGCGTACCTTGGAACAAACAGCGCTGTGGAGGTTCAAGACAGAATCAACAAGGGCGATCGCGAGGCCGAACTGGTCTACAGGGCCATGGCATACCAGATCGCCAAATGGATAGGCAAGATGGCGGCCGCACTCAGAGGAGAAGTCGATGCGATAGTCCTGACCGGTGGTATCGTGCACGATCAAAGGTACATGGTCAGCTGGCTCAAAGATTATGTTTCTTTCATAGCACCCGTTCTGGTATATCCTGGTGGGAACGAAGAGAGAGCCCTGGCCTTCGGCGTTTTGAGAGTCCTGAGAGGCGAAGAGAAAAGTAAAAACTACAGAGAAGAGGCGGAAAAATGGCAAAAAATAAGGTCTTCTTAGGTCTTTACGGTTCGGGAAAAACCGAGATCGCAATGAATTTCGCCATAAAGAACAAGCTCGATGGCAAACTCGTCGCCATAGCGGACGTTGATGTCACTGCGAGTTATTTCAGGGTGCGTGAATACAAAGATATGCTAGAGGAAAAGGACATACGGGTCATAGCACCACCAGACTACGTCATGAGGGCCGACCTTCCTCTGATCGATGCGGCGGTGGCGGGTTATCTGCAGAATCCGGACTATCTCGTGGTACTCGATGTTGGAGGCGATGAAAAAGGCAGCATCGTCATTGGTTCGCTGAAAGAATACCTTTCGGACGCCGATGTTTATTTCGTCATAAACGCCCGAAGACCCTTCTGCGATACGGTGGAAAAGATCTGTCACCACATCGAAAGGATCCAGCGTGCCGCTTCGGTTGAGGTCGACTATCTGATAAACAACACGAACCTTGGAAGTCAGACTACTGTGGATGTGATCAGAGAAGGTGAAGAAATAGTGAAGGAAGTTTCCAGAGTGATATCGATTCCGGTTGCCTTCAACGTCGTTGCCGAGCCACTTGATTACGAAGGAGAGTTCGAAACGTTCAAGATAAGGAGATACCTGATCGGAAAGGAGGAATTGGTTTGAAGAAAGCTTATATCGAAATAGACGCAGAGAGGTGCAAAGGGTGCGGGTTGTGCATCAACGCCTGTCCGCAGAAAATCATTCGTTTTTCTGAACGGTTCAACAGCAAAGGTTATCATCCCGCAGAGCAATACGATCCGGAAGATAAATGCAATGGTTGTGGTTTCTGCTACATGATGTGCCCGGATGTGTGCATCACGGTTTACAGGCTGGTTCCTGCGAGAGGTGAGGTGCAGTGAAGAAGATAATGATGAAGGGTGTCGAAGCTATAGGTGAAGCCGCCATCATGGCAGGTTGCAGGAACTTCTTCGGCTATCCAATCACGCCACAGAATGAATTGACGGAGTATATGGCGAGACGTCTACCAGAGGTTGGAGGTTGTTTCTTGCAGGCAGAAAGCGAGGTAGCTGCAGTCAACATGATCTACGGTGCCGCGAGTGTTGGAAAACGTGCGATGACATCGACCTCTTCTCCCGGCTTCAGTCTCATGCAGGAAGGAATTTCGTACATAGCGTGTGCTCAGCTTCCCGCGGTGTTCGTCAACGTGGTTCGTGGTGGTCCAGGGCTTGGAGACATTCAACCTTCCCAGGGAGATTACTTCCAGGCGACGAAGGGCGGCGGCCATGGAGATTACAGACTGATCGTGCTTGCACCTTCCACCGTTCAGGAAGCGGTGACTCTGACTCAGCTTGCGTTCGAGCTTGCTGATAAATACAGAAACCCTGCGCTCATACTCGCAGACGGTCTTTTGGGTCAGATGATGGAGCCTGTCGAGCTGGAGGAGAAACAAATCAGCTACGACAACAGTAGCTGGGCGCTCACCGGTGCGAAGGACAGACCACCCAGGAAGGTGACATCGTTCAACATAGATCCGTACGGGCTTGAGAAGATGAACCTGCAGCTTCAAGAAAAGTACAGGAAGATGGAGCAAGAAGAGATCAGGTGGGAAGAGTTTCACACCGAGGATGCGGAGATACTGCTGGCCGCTTACGGTACTGTTGGGAGGATTTGCAAGAGTGTTGTGAAAATGTCACGGGAAAAGGGATTAAAGGTTGGTCTTTTCAGACCCATCACGCTGTATCCGTATCCTTATAAGCCACTCGAAGAACTCGCGAAACGTGTCTCTTTGATCCTCACAGTCGAAATGAGTTCCGGTCAGATGCTCGAAGATGTGAAGCTCGCAGCTTTGAGGTTGACCCGGATCGAGTTCTACGGTCGCATGGCGGGTGTGGTTCCAACACCTGGAGAGATCTTCGAACACTTGATGAAGCTTGTTGGGAGGCGCTGAAGATGGAATACAGAGCCGTTTACAAGATGCCAGAATCACTCAGTAAAAAACAATTTTCCTATTGTCCAGGCTGTCACCATGGTATAGTCCACAGACTCATCGCGGAAGTGATAGACGAGCTCGGTATAAGGGAGAGAACGATTATAGTGGCGCCCGTGGGTTGTTCGGTGTTCGCCTACGAGTTCTTCGAACTCGACGGCACGGTGGCGCCACACGGACGAGCCCTCGCCGTGGCGACAGGTATGAAGAGGGCGAGACCGGACCTCGTTGTGTTCACCTACCAGGGCGATGGCGATCTCGCCGCGATAGGCACCGCGGAGACGATCCACGCAGCCAACCGCGGTGAGAGGGTCACGACCATATTCATCAACAACGCTATATACGGCATGACGGGAGGTCAGATGGCACCGACAACACTGCTCGGCATGAAGACAACGACGTCTCCATACGGTCGAACCGCCGAACGAGAAGGTTACCCGATACACGTGTGTGAGGTTTTAAAAGAGTTGAAGGGAGTCGCATACCTTGCGCGCACGAAGGTGAACACACCAAGGGACGTTTTGACCACAAAGCGCCACATAAAGAAGGCCTTCCTTGCCCAGTTGAAGGATGTTGGTTTTGGTCTGGTCGAGGTACTTTCGACCTGTCCAACGAACTGGGGTATGGACCCGCTGAAGGCAGGAAGATGGATTGACGAACAGATGGTGAAGGAGTATCCTCTCGGAGTCTTCGTCGATAAGGTTGGTGAAGAAAAATGACGCTGAGTTTCGTACTGGCAGGTTTCGGTGGACAAGGTGTGATGCTGATGGGCCAGATCCTGGCCCAGGCTGGGATGATCGAGGGCAAGAATGTAACATGGTTTCCATCCTACGGTCCGGAAATGCGTGGTGGGACTGCAAACTGCACGGTGGTCATAAGTGATGAACCGGTCGCTTCTCCGATCGTTGACACACCTGATGTCGTTGTCGCGATGAATATTCCCTCACTCTTGAAGTTCGAACCGAGGCTCAAAAAAGATGGATTTCTTTTTCTTAATTCCTCTGTGATCGATAGGAAAGCGAGCAGGAACGACATTAAAGTCATCGAAGTGCCCGCAAATGAGATCGCCGAAAAGATTGGAAATCTGAAAGTCGCCAACATGGTTGTGCTCGGTGCGATCGTGGCGGTGACGAAGTGTGTGAAAGTTGAATCTATCGTATCCGCACTGCAGTACAAGCTCGGTGAGAAAGGTTCATCTCTTTTGAAACTCAATCTTGAGGCCATAGAGGCTGGTATCAGACACGTAGGCGGATGAGATAGACCCACCCATTGGCCGGAGCGAAAGCTCCGGCGTTTTTTATGGTCTTCCGAGAGCTTACCGAGTTAAGGCAAAAACGCCCCGTTGAGGGGCTTGAGTGTTTTTTCCTTCTTATTTTATTCACTTCTCATCTCTCATCTCATTCTTGTCCACAAAACGGGATCAAAGCAAGTCTGTGTAGCTCTTTCAGTCAGGATTTTCAGGGGAGCGAGATTTTCGTACTGCATTCTCAGCTTTGAAATATCAACCACGACCGTTTGAAAGGTACTTTTACTCGTCGATTGTGATCATTTTGTTCTACGTTGCTGCAAGCTTCATGATCACATAGTCGATGTTAGTGGATACTCTCCACCATCAAAATGGTATGTATTCTGCGGGAGCGCTCCCCATAAGTTATATACGGAGGATTCGTCCCGAAGAAGGTAACAATGATGTGAAGATCAATCGTTCAGAAACCTGAACCTGTAGAAACCGAGAAAGTTCGGATTGTCTTTCACGGGCCACCAGGTGGGATCGTAGTTCAACAGTTCTCGCAGGCGAACGAGTCTCAGTTCGCCGGGGTTATCACCAATGGGGCCCGTGTGGTAGATGAGCCAGGTTCTGTCCTTCACCAGGCCCGGATCGCCGACGTAGATCATGAGATGATAAGGAAATTCAAAATCTTCTGGATGGAAGAAAACTAAAACATCGCCAACCATGGCTTCGTTTACATCCTTTGTGACGAACCTCATACTGCATTCCGCCAGGATTCTTGCCGTGGCGAAATAAGAGAATTCTTCCTTGCTTTTGAAGCCTCCTTTTTGTATTCTGAACAGTTTCTCTCCGACCAGTGGTAAATCTGGATAGTTGTACTTCTGTACGTCTCCAAAAAGAGGACCATGGTATTTGGTCGTTTTTAACCACCACTCGTCGTGTTTCCTGAGCGCTTCCCGCGCACAGTAACGCACGAAACCGGCACAATCTCTCTCTTTCTCGTTCCAGAGTGCAGGATCGTTCATGAGCGCAGACACAGCTACCCAGACGAACCAGTTTCTGAACCGTTCGCTGTCCTGTCTGTCCAGCTCGAGACAGTCTGGATATCCGTCCAGGTCCGTATCAAAAGTGCTCGGACTGGCAAAAACACTGTAGGTCAATTTCTTTTTGAAAAGACCTCTACTCTCAAATGTGAGCTGGATCCGTTCGCCTGGTCTGACATCTTTCACCAAGATGCCTCCATCGACTTTTTGAACAATTTTGTCACTCTTGATCTTTGCGAATCTGACCGTCGCTCTTATGAAGAGATCCTGAACCGAGTCGACCACAGAGTCACCAGACTCTATCTCGACGTGAAAAAGGAGACGTTCAGTGAGGTTCAAAACAAGGAATGCGCCTGTAACGAGCAAGAAGATCATCAATCTCTTCATGGTCTACCTCTCTCATGAATCTCAAAAGACATTCTCTGTGATGGAAAGGAAGTTTTTCTATCTGCGCACCTGTCAGATAGAGGATCAGACCCTCCTGGATCCAGCCAGGAAGGTCGAAGTTGATCGAGATTACGTGGTGCAAAAGCTCGTGCACGAGGACCTCTTCCAGCACACCCTTCGATCTCAGCACCGCGAAAGGCTGAGTGACGATAACGCCCTTCGAGTACACCGCGCCGATGCTGTAAGGACGGTTCGTGATCCGGTGAAATTCCTCCAGCGTTTCACATTCCACAATCAAGACTTCGAAACTGGGTTCGATTTTTAAAACTTCGCATATTCTCTTCAGTTCAACCAGTTTCGACTTCAAAAGACCCCTTTCGATCAGATCATTCGCCTGCCAGGTCTTCACCGTCCATGCCAACGTGGAGCACGCAAGGATCAGAATGAGCGTAAAGACCCTTTTTGTACATAGAATAAACCCTCGCTGGCAACAGCTGGTATATCCCATCGGCTGTAACCCTCCAGACGTAACTGAAGGTGTCGTTCCACCACCGTGTGGCGAAGAATGCGATTCTATCCTCGTGGAGTTCGCGTGCTAAGTACCAGAAACGCCACGGTCTGTACCAGCCATAGCTGAACTTGCCAGAAAAATGCAGGGTTCTCTCGGTGTACTCGGATAACACCTGTGCGCACGATGGGAAGAAGTCTTCGACGATCAGATACTGTCCGTCGCATTCACTGACTGTGAGAACGGTTTTAACGATGTCTCCAGCCTGGAGTTTGACCGGTTCATGCTTGAACGTGATTTTGAACGTTCCATCAAGGACCGATTCGTTTCCAGAAAACTTGATATCGCTCGCCACGAGTCTTTCTCCGTCCCATTCTTGGACGAACCGTGCCGTGAAGCAGAGTTCGACGAAGTTTCCATCTTTCAACCAGTACGTTTTGTCCCTCGCCTTCAGCAGAATTTCTCTATCCGTGCAAGTCAGTTCCTCAACATCGTCTGGAACCTTCATCAACACCGTTTCGTTCATCAAAAGCGCGTTTTCCTTAAGTTTCAGCACCTTCGAACCGAGCAACGCAACGTCTCTTACACCCTGTTCCACGGAGGTTCTTTTAGAATTTGTGTCGCAGATGAGCACAGCATCGTTCCTCAGTTTTGCAACGATCCAGCCTGATGCCGCCAGGAGTTTTTCGAACTCGTAGGTCACGTTGAACAAGGTCAGGCGATCGTCCGTCACCGTGAATTTCACACCGTTATGCTCGAAAGATTTGATACCATCGTACTCGTGGGCGTACACGCGAAGGATTCTATCGGACGGCTCCACACGTTCGATAGCGATTGGTACCAGATCGCTACCGAGGGGGACGAAGGCATCGATCAGTTGCCTGTCTTTTTCCAGGTAGAGTTCGTATCGCTTGTAGAATCGTCTTTCGATCTCCAGGCCTTCTTGAACCGCAGCGACCGGACGTTCAAGGTAGACCACGTGAATCTCGACGAGTCCCTGACCTTCGATCTCGAGAGAACCCTTTTCCAGTGAGACTTCACCTTCGGTGTCCAAGAAGAATTCCTTCTGGTTGTTCCTGATCCACACGAGCGGCCTGTCGTAGCCTGGAAGCGCTTCGAGCAACGCCAGCATCGAATAGGAAGTATCCTTCGTCGAATACCAGAAGTAACCATCCTTCTCGCTCAAAAGATACTTGATCAGTTTCGACACGAGCGGAGAATCTTTCCGCCACTTGATTAGAGATCTGAGCAGGACACTGGAAAGCTGGATCTCGCTGATGAAATGATCATCGTAATCGACTCTCACACGCGCGAACCTTTCACTTTCTTCGACGAACTCGAGAGCTCTCTGCAAATATTCGGCAGACAGCATGCTACCGAAGATAAGATCGATAGCGTTTTTGGGCCGAAGATCCACGACGTTCACACCATACAAAAACAGCACGTAAGCACCGTAACCGGTGAGGTTGTTCGAAAGATACTCTATTCCTCTACGAACGACTGAATCTGGCACGTGATAACCTGCTTCGCGCGCGTAATAAAGCCCCTCCATCACGTAAGCGCTCATCAGCGGATGGCTCTCGTCGGTCTTCCACCAGCCCCAGCCCCCATCGGAGTGCTGATGGTCGTACAGTCTGAAGAGACCTCTCTGAACGATCTCATCGAGGTTTTCAATCTTCAACCCCATCTTCGTTGCGACGATCGCTGGTAAGAAACTGCTCATAGTTTGTTCCGTGCATCCATAAGGATAATGGATCAGTTTTTCGATGCTCCTAGCAAGGATCGGCACCACACTCGTGAGGATCCTCAGTCTC
Organism: Thermotoga sp. Ku-13t; assembly: GCF_011057685.1. NCBI lineage: Bacteria > Thermotogati > Thermotogota > Thermotogae > Thermotogales > Thermotogaceae > Thermotoga > Thermotoga sp. Ku-13t. The sequence continues at coordinate 920,841 of NZ_LNFY01000001.1, read as the reverse complement.
GCTTGAACATATTCCGCATCCGGCAACGTTACGCTTTTCTTACCGTCGATGGCCTCGAGGAAGTAATATTCCCTCTCGAACGCGAACGGCCTGACCGGCACGTTCAAAGCTATGGCGTCCGACCACTTCGAAACGGCGTAGAAGGTCAGCGTTGAAGGATCCGAAGGTTGAATCGCCCGAACGAAGTACGATTGCACGAAAGAAGAGTTCGGTTGAACGATGGTTTCACCTGAGACATCTTGCATGGCCCGCAACGCGTTCGGGAGTTCCACCCAGTAGTTCACCTTCAACGCTTCGTCGGTTCGGTTGAAGATCGTGGCACCTGTGCGCACAACGTCACCTTCTCTGAAGAAAGTGGGCAGGTTTGGTCTTACGTAGAAAGGTTTGGTCACAAGCATGGAGCCAGAACCCTGCGAAAAGAGTGATTTTGAAAAACCATAGGCTGTCGCTCTGAAGGTCGTTATGCTGTCTGGCACTTTGAAACGTAGCGTCGCGACACCTTGTTCAAGGCGCAACGAAGGGATCCACAGCGCTGTGTCTGGGAAGTACTCTCTCACGTTTATTTTTTCCATCACCGCACTTTTCTTGAAGTCTTCGAAAGAAACTTCTTTGCTGAGCAGTTTTGCATAAACCTGATCCGTCAAAGAGTAGAGTCTCCAAGTGTGCGCGAAATCGTACGTCACGGCTGGATAGTCGTTCTCAGGGTAGAGGAACTCTTCCAGACTGGGTGGTTCCTGCGCGATCATGGCGTATATGGCTTCATCGACGAGCATGAGACAAACGCTGGCTGCATCAGCCTCTATCTTTATCGTTGCGAATTCACCGGGTTCGTACTTTGCCTTGTCGAAGCTTATCTTCAAGCTGGAAACATTCAGAGCACGTTCGACGGGGATTTTCAACTCTTTCTCGACACGTCTTCCGTTCTCGAGCCCGAGGAAGACGATGAACAGGTTCTTTTCGAAGGCATCTTCGGGTGCTTTCAACTGGATCGAGGCCCGTCCAAAGGCGTCCACAGGTGCGATTTGATAGATCCTCTCAGCGAGCATGGCAACCAGACCGGTGAACCTGTAGGATGAAACAAGCTGGAGTTGGAACGTCTGACCGGGTTGTAGCTTCTTCTGATCACAGATCAGCATCAATTCACTCGGTTTGTAACCTTCACCGAAGGCGTGAATGGTCAGCCGCTTCTTGGCCTTTCCGAAAGTCAGTTCAACGTTGTAAGTCTTTGGTTTTTCTGGAACGAAAGTGAATTCTGCCTTTCCGTTTGTGACCTGGACTTCTTGAACAGCACCATCCGCTTCCGCGGTGAGTGTTCCATCGAGTGGTTCGCCGGCCACGTTCGTGACAGAAACAGTTATCTTCAGTCTCTGACCCGGACTCGTCCAGATGTACTCTTCTTCCAGCTGGATGTTCACATCGGCCGGCCATACCCTCACAGACTTTCTTTCTTCCACCTGGCGTTGGCTCTCGTCGGTCGCGATCGCTTCTATAGTGTAGTAGCCATCGAAACCTTCATCGATCTTAACTTCAACGGTGATCTTTCCGTGCTTATCGGTCATCTCAAGCCCTCTGTATGCGAGGAAGGGATTTTCGTAGAACGGGTTTGCGTGCACGTAATAAGCCACCTGTGCATGTGCGACAGGCTGGTCGTTGAAGTAGTTGACATAGATAGTGAACCGAAGCGTTTGATTCGCAAAAACAGGTCCTTCAGGAGTTTCGATCGAGATCTTGTATTCAGGTTTTCTATATTCTTCCACCATGAAACTACTGTAATAGGTTCTATCTCCGTGGACGACTTCGATTTCATAAACACCCACTGCCGCGCTTTCCGGGAGATTGAATTCGTCAAAAAATCCACCGAGGTCATCTGTGGCCAGATCTTTCGCGTACACTTCGTTATCTTTGGGATCCTTCGCGATCAGTTTCACGGAAGAAACTCCGAGTGCTTGGTAAAGACTGCCGTTCTTGCTGAACAACTGGCCCCGAAACTTCACGATATCGTTCGGTTTGTACACCGGCCGGTCCGTCAGCAAGAACAATTTTTCGTCTGCGTACTCTTCTTTGAACGGTGAGTATATCTCGCCGAAGATGGAACTTCCATTTTTCCTCACGTAGAAAAAGTCGCAGGCGAGCTCACAGCTCGCCATGCCTTTTGAATCTGTTCGAGCCTTTTTTACGAGCTTTGAATCTTTGTAGAAGAGCACCTCCGCATCGTTGACAAAACCACCGTCCTGTTTCATCACACACACGATGGTTCTTTCACCGTCGCTGAACTGGATGGCTTCAATGTCGGTCACAACTAAAAAGGTTTCATCGAGAGCGATCTCCTTTCCGCGTTCGTCCCGTCGTGTGAGGGTCGCGTAGTACGTTCCCAGGGCGTTCGTTTTCAACGAGAAGGTTTCCCAATCTTTCGCAGGCTTGTAAGTCCTCCTCACGACGACCTTGCCAAGCCACGGGGAAACGTCGACCTGTTCCCCGAGTAACTTTGAAAGTAGCACATCGTCGTTTTTAACCTCCCGTATCGTGAGCGTCACAGTCTGAAGATCTTCACCGTAGACGGTGAACGTGAGCTCTTCTCCCAGCCTCAGCAGTCCCGCGCGACTGAAATACCCATAATTGGCCAGGCACAGCAAGGTGAGCGCCATCAGAAGGTAGAGAACGAAAATTTTCCTCACGTTTCATCCCACCTTTCCAGCCCTTTGAAATTCATGCCGTAATCGTAGTGAAAAATCAGCAAAGTCATCGGAGTGTACCGGGTTCTGGCCCACTCTTCGGCAATGGTTCTGAGTAGTCTCGTTTCACCGTACGTTTCCCATCCACCCTTCCACCGCGCGAAAGCGCTGTCCTCGACGAAGTAAATCCAGCCAAGCCTCTCACACAGAGACCAGCTCGCGACGTGGAATACGCCGAGTGTTTCGTATTGGCTCGAAGGTAATCTCAGAAAACTGCTCGGTTCTGTGAACGTTTTCTCGATTTTAGAGAGCCTTTCGAGGTTCCTCTCGTTGAGATCTCCGAGCGATCCTCCAGCCTTTATGAACCTGGTTTCCACGAGGTGTTTCGCGATGACACTTTCGCTGGTCTTTTCGAACACGAACGCAGGTTGTCTATCGATCGTGTATACATGCATGGGCGCTACAATCCTTCCATCGATTCTGAGCTGCTCTATCCAGTACGGCGAAATCCTCTCCACAGCTACCGTGACCAGCACCGCATCGTAAGGTGCGAACTTTTCGAAGCCGAAAAATCCATCGGCGTTCACAAAGACCACGTTTCGAAGGGAAAGTGCCGAAGCTGCCTCGAGGCTTTTTTCGAAAAATTTCCGATTGATTTCTACACCAACCACCAGACCTTCTTCTCCAACCACGTGTGCCATGACGCACGCGTTGTACCCCGTGCCTGAACCGATCTCCAAAACCTTCATGCCTGGTTTCAAACCGACAGCGCTCATGAACAGAGCCATGAGGGATGGCTGACTCGAGGTGGTGTAAGTGTCTTTGTTTTTCGCCGTGATGATCACGTTGTCACTGTAAACGACATCCGGATCGTATTTGAACTCGCTGAAGATCTCCCTTGGTACCTGGAGAAACGCATCAAGAATGTTTTTGTCAAAGTTTCCGGCCAGTGAGATCTGTCTTACCAACCATTCGCGCCAATCGTGCATCACGTTCTGCCCTCTTTTGAAAATCCTGTTAAATGTATTTTACCACAGCGCGTCCATCGACCATCACCAGTGATCCATTTGTGATACAATTCACTTGGAAACCTTCTGAGGTGGAGGAGTTGAATCTGACACCGAGGAAGGGGAGCGTTTGCGTGCTATTTGCCCCCTTCCTTGGTGAGAGGAAGGGGGTTTTAATTTTGGAAAGGTTCTACATCGTCAACATCGTTGTGGAAGACAGACAGAACGCGTACCGACAGGTAAACGAGCTTCTTCATGAATTCGCTGACGTGATACGACTCAGGGTGGGTTATCCTGTGCCGGACGAGAACGTGGCGATCATTCTGCTCGTTCTGAAGGCAAACAACGATACTATCGGTAGTTTGAGTGGAAAACTTGGTCAAATCAGAGGTGTGAAGGTCAAAACCATGCCAATCAGGTGAGGTGATAAGTATGATGGTACTTCTGAAGAAGATCGAAAGTATAGAAGATCGGGAAAGTTTCATACCACATGGAGAAATAGAACAGCTGCTGGAGGAAACGAAGAATCCAGACACGAAACAGGTTCAGGAGATCGTTGAAAAATCTCTCCAGAAAGAGAGGCTCACGCCGAGGGAAACTGCGATACTTTTGAACGCAGAAACACCAGAGCAGATAGAGATCATATTCCAGGCGGCGAGAAAGTTGAAAGAGGAAATCTACGGAAAAAGGATCGTTCTTTTCGCACCGCTGTACATAGGCAATCACTGCATCAACAACTGTTCCTACTGTGGTTTCAGAATTGAGAATTCCGAGGTGATCAGGAAAACGTTGAGCGAAGAAGAGCTTGAAGCCGAGCTGTATGCTCTCACTTCTAAGGGCCACAAAAGACTGATAGTCGTGTTCGGAGAACATCCCATGTATTCACCCCAGTTCATAGCCAGAACGATCGAGAAGATTTACAGCTTCAAGAATGGAAATGGGGAGATCAGGCGAGTCAACGTCAACGCAGCTCCCCAGACAGTGGAGGGCTACAGGATCATCAAAGAAGTGGGCATAGGGACTTTTCAGATCTTTCAGGAAACTTACCATTTACCCACCTACAAGAAGTACCATCCGAAGGGTCCCAAAGCTTCCTACATGTACCGGCTGTTCGGCCTCGACAGGGCGATGCTCGCCGGCATAGACGATGTGGGAATAGGTGCGCTGTTCGGTCTGTACGATTGGAAGTTCGAAGTGATGGGTCTGATGTACCACACGAAGCATTTAGAAGAAAGGTTCGGAGTGGGCCCACACACGATATCCTTCCCGAGGATAGAACCAGCGGTGAACACGCCTCTCGCTCAGAGGCCACCGAATCCGGTGAACGACGAACAATTCAAGCGACTCATCGCGATCATAAGGTTGTCCGTTCCGTACACGGGCATGATCCTGACAGCGCGGGAAAGCCCGGACATAAGACGTGAAGGTTTGAAACTTGGAGTGTCTCAGATAGACGCTGGTTCGAGCATAGGTGTGGGTTCTTATTCGAACCAGGATCCAGAAGCTGTGAAGAAGAGTCAGTTCATCTTGGGCGATACGAGATCGCTGGATGAAGTGATGCGGGAGCTCGCCGAGAACGGTTACATTCCATCCTTCTGCACGGCGTGTTACAGGGCCGGCAGAACGGGGCAGCACTTCATGGAATTCGCCATACCGGGATTTGTGAAAGAATTCTGCACCCCAAACGCGTTGTTGACGTTCAAAGAGTACTTGCTCGACTACGCCTCTGAAGAGACCAGGAAGGTCGGAGAAAGGCTCATCCAGAGTGAACTTGAAAGAATGCCACAGGAGCGAAGAAAAGTTGTGGAGAAACTCCTTCAGAGATTAGAGGCGGGAGAGCGTGATGTCAGGCTGTGAGGAGTTGCTGAAACAGATCGCGGAGATGTTCAACTGCAAGGTGTGGGTGTGTGAGAAAGTCGGCAGAAGGATCAGTCACATTCCAAATCTCAAGGCTGGCAGGGAAAGGTTCGTTCCTCCGATAGTGGCGTTCGAGGATGAGAACTACGTGGTCTTTGTGGAAGCGGACGGATTGAACGAGGAACTCAGAAAGCTCTGTGAAAGGGTGGTCGAGTGTGTACGGTGTGTTCGAAAAGATCGTTCGACATCCAGAACGAGTGACGCTTGAGGAAATCGCCTGGGTGATATCGAACGATGAACTGAATGAGAAGCTTTTCGCACTGGCTGATGAAGTCAGGCAAAAATATCTCGGAAAGCAAGTTTATCTTCGTGGCATCATAGAGTTTTCGAACTACTGCAGGAACGATTGTCTGTACTGCGGTATAAGAGCGTCGAACAAAAACGTCAAGCGGTATCGGATGAGCATAGACGAGATCGTCGAACGTGCGAAGCTGATCGCCGAGATGGGAATAAAGACGGTGGTACTTCAATCTGGAGAAGACCCATACTATACCACCGAGATGATTGGGGAAATGATCCAACGGATCAAGCGACTCAACGTGGCGATAACTCTCTCCATAGGGGAAAGAGATTTCGAGGAATATGAATATTGGAAGAATCTTGGTGCAGACAGGTATTTGATGCGTCACGAGACTGCCGATGAACAGCTCTACGAAAAGTTGCATCCAAACGATTCCTTCCAAATCCGAAAGTCTCATCTCATCAGGCTCAAACAGCTTGGTTACGAAACTGGTGCAGGTTCCATGGTCGGATTACCTGGTCAAAACGACGTGGCACTGGCCAAAGACGTGCTTTTTGTTTACGAACTCGATGCGGACATGGTCGGCATCGGTCCTTTCATACCACACCCGGACACCCCACTACGTGACAGCAAAGCGGGCGATTTGACGAAAGTTCTGAAGCTGATCGCGCTCACCAGATTGTTCTTACCGGACGCGAACATTCCAGCGACAACGGCACTCGGGACAATACATCCCTTCGGCCGACAACTCGCTTTGAAATGTGGTGCGAACGTCATCATGCCGAATTTCACTCCTTCTCCGTACAGATCTCACTACACGTTGTATCCAAACAAGATCTGCATTTTCGAAAAGGATACGGCCTGTGGGGAATGCACGAAAAACATCGTCAGGTCCATCGGTTACGAAGTGAGTGAAGATTTTGGTTACAGAAGGAAAAACCGTGAACGCTTTTCATGCAGGGTTTAGGAAACACATAGCGATCACTGATCAAGATGTGACCATCGTGAGTGATGTTCCTGGTACGACCACAGATCCGGTTTACAAAACGCTCGAGATACATCCCCTGGGACCTGTGACGCTCATCGACACACCTGGACTGAGCGACGAGGGATTTCTGGGAGAAAAGAGGATCGAACGCGCCAAAAGATCGCTCTATCTGGCTGACGCAGCGATTCTGGTTGTGGACGATGTGCCAAGTGAACACGAACACTTCGCGGTTGGAATGTTCCGGCAGCTCGAAATACCTTTTCTCATCGCCGTAAACAAACTGGATCTGGGCAAACATGTCAAGGAAGCATACATCGACTTCAAAGTACCCATCGTTGAGGTTTCTGCGAAAACGCGAAAAATGTTGACACACTCCTTCACACTCTTGCGAGCGTTGTGCCAAATGGAGAATTCAGACCAATGCTGGCCCACCTCATCGGTCAGTATCGAACAATCGTCCTCGTGGTACCGATAGATACTGCTGCGCCGAAAGGAAGACTCATCATGCCCCAGGTTGAAGCCATAAGAGAGACGATCGATCATGCTGCAACAGTCGGCTTAACGAGGGAGACCGAGCTTGCCCAGACTCTGGAAAAACTGCACTTCAAGGTTGATTTGGTCGTGACCGATTCTCAGGCGATCATGAGAGTCGAGAAGATCGTTCCCAGGGATATTCCTCTAACGACCTTCTCGATCCTTGAAAGCGTCAGCGAGGGTGATGTGAATAGGTTTTTGAGCGGAATCGAAGCACTCAAGAATTTGAAAGACAACGACACTGTGACGGTTGTCGAGGCGTGCTCACACGTTCCAACGTGCGACGATATAGGAAGGGTGAAGATCCCGCGCTGGATTTCTGAAAAACTGGAAGTTCAGCTGAACTACAGATTCTTTGCCGGAAAAGAATTCCCCGATCTCGAACAACTGTCGAGCTGTAAACTCATGATCCACTCTTACCTGCACGGAGTGCTGGACAGGATTTTGGAACCGATCCTCAGGAAGCGAGGATAGTCTCGATCTGCTTCATCACATCGTCTGTGAGCTTTTCTTTCACCTCGATGGCTTTTATGTTCTCTTCGAATTGTTCGAGTTTTGAGACTCCAAGTATGACGCTCGAAACGTTTTTGTTCTTCAAAATCCAAGCGATTGAAATCTGTGCGAGCGTGCAACCAAGCTCTTTTGCTAGGTCTCTGAGTTTCAACAACTTGGAGAAGGTTTTCTCGCTCAAAAGCCCCGTTTCTTCGAATCTTTTTCTCAAAAACTCGTACTTTCCCAGACGCGAATCGCTCGGGATACCCTCGAGGTACTTGCCGCTCAGCAGGCCGGAAGCGAGAGGGCTGAAGGTTGTAAGCCCCATACCGTATTTTTCGTAAAGGGGTGCGTACTCGCGCTCCACCCTTTCTCTGACCAGGAGGTTGTACTGGGGCTGTTCAACGATCGGAGGAATGCAGTTCAACCTTTTTGCAGTTTCGTGCGCCGACTCTATCTGCTCCGCGCTCCACTCAGACGTTCCCCAGTACAGTGCGAGTCCGCTCCTCAATATCTGATCCATGGTCCAGACGATCTCCTCCATGGGCACTTCGGGGTCTGGCCTGTGGCAGTAGAGTATGTCGACATAGTCCATCTGCAACCTTTTGAGCGAGGCCCACGTACCTTCCAGAAGGTGCTTTCTGGAAAGTCCTCTGTCGTTCGGTCCATTGCCACCCCAGAAGATCTTTGTCGAGACAACCAGATCCGATCTCCGGAAGGATTTGAAGATCTCACCGAGCATCGATTCCGCTATTCCGGATGCGTAAGCCTCTGCCGTGTCAAAAAAGTTGATACCGGCATCGAAGGCTCTTTTTACGAGTGTTTTTGCAGACTCGAAATCGAGCTGATTTCCAAATGTGATCCAGCTTCCCAAGGAGAGCTCGCTGATCTTCAATCCCCATTTTCCAACCTTTCTGTATTCCATAAAGCAACCTCCCTGTGCTGGTGTTTTGATCAAAAAGATTATACAATCTTCGGTGTAAAATCAGAAGACGCCGGAGGGTTGGATCTTGTTCGACTTGATCTACTGGCTGGTGGTTTTATCAACGATCGTAACTCTCGCGTTCGCGTGGGGTGTTTTCCTCAATCAAGTCTTGCGCGGTCGAACGGGGCGTGACGAAGAATACGAAAAGCTGGAGGAAAGAATTTTGGAACTCATGGGTCAGTTCCGCCACATGTCCGCGCTCAGGCTCAGAATGCTCGATAAGAAAATAGAGGAAATGAAAGTACTGATCAAACAGGCGAACTCTCTGTACAGCCAGCTGTGCGTTCGTGAAGCTGAGCTGATGAATTCTTTCAGTCAGGTGGAAACCGAGCGATTTGAAAGCGATGTGAAGGAAGAAGACACACAGAAAGTGACAGAGCCAGAAAATGCTATCGAGACCGAAAATACCAGGATCGATCAACAAGATTCAGACCTTTCCATCGAGCGTAAGATACTGCTCATGTACCAGGAAGGCAAAGACGAACAACAGATTGCCAAGGAACTCAACATGGGAGTCGGAGAGGTCAACCTTGTTCTTTCGCTGTTCCGTTTCCGGAATGATTCACGCCCATGACTTTCAGGAAGGCTTCGACAACCTTCGGATCGAGCACGTTCCCGCTCATCTGTTTTATCATTTCGATGGCCTGTTCCTTGGTGTAAGCTTTTCGATAAGGCCTATCGCTCGTCAAAGCCTCGTAAATGTCTGCCACGGCAATGATCCTCGAAGGTAACGGAATCTGCTCTCCTGAAAGTCTGTCTGGATAGCCGAGTCCATCCCAGTGTTCGTGGTGGTGTCTCACCCATCTGGCTTCTTCTCGCAGCCCTTTGACACTCTTGAGCAGTTCTTCGGACTTGATAGGATGGGTCTTGATTATTTCGAACTCAGCGTCTGAGAGTTTTTCGGGTTTTCCAAGAATGTAGTCAGGTATGCCTATCTTTCCAACATCGTGCAGCATGCAGGCCATCTTTATTCTTTCACACATTCTTTCGCTGAGCCCCAGAGTTTTAGCAACGCTGTAGGCGAGTTCCGCCGCACGTCCGCTGTGACCGTGGGTGTAGAAATCGCGCAGCTCCAAACTCTTCACCATCAGTCTGAGCTTGTCCAGCTTGGACTGTTCGTACTCGTTCCTGAACATGTTTCCAACCTGTATCGCCGTGAGTATTGCGAAGACGAGCGGCACAGCCGAGATTCCCACCAGCTCGTACAGAAGGTAGGAAACACTCGCGAGTGGAAGCATGAACGAAGCACTCAAGAGCGGGCTGCGGGTGGCAAGTTTCAAACTGGCGAGCATCCCGACATTTCCACCCAAGTAAATTGCGAAGGCCGACAGCATCGCGTTTGAGAACATGTAAACGATACCCACCAGCAGCACGAGCCACATGTTCGTTACAAGGTTCTCCGTTCTCAAAGTTCTGTAAGTTATCAATGCCAGGAAGGTGCTGAGGCCTATCTGGGATATGTTGAAAATATAGCTGGTCAGCCGCTTGCTCTTCACGAGGAACAGACCGGTGAAGATCAAAGACAAAGATCCAACCAAGATAGCGGCAGCATTCTGAAGAACGATCGATGCCAGTACGTTCATCAGCATTCCGCCCGTAATCCTCACCTGTGGCTTCACAATGTTATTTACCCAAAAGCCGATCGCCTCTGAGACAATTCCAAAGGTGAGAAACAGAAGGAAGGTCCAGTTCAACTGTGTGGGCTGGTTTTCAAAAAGACTTATGAGTACAAAAATATACAGTACGAACAGAGACAAGGAATAGTACAGGAAAACCTTTCTCACATCATCAACTCCGCTGGCGCCTGCCGGGGTTCCCATCTGATTTCAACGTTTCACCACACTTCAATATTACCAATTGCGGAAATCAACATCGCCAAAAAGCTTCCGACAATGAGCAGTATCTTCCACAGTTTTTTCACGGCTATCCCCCCTTACCCAGTTTTTTGATCGCCTCCGCTTCTTCTCCGCTGAGGGGACAGCCCCGGCAGGAATTTTTTATTCCAGAGCTTCTTTAATCCTCTCGACGATCTCTTTGACACCCCTCCGGTTCAACGCAGAATAAGCTATCACTTCGCTATTGAACTGCTCTGAAAAGTATCTTACCACTTTTTGCAGCTGAGCTTCGCTCAGTTTATCTGTTTTGCTTAGCACGATCAACAGGTTCAACCCGTAATACGTACAGTATTCTACGAACATTCTATCACTTTCCTGAACGTTTAGTCTACTGTCAACCAGTAAAACGCTGAGCTTGATCACTTCTCTTCTCAGTGAAAAATAACTTTCAATGAGTTTCTTCCACAGTTGTCTTTCCGCCTTGGATACGGCGGCGTAACCGTATCCGGGCAGATCCACGAAGTAGTAACGCTCATTAACCAGGTAAAAGTTGATCGTCCTCGTTTTGCCCGGTGTCTTGCTCACCCGGGCAATTCTCTGGTTGAAAAGGATGTTGAGAAGCGTTGATTTTCCAACGTTCGATCTTCCGGCGAAGCAAACTTCGCCGGCCAGCGGTTGTGGAAATTGTTCGACACTGCGCGCACCCACGAGAAAACGAACGGTTTTCACAAGCACGATTCTCTCACTGCCTGCTGGATATCGTCTATGAGTATGATTTCCAGATCCCGGAGCACCTGCTTCGGTAACTTTACCAAATCTTTCTCGTTCGCCTTCGGTAGCAGAACCCGTTTGATGTTGTACCTGTGCGCCGCAAGAACCTTTTCCTTCACACCTCCGACTGGCAGAATCTTGCCCCGCAACGTGATCTCACCGGTCATCGCGGTGTCGCTCCTCACTTTCTTTTTCAGTACGCTTGAAATGATCGCAACACTCATCGTTACACCAGCCGATGGACCATCCTTCGGCACGGCACCTTCCGGAACGTTTATGTGAATGTCGTAACTCTCAAAAAGAGCCTTCGCATCTGACCCACAGAAAGACCTTGCGACGCTCAGCGCAATTCTGGCAGATTCTCTCATGGTTTCTCCGAGTCGGCCAGTGAGGATGAGCTCTCCTCTCCCTGGGATCAGCGCACATTCAACGAGCACCATCGTTCCACCGTACTCTGTCCAGGCGAGTCCATGAACAGCTCCGATCTCTGCCTGTGATAAAGACGGAAAATCCACGTTTCTCTCCGGGCCAAGTATTTCAGCCAGCTTACGCACATTCACCATGAAACTCTTCTCGCCCTGCTCGAGGTTCAGAACAGCTGTTCTGACGATCTTTTCCAGATCTCTCGTGAGTTGTCTCACACCCGCTTCCCTTGTATAGGACCGTATGATCTTCAAGAGCGCGGCGTCGCTGATTTTGAAAGTTCCTCGGTCAAGGTTGTGCTCGGTTAAGATCTTTGGAAGTATGTAGTTCTTGGCTATCATGAACTTCTCACGTTCGGTGTAACTTTCGATCTCGATGATCTCCATTCTATCCAAAAGTGCTGGTGGGATCGTGTGTGTCACGTTCGCCGTAGTGATGAAAAGCACCTGTGAGAGATCGAAAGGCAGTTCGATGTAGTGGTCAAGGAATTCTTTGTTCTGCTCCGGATCTAACACTTCGAGCAACGCGGCGGCAGGATCGCCCTGAAAACTCACCGCGAGTTTGTCGATCTCGTCGAGTAACATGACGGGATTTTTGCACTGCGCGGTTCTGATCATCTGAACGATGCGGCCCGGCATCGCGCCAACGTACGTGCGCCTGTGGCCTTTGATTTCTGCCTCATCTCTCAGACCACCGAGAGACATCCTCACAAACCTTCTGTCCAGTGCCTGCGCGACGGCGCGCGCCAGGGAGGTCTTGCCCACCCCGGGTGGTCCAACGAGACACAGTATTGGGGATCTCACGTTCTTGCTCCTCTTCCTCACCGCAAGGAATTCAAGGATCCTCTGTTTCGCTTCCTCCAGACCGTAATGACTCTGCTCGAGAATTTTCTGAGCCCGAGTGAGATCTGTGTTCTCGGGCAGGGCAATCTGCCATGGCAGATTCAAAATCCAGTCCAGATAGGATCTCACCACGGTCGCCTCTGCGGAGTATGGTGACATCTGTTCCAGCCTCTCGATCTCCTGCAGGGCCTTCTGCTGTACATAATCGGGAAGGTTCAGTGTTGAGAGCTTCTGTCTGAGCTGGGCCGTTTCGCTGTTTTTCTGTCCAAGTTCTTCACTTATTGCTCTCAGTTTCTCTCTGAGGAAGAACTCTTTCTGCGTCTCTTCGATTCTCTTTCTCACCTTGCTGTCAAGCTCTCGCTCTATTTCGAGCAACTCGTTTTCCCTTATCAGGATTTCTAAGATCTGCTCCAGTCTTCTGGTGGGGTGTGTTTCATCCAAGAGACGCTGTTTCTCGTCGTTGGGAATCACCAGCAGGGAAGCTATCAGGTCTGAAAACTTGTCCGCATCGTTGACGCGAAGAACGCCTTCGATCATCTCTGGAGAGTATCTTTGCGTATAATGCGCATACTTCAGAAAATTCTCGCGAACGCTCCTGATGAACGCTTCGACCTTCTTACTTTTTCTGTATCTCACTTTCACGATCTCGATCTCTGCTATCGCTGGCTGTTCCTGACTGACAGTTCTGATCCTCGCACGCGCCTTTCCTTCGAGAAGGACCCTGAAACTTCCATCTGGAAGATGCACAGCCTGCAACACGATGCAAACCGTTCCTGTGTTTGAACTTTTAGAGGAAGCGTCTTTCTGGTAGATCGCAAGAATGTATCTGCTGTAAGATTCGATGGAGGATTCCAGAACACTCAACATTTCTTCCGTGCTCACATGGACCGGAACTACAGTCTGAGGAAAGACCACAGGTCCTCCGACGAGCCTGAGAACAGGGAGTGTGGAAGGTATGGACTTTTCCCCTGTGGTTTCCTGTGCAAGTTTTTCAAGTTTTTCGAATTTGCCCAACTTTCAACCACCTCTTTGAAAGCTCATCTAAGAATCGTTTGTCGCGCGATTCTACCGAAACGGTTCTTCCATTCTCGCAGAAACCAAACGAAACCTTAATCTCTTCACCGCTCCAGAAGGATTCGATCCTGTCTGCCCACTCTATGAAGATGATTCCATCTCTGTGCTCGAGAATTTCCTCAATCTCCATGAGCAACTCTGTGTCTCTCCCTATCCTGTACAGGTCGACATGGTAGACTTTGAACTTTCCCTCGTAGAGGTTTATCAAAGAGAAAGTGGGGCTACGTATCTGAGATGAATCCAACCCGAAGGCAGGTGCACAGTGCTTGACAAAACTCGTTTTACCGCTGCCGAGTTCTCCGACGAGTAGCACAACTGCTCCGGGTGTGATGAGGCTGGAGAAAACCTGTGCGAATCTGGCGAACGACACTTGGTCCAGGCAGTCAAAATCTTTTCTCATCGCTCGCTTCCTTTTACCTTATTTACTATTTCCAGCACCTCTGAATGTAGCTTTCCATTACTGAAAAGGTACGCTCCACTCGAAAGGCTCGCCTGCTTGCCGTCCAGGTCGGTGACGCATCCACCGGCTTCGGGAACTATGAGTAAGACCGGTGCAACATCCCAGGGATTGGCACGCCTGGCGACAAAGAAGTCGAACCGTCCGCAGGCAACATAAGAAGCAGCAAGAACAGCACTTCCAGTCATGCGCATTCTGCGCACGCGTTTTTCTACGGCATTCATGAAATGGCCCGTGAATCCCACATAGAAACCGACGTTCCCTATCGATTCCCGAAGCGTCGCATTAGTTGATACGCTGATCCTTTCACCGTTCCTGTACGCACCTTCACCTTTCACAGCGTAGAAGGTTTCGTTTAACACGGGATCGTGGACAACACCGATCAGAACGTCGCCGGACTCTGAATACGCTATTCCAACGGCAAAAGATGGCAAACCGTGCACGAAGTTCATCGTACCGTCTATCGGATCCACGATCCAGAGCTTTTGGCCTGTTTCGAAGCGATCTTCCTCGGCGAGTATGGCTTCGTGCGGGAAATGTCTTTCGATTTCGCTGACGATCATGTGTTGCGCTTGCTTATCGCAATCGCTCACTATGTCCTGAAAAGAACTCTTCTCTCTCACGTTCAGTGCGTTACCCCAGTGCTGCAAAAGGTAAAAGCCAACGCGACGTGCAAGCTTTATCGTGAAATCGAGTCTGTCCAAATACATCGCCTCCCACGAAAGAATAAGGGGTCCTGTCGGACCCCATTGGTGGGTGCGGCAGGGATTGAACCTACGACCTCTTCCTCGTCAAGGAAGCGCTCTCCCACTGAGCTACGCACCCACACATTTTAAATATACCACAGAACGTGTAAGGATTCAAGAGGTAGCATTCAGGTTCAGTGGGAATACCTTTCAGCAAGGTCATGGTGTGATCTTCGAGAATGTGACAGAAGATTGCTAAGTGTGAAAAAGAAAGATTCCGTGAGAAAATGAAGATAAGTCAGGAAAGAATGAACACGCACATCCTGAAATCCTGAGAAATCGAGGATGGTGCCGTTTGAATGGGTGAAACCACTTTTGACATAATAAATTGTGAAGACTAAAGTCGGAAGAAGGGAGAAAAAACGTGCAGCACAAATTCGTATTAGATGAAAATAAACTCAAAGAATTCTACTATGAACCTTACGAATTCAACGGGCACCGCTTATACAGAAGGGTTTTAATCCTCAAGAAAAGTGGCTTGCTTGGTGAAATTGCCAGTTACAAATTGCTCGATTTCATTGTACCTGATTTGGGTGTGGACCAACTGCTGCCTTTCATCAAACCTGTTTCGAATGTCATGATTCAAAGATTCTTACTGCCTGGCCGCGGAAAGATGATCAAGAAATCCTTCTGGCTTGGGCTCAAAGGATGGACTTATATAGGTTTTTTGGAAGGTAAGGAAAAGTTGTTCAACGACATGAGGAGAGAGTTCAATGAAGCTCTGAAGATGGAGGAGCACCAGTAATACAGAGAGAGGAGGTATCGTGATGATTCTGGTGTTGTTTCTCGTAGCAGCAGTGTTGTTCGGGGTAGCGTACAAACTCTATGGCGGTTGGCAGGAAAAGCTGTACGGTCTGGACAACCACAACAAGACCCCGGCTCAAGAACTGTACGATGGAGTTGACTATGTACCAGCTCACCCTGTTATACTCTTGGGGCACCACTTCTCCAGCATTGCGGGTGCCGGGCCTATAGTCGGGCCAATTGCGGCTGGTTCAATGTTTGGTTGGTTGCCTGCCTATCTCTGGATCCTGATCGGCTCTATCTTCATCGGCGGTGTGCACGACATGGGAGCCATAGTGGGATCGATACGTCACAAAGGCCTCAGCGTGGGTGAACTCATAAATCGCTACATAGGTAAACGTGGGAAGATGTTGTTCAACGCGTTTGCTTGGTTTGCTCTGATACTCGTCGTGGCGGCTTTCTTGCAGCTTGCCGCTACTTCATTTGCGGGAGATCCGGCGGTTGCCTTTACCGCGGTTCTTTACATAGTGGTTGCCATCGTGTTCGGTATCTTGGTTTACAGATTGAACGTACCGCTGCTGTGGGCCACCATCATTGTGCTTCCACTGGTCGTAGGTGGAATTTTCTGGGGTAACTATTCGGAATGGGTGCAGTCTAATTTCGTGTTGAACCTCAACACATGGCAGTGGATATTGATCGTTTACATATTTGTGGCTTCTGTACTTCCTGTATGGCTCTTGCTTCAACCAAGAGATTATATCTCTTCCTGGTTCCTGTACTTCGCAGTGTTCATCGCCGCAATAGGTATTCTGTTCGGTGGAAGCAAGTATCCTGTGAAACTGGAAAGTTTCAAAGGTTGGTATGCGGGTGGGGATAACTATTTGTGGCCCATCCTTTTCATCACGATCGCGTGTGGTGCGATCAGTGGATTCCATTCGCTGGTTGGTAGCGGGACAACGGCAAAACAGTTGAGGTATGAGAAAGACGCCAAACTCATTGGATACGGTGGCATGTTGCTGGAAGGATTGGTTGCGGTCATAGCTCTGATCACCGTGATGATGGCTGGCAAAATCCTGTCTCCCGCGGAAGGTTTGCCGGCGAATCCGCAGTACACGTTCGGAGTTGGTTTCGCCAAGTTCTGGAGTCTGTTTGGACTTCCGGAGAAGGTTGGTATATCCTTCGGCATGTTCGCCATCAACACGTTCATACTCACCTCGCTGGACACCGCAACACGCCTTGGCAGATATCAGCTTCAGGAACTGACCTCAGGTAAACTGGACAAGTACAGCTCAACGCTTATCACAGTTTTAGCCGCACTATTACTGGTCTTCATGAAGAGTGGTCAAACGCCGGTTTGGAGACTCATCTGGCCAGTGTTTGGCTCGGCCAACCAGCTGACGGCAGGCTTGGCACTGCTGGGAATAACAGCTTACGTGATGAAAGCTTTGAAGAAACGTGCGTGGTTCACTGGCTTACCCATGGCGTTCATGATCGTGACAACCATTTTCGCGCTGATGCTGCTGGTTAAAGCCAACTTGAAAGGTGCCACGCTCCCACTGGGAATCATTTCTATAATACTCATAGTCCTGGCGATCTGGCTGGTGATAGAGGGCTATCTGGCACTGGCGAGGAGAGGAACAAAAGAAGAGTCGAAGGCACAGACAGGAACTCAGTCTCGAAGTTGAGACGGTATTCTGCTGGCACTAGTACGAGCGAAACTTTCGGCATGCAGGGCCTGGTCTTGGGTTGGACCCAGACCAGGCCTTAACATTTCTCTCAGACCCTCGGTCGGAAGGAAGGTTCGCTTAAAATTTTGATGGATCGTTCCATAAATACAACAGCTTGGAACGTGCCAGCAATCAATAGTGTCAACCAAACGATGGTATAATCTTCAGGAAAACAAACCGGTAAGAATCTTCATGGGAGGTATCTGTATGAAATCCATACGATCGAGGATCCTATTCTGGTTCTTAACAACAACACTGGTATTCCTCACGATTTTAGGTTTGTTTGTTTATTTTCAAACGAGGAATACTGTACTACCACTCACGCAGGAATTTGCGCTGCAGGTCGTCCATGGGCACGCGCGCGTGGTCTCTGAATGGTTGAGTGGCCGTTCGTTCGAGCTCAAATCCATCGCCATGGGTTTGGAAAGCATGGCAGCCGTAAAGATCCTGCAGATGAAAGATGTTGTTTCTGGAACGCTCTACTCAATAGCTCTCCAGTTGTCAGCTAAGTTGAAAGAAAGGAAGGAAGTGTTCGACACCTACTTCGTGGCGGATTACCGCGAGGGTTTGCTCTACGAAACTGACGGTGCTAGCGTTGTCGAATCGAGCGCCAGACAAAGAGAGTTCTACAAAAAGATCATAGTGGAAAAGCAAGACTCATTCATGGGAGAACTGCACGTGTCAGCGCTGACGAAACGTCCTGTTTTCATCATTGCCCACAAAGTCGTTGATTCACTGGGTGATGTCATTGGTGTGTTCGGTGCGACGATTCCTCTGGAAAATTTAAGCAAAATTACGTCACAAATCGCGATGGGCGAAGCAGGTTATGGATGGATCGTCGATGGTAGTGGCCTGGTTCTGGCACATCCTGAAAAGTCCATGGTTGGACAGTTCAACGTTCTGAAAAGTTCACAGGCGGGTTACAAGGGTCTTGAGGAACTGGCGGCAAAGATGGTCAAGGGTGAGCAGGGTTTCGGAACCGTCTCCACGCCGGACGGCAGGAAGTTGTTCCTTGCTTTCACGCCGATTCCAGGTACATCGAACTGGACTCTAGGACTTTCGATAGAAGAACAGGCGCTTTTCTCAAGAGCGAACAGGATGATACTCATGGTACTCGTTGTTCTGATTATCATCGTTGGCATGATCGTGCTAGTCTCCTTCATTGTTGGACAGAGCATAGCCAGGCCCATAAAATCCCTGGCGGAATCCGTTCAGAAGTTTGGTTCCGGTGATTTGACGGTCGAATTTTCTGTCAAAACAAGGGATGAAACTTCACAGATAGCTTCCGCTCTGAGAGACATGGCGCAATCTCTGAGAATTTCCCTCGGCTTGACGAAGGACTCTGCAGTTGAACTTGACAGGTTCTCAGGACAACTCGAAACGGTTGCAAAAGAGAGCGAAGAAGTTGCGATGAAATTAAGCGAAGAGGCGGAGGAACTGAACAAGAACGTCCAAAATGTTTCAGCCTCCATGCAACAGGTTGGCTCGGGAGTGGAAGAGGTCGCGGCGAGTGCACAGAACGTTTCCAGATCGGCACAGCAGCTGAGTGAGAGATCGGAGAAAGTTTCTAAGGCTGCCAAGGAGGGCGAACAGGCCGTTGAAAGAATAATCGAGATCGTGAATTCCGCGAGAGAGATATCGAACTCCACGGTCCAGACTGTAGGTAAACTTGCAGAAGATGCGAAGAACGTTGCCACGGTTGTCGAGACCATAAACGCCATCGCCGAACAGACAAACCTGCTCGCACTGAACGCAGCCATCGAAGCTGCCAGAGCTGGCGAAGCGGGTCGAGGCTTCGCAGTGGTTGCTGACGAGATAAGAAAACTCGCAGAACAGAGCAAGAAGGCGACAGGCGACATAGCCAGCATTCTGGAAAAGATCCAACAAGGTGCAAGGGAAGCCGACGAAAAGACGAACGAGACGGCTAAAGCTGTTGAGGAGGCAGCAGTGCGGGCATCCGAGGTGGGTGGAAGGTTGAAAGATATTCTGGCTGAGGTCGAGTCGATGACCACCATGGTCGAGTCGACCGCTGCCAGTGCACAGGAACAGAGCGCGGCAGCGCAAGAGATGGCCAGTGCTGTTGACAACACGACGAAGGCGATGGCCAACATAGCCGCAAGGATTGAAAGGATGGTAGAAAGCATCAGAAAACAGGCGCAACTGGTTGTGGAGACAAGGCAAATTGGAGATGAATTGAGGCAAATTTCGAGCAAACTTTTGGAATCACTCGGAAAATTCAAACTGTGAAGGCCTGGTTTGTCCAATTGGGCGCCGCGGCTGCGGCGCTTTTCATCTTTCTGAGCGCGATGTATAATCCGATTGTGAGAAAATCTGACAGGCGAGGATCAATACAATGAAACAGATCTTCATCAGCGATCTGCACATAGGTGATGGATCAGCGAAAGATGATTTTCGGTTCGATGATGAGCTGATCGAGCTTTTGGAACACTTCGAAGCCCAGCCGGACACCGAGTTGGTCATAGTGGGGGACGGTCTGGAATTGCTCGAAAGCCGGGCTGTGAAGGATTTTGGCCTGGTCTCTTTCGAGACGCTGGTCTCTTCACTGGATGGAAAGGTGATCTCAGACATAGAAAAGAAGCATCCGAGGCTCTTTGAGAGTTTCAGAAAGTTCTCGAAACACCACAGGATCACGTATGTCGTTGGTAATCACGATTATTATCTTCTCGCGAACCAGAGACTGAAAGAAGAACTGGTGGATAGACTGGGCTGTGAAATGGTGCCTTACTATTACAACGAAGAGATAGGACTCCTTGCCCTTCACGGCAACCAGTTCGATCTCATCAACAAATTTTCCAGAGGCCATGATGGGACACTCGTCCCTCCCCTGGGAGATTATCTGGCCAGATACATGATGTTTCACTTCGACGAGTACCTCGAATCGCTTGTTCCGGAGGAGATACTGTCCGATTACGATAACGTGAGGCCCAGCCTGGATGTGTTTCACTGGTTCGAACGGGTGCTGGAAGTTTACGACCTCGGGGTGGACATCTTGGAGCTCTGGATCAGCACGTTCCTGAAAATGATGCAAACCGTTGAGGCTCGCACGTGGATGAAAGAGAACTTTCCCCACTTGAGATGTCTTTCCAAAATTTTCCTGAACAAATGGGGCGGTATAACACTTGGTTCTTTGCTCATCAGGGCCGTCATGAAGCTCAGAGGCGCACGCCGCAGCGACTATCTTTTCAGGAGGGCGAAGAAACTGCTGAAGGAAGGGAAGATCGAAGCGCAGGAGATGATCGGTTACACTGACGTTGAGATCCATCTGCCAAAACTGAACGTCGTGGTTTTCGGCCACATACACCATCACGCGTTTCGCATCGTGCCGGTCAAAGGACAAAACAGGTTTTACATAAACTGTGGTACCTGGCGGCCCGTGGTGGAAAAAGTCAACGGACGAAAAAAATACGGTTTTCAAAAGAAAGCAGAACTCTTCTATGCGCTTGTCTCGGTTCCAAGAGAAGGAGATTTAGAGATCACGACGAGCGTGAAGAACAAGACCAGCAAGAGCAAATTCCTGTGAGGTGATGCATTTGCTAAGAAGGTTGATCCATAATCTTTTGGAAGATGTGCTGAAAGAGCTCGGACTGTCTTACCATTTCGACGTCGAAATTCCCCCGGAAGGGTTCGGCGATTTCTCGACGAACGCAGCGCTCGTGGGTGCCAGACACGCAAGGTGTTCTCCCATGGTGCTCGCAGAAAAGATAGTGGAAAAGCTTAAGAACAAAGATGTGTTCGATTCGGTGCAGATTGCAAAGCCCGGGTTCATCAACTTCAAGCTCAGCAAGAAGGCGTTCATCGATGTTCTGAGGGAAATAATAGGCAACGAAGGTTATCCCATTCACAGATCCGAACCTTTGAAAGTTCAGTTCGAGTACGGCAGTGCCAATCCCACTGGTCCTTTCACTGTCGGTCATGGAAGGCAGCTCGTCATAGGAGATGTGCTCTGCAACGTTTTCGAAGAACTTGGATACGAAGTGACAAGAGAGATGTACATAAACGATGCTGGAAGGCAGATAAACTTGCTCGCGAAGTCTCTGTGGGTGCGGTACAACCAGCTGCTCGGCGTAGAGAACCTTCAGATACCCGAGGATGGTTACAGAGGAGAATACCTTATAGATATTGCCAGAAAGCTTCTGGAAGAGGTTGGGGACGTCTACAAAAATCGGTGGGATGCAGAAACGGAAAAGTTCTTCAAGCGCTACGTCGTTGACAGCATATTGAACAACATGAAAGAAGACCTTGAGCTGCTCGAATGCGGCTTCAACGTGTATTTCTCCGAAACGAGTTTGATAGAGGACGGAACCGTTCAGAAAGTCCTTGAAATTCTGAAAGAGAAAGGATTCATCTACGAGAAAGATGGCGCGGTATGGTTTAAGGTCTCCGAGTTCGTCAACGACGATGATAAGGTGCTCATAAAGAGCGATGGGAGTTACACTTACTTTCTGACCGACATCGCCTACCACTTCAACAAGTACATGAGAGGTTTCAAAAGGGTGTACGACATATGGGGTAGCGACCATCACGGTCACATACCAAGGATGGTCGCCGCGATGAGGGCTCTGGGTATTCAGGATGGATTCTTCAACGTGATACTCCACCAGTTCGTGACGCTGAAACGTGGTGACGAGATCGTCCGGATGTCGACACGCGCCGGTGAGTTCGTCACGTTGCGACAGTTAGTCGAAGAGGTTGGAAAAGATGCGGCCCGCTATTTCTTTGCCATGATAGATCCCAACACGCACATGATTTTCGATCTGGAACTCGCAAAGGCAAAGAGTATGGATAATCCAGTTTACTACGTCCAGTATGCGCACGCGAGGATCTGCAGCCTTTTCGAGCAGGCGAAGAACAAATCGATAGCCTTCAACAAAGGCTCTGACCTCGAACTGCTGGGTGACCCTGCGGAATTGGCGCTGATAAGGAGGCTCGATCTGTTCGAAGACGCTCTCAGAGAAGTTGAAAAGACGCTTTCACCCAACAAACTCACACAGTACCTCGAAGCGCTCGCCTACGATTTTCACAGTTTTTACACGAAGTGCCTCATTCTCGATCCAGACAATCCACGCCTGTCCAACGCACGTTTGAACCTATCGTACGCAACCTTGATGGTGTTAAAAAAAGGTCTTTCCCTGTTGAGAGTCAGTGCTCCTGAAAGGATGTGAGCGGTTTGGTCGAGAGGTACGCTCTGTCTCCCATGAAGGAACTGTGGAACGTCGAAGCGAATCTTCGAAGATGGCTCGCGGTGGAACTCGCCGCGATGGAGGCGTACGAAGAGCTCGGTTTGATACCTGCCGGTATGGCTGAGAGGGCAAGGAAAAACGCGAAGATAGACCTTTCTTTGTTCGAGAAGTACGAACAAGAGACGGATCATGAGGTCATCGCGTTCATCAAGATGGCGACACAAAACATGCAGGACGAATCTCGGTATTTCCACTACGGCCTGACGTCATCGGACGTCATAGACACGGCGCTTTCTCTGGCACTCGTGGAAAGCTGCGACGTGTTACTGGAAGCACTCACGAAGCTTTTGAAATCCCTCTGGCAGCTCGCAAACAGGCACAGATACACCATCACGATCGGAAGAACACACGGGGTACACGCAGAACCGACGAGTTTTGGTTTGAAGGTTCTGAACTGGTATGCAGAGATGAAAAGAAACCAGGAAAGGCTGAAGATCGCTAGAGAGCAGATAAGCGTCGGCAAGATCAGTGGCGCGGTTGGAAACTACGCGAACGTTCCACCTGAGGTTGAAGAGCTCGCGCTGAAAAAGCTTGGTTTGAGACCTACCCCGATTTCCAGCCAAATTGTCAACAGGGACCATCACGCATTTTTCGTGATGGTTCTTGCCCTCATTGCGAGTGGTGTAGAAAGGATCGCGACCGAGATAAGACATCTGCAACGAACAGAAGTTTTGGAGGTCCAGGAACCTTTCAAAGAAGGTCAGAAAGGTTCCAGTGCGATGCCACACAAACAGAACCCTATCCTCTGTGAAAGGCTCTGTGGTCTTTCCCGCATCGTGAGGTCTTTCGTTAACACAGCTTTGGAAAACAACAACCTCTGGCACGAGAGGGACATCTCGCATTCTTCTGCAGAGCGTTACATCTTTCCAGACATCACCCAGACACTGTACTACATGCTCGTGAAGGCGAACTATCTGATCGAGAATCTCGTCGTACACGAGCGCAGAATGAAAGAGAACGTGGACCTCACACATGGTCTCGTTTACTCGGAAAAAGTGATGCTCAAGCTCGTGGAGAAAGGTATGAAACGCAGTGAAGCTTACGATATTGTACAGTCCTTGGCGCTCAGGTGCTGGAAATCGAAAGAGAATTTCAAAGAAATCGTGGCGCAGAACATACCTTTGCTCAGCAAAGAAGACCTGGAGTCGATCTTCGATCCGAATCAGTTTCTGAAACAGGTTGATCGGATCTTTTCAAGGTTTGAAGGAGAGTGAGTCGTTTGAACAGCGCCGTGATTGGACTGCAGTGGGGAGACGAAGGAAAGGGAAAGGTTGTCACGTACCTTTCGAGGGATTACGATTGCGTTGTTCGTTACAGTGGTGGAAGTAACGCGGGCCACACGGTCGACTACGGACCGTTCAAACTCGTGCACCATTTGGTTCCTTCAGCCGATGCGAGGTTGAAAAAAGGTATGTACATCGCGTGCGGCGTCGCGCTCGATCTGAAGGTTCTTATTGAGGAAATAGAGCAACTTGAAAGTTTCTTTCCACAAGGCAGTGAATTTTTGAGAGTGTCCAAACAGGCGCACGTCGTTGTTCCATTCTACAGAGAACTGGATGCGAAGATCGATTCTGCGCGCAGCGAGCCTGTGGGGACAACCCGGAGGGGCATAGGCCTGTGCTACGCGAACAGGGCGTTGCGCTTCGGATTGAGACTTGAAGATTTTGAGGATGAGGAATTGCTGGAACACAAACTCAGGGAGCTGGCGAGGGTTTGGGATCTGCAAATTGATACAAAATCCACGCTGAAAGAGTTGATCGAGAGCTACCGTAGAATCTCGCATTTGTTTATCGACAATGTTGAAGCCTTTGAAGATTTGAAGGGTAAGAACCTCTTGTTTGAAGGCACTCAGGGTGTCCTGCTCGATGTGGATGTGGGAACGTATCCTTACGTGACCTCGACGAACTGTTCGAGTACGGGAGTTCAGGCGGGTTTCGGTTTTTCTGTCAGATTGGATAAAATCATCGGTGTGATGAAGGCCTACACGACAAGGGTTGGTGAGGGACCGTTTCCCACCGAACTGAAAGGTGAAGAAGGCGAGAAGATCAGAAAACTAGGGGGAGAGTACGGTGCTACCACGGGAAGACCGAGAAGGTGTGGCTGGCTGGATTTCGTCCTTCTAAGGTACGCTGTGAAAGTGAGCGGTTGTAACGAGGTGATCCTCACGAAAGCGGACGTGCTCAACGGTTTTGAAAGGCTGGCTGTGTGCGTTGCCTACGAGATCGACGGAGTGAAAGTTCGAGACGTGAAGAATCTGAGGAACATTCACAAAGCCGTGCCTGTCTACGAGGAAATACAAGGCTGGATGGACCTCAGGTCTTCCTCGTTTGAAAGATTCGTGAGGAGGATCGAACAGGAACTCGGCGTCAGAATCTCCCACGTCTCGACAGGTTCAAGGGTCGACGACATGGTTGTTCTGTAAGGGGGGAGGATAAGTGGAACTTTTGGAAGCTATAAGAACTCGAAGGAGCATTCGAAAGTACGATTCGAACAAAGACGTGCCGAAAGAGACCATCGAAAGAATCCTCGAACTGGCTTTGAATGCACCCAGCGCCGGTAACAGACAGCCTTGGAGGCTGCACGTTGTGAGAAATCCATCGATGAAAAAGTTGCTCTGTGAAGCGGCGTTTGGACAAACTTACATCGAGGAAGCCCCCTGGGTGATCTGCGTGGTCGCGGTACCGGAAGAGAGTGCGGCGAGGTACGGCGATAGGGGAAGAAACCTCTACTGTATCCAGGATACCGCCGCTCTGATCACCTACATCATGTTGATCTCCAGAGAATTCGGTCTGGACACGTGCTGGGTCGGTGCTTTCGATGAAGATCGAGTCAACGAAATACTGAAATTGCCTGCCGGTCAGAGATGCGTTGCGATGCTACCGATTGGCTATGCTGCGGAACCGAGAAGAGATAGACCCAGAAAACCGTTGAAAGAGATTCTCACATTTCATGAGTGAGGAGGTTTGAAACATGGCGGTGAACCTGACTGGAAGATCCCTACTGACGTTGCTCGAGTACACACCCGAGGAGATAAGCTATTTGCTCGATCTCTCGTTTCAGGTGAAGAGGGAAAGCAGAGCGAAGGTGGTTCACAGAAGGTTCGTCGGGAAGACCCTGGCGATGATATTCGAAAAGAGATCGACTAGGACCAGGCTCGCGTTCGAAACAGCCTTTGCCGAGGAAGGTGGCCATCCCATCTTTCTGTCCATCCAGGATATTCAGCTCGGTGCCAAAGAGTCCATCGAAGACACAGCGAGGGTGCTCGGCAGAATGGTCGACGCGATCATGTTCAGGGGATTCAAACAAGAAACAGTGGAAGCGTTGGCAAAGTACTCGGGTGTACCCGTCTACAACGGCTTGACGGACGTCTTTCACCCGACGCAGGTGCTGGCAGATCTGATGACCGTGCAGGAAGTCTTCGGACGGCTGAAAGGCATCAAACTCGTGTTCATGGGCGATGGGAGGAACAACATGGCCAATTCGCTGATGATAGGTTGCGCCAAGATGGGTATGCACTACGTCATATGCTCTCCGAAAGAGCTGAGACCGGATGAAAAACTACTCAAAACGTGTCTTGAAGTCGCAAAAGAGACGGGTGCGACGATCCAGATAGAAGAAGACCCAGAGAAGGCCGTTGAGGGAGCCGACGTGATTTACACAGACGTTTGGGCTTCCATGGGAGAGGAAGACAAGCAGGCCGAGCGCGAAAGACTGTTGAGGCCATACCAGGTGAACGAACAGCTTATGAAAAAGACGGGCAAAAGTGAGACGATCTTCATGCACTGCTTGCCGGCCGTGAAAGGACAGGAAGTCACGTTCGAGGTCATCGAAGGAAAGCAGAGCAAAGTGTGGGACGAAGCGGAAAACAGAAAGCACACGATAAAGGCGCTCATGATAGCCACCCTGTTATGAAAAAAGCGGAGCCCGAAGGCTCCGCTTTCTTCTCTGCTCGACTCTCAGTTTATGGGAGTCACATTGACGGCTTGGGGTCCTTTGCTGCCTTGCTGAATCTCGAACTGAACCTTCTGGCCTTCTCTGAGCGTCTTGAATCCATCCACCTTGATCGCAGAGAAGTGTACGAAGACGTCTTCTCCGTTGTCTCTGGTGATGAAGCCGTAGCCTTTCTTTGAGTCGAACCACTTAACTGTACCGTTGTACATACTTCTAACCTCCTACTGACTGGTGCTTCCTGCACCGTGATAATCTAATATAACACGGATGGGAGAGTAAAGGGATGGAGAGCAAGAAAAAAACCTGGATGGAATACAGTCGTTACAATACACCCGTTGATCGATGCTCGAACCAGTGAGTTATAATGAAAAGCGTGGTCTTCTGTGCCTTAGAACGAACAGCTGACATGCACAGTCGAATCCAGGGAACGTTTGTGAAGGGAGGTAAGGACCATGGGAGGCTGGAAGAAATGTCCACAATGTGGAGAGAGGTGCAGAAACAACGTGAGAAAGTGCCCCTCCTGTGGCTATATCTTCGAGAAAAAGGAATGCCCGGATTGTGGCGCAGTGATCGATGACGACATCGACGAATGCCCAATCTGCGGCTGGGTCTTCTCAAAAGAAGTGTACAGAGATACGTACGAAGAGTACGAAGAAGATTTTGATTACGAAGATCTTGAAGACTTCCACGACCTCTCTGATTACGAAGACGAAGATTGAGGTGGAGCGATGATACTGCTGAAAAATGCCGCAGTGTACACTCCGGAACCGGCTGGCAGAAAAGATGTTCTCATCGCAGACCGCATCGTTGCGATTGACAGCGATCTGATTGTGCACGTACCGAATCTCAATGTGATCGATTGCTCGAGCAAGATTGCCGTTCCAGGGTTCATTGACAATCACGTTCACATCATTGGAGGAGGCGGTGAGGGAGGGTTTAGGACCAGAACTTTTGAGATTTCCTTCTCGGATCTGGTAAGGGCTGGTATCACGACGGTGATCGGTTGTCTCGGAACGGACGGTGTGAGCAGGAGTTTGGAAGCGCTCTACGCCAAAGCGAAGGCTCTGGAAGAGGAAGGTGTCTCCAGCTACATTTACGTTGGTTCTTACCGCGTACCTATTGTAACGCTCACAGGCAGTGTTATAAGGGACTTGGTTTTGATAGACAAAGTCATAGGCGTTGGTGAAATAGCGATCAGTGATCACAGATCCTCGCAGCCTACCCTTGAAGAACTGAAGAGGCTCGCAGCGGATGCCCGAATAGGGGGTATGCTGAGCGGCAAGGCTGGATTAGTCAACGTCCACGTTGGTGATGGTGCCCAGATGCTTCAACCTCTCTTGGAGATTGTAAAGGGAACGGAAATACCCATAACGCAGTTTCTTCCCACTCATATCAACAGGAATTCCAGATTGCTGAATTCCTCGATCGAATGGTTATCGATGGGAGGATTCATCGATTTGACGACGAGTGTGTCGGATCTTCTCGACGACGAGCTACTACCCTGGCGCGCGTTTCAAAAATTCTTGGCGGATGGGTTCGAGTCTCAGGTCACATTCAGTTCCGACGGACAGGGGAGTCTGCCACGTTTCGATGAAAAAGGTAACTTCGTTGGGCTCGGTATCGGCAAAGTCTCAACGCTCTACGAGCAAGTTAAATTGGCTGTGGAACACGGCACCCCGCTTGAGAAAGCCCTGCTGCCGATCACAAAAAACGTAGCAACGATTTTGAAACTCAGAAGCAAAGGCTCAATATGCGTTGGAATGGATGCAGACATCGTCCTTCTGGATCAGGACCTCAGCATAGACACCGTGATCTGTGGTGGAAAAATCCTGATGTTGAACAAAGAACAGCTGGTGAAGGGGACGTTCGAGAGCGAATCGAGTTATAATTGTCCTTGAGAAAAATTGCACTTTGGAGGGAATCGTTTTGGAGAAAGTCCCCAGACCTGTGATAAGAAGGCTGGCGGTCTATCTGCGATGTCTTTCAAATCTTGAGGAAAAGGGTGTACAGGTGGTTTCTTCCAAACAGCTAGCCTCCATGTTGCAAATAAAAGATTCGCAGGTTCGCAAAGACCTTTCTTACTTTGGTAACCTCGGTCAGAGAGGTTCTGGCTACGATGTGAAAAAACTATCGCAAAAGCTTCGAGAGGTACTGGGCCTCTACAAGACCTGGTCTGTGATAATCCTCGGGGCGGGTAACATAGGTAAGGCTCTCGCGAACCACAAACGTCTGGAGCAGAACAACTTCAAGATCGTTGCGGTTTTTGATTCCGATAAGCAAAAGATTGGCAGGCAGATTGCGCCAGGTTTGAAGGTGAGAAACGTGGCTGAGCTCGAACAGTTCATAAAAGAGAACGGAGCAGACATAGCCGTGCTGGCCGTTCCTGCAGCTGTGGCGAACGAGCTGGCCTGCCGCCTTGAAAAGGCTGGCATAAAGGGTATCGTGTGTTTTGCACCCACGACCTTGCAGTGCAAAATCCCCGTGGAGTACGTAGACATAACTGTGTTTTTCAAAACGTTGGCGCACACCATTGTGAACAGTTCATACAACATATAGTATACTATTGAGCAAGAGCACAATCGGTAGTATAATCACCCCCGGAAAGGGGGTTTTTTCATGCACGAAATCATTAAAAAGTGGCAAAACGTGTCTCCTTCGGAGAATGCCGAGAAGATACTGAGGGAAAGGTATTATCTGAAGAATCGAGAAGGGGAGTACCTGGAGAACAGCTGGAAGGATCTCTCACGGAGAGTGGCGCGTGTTGTGGCGGCCGCTGAGCTCATCAACAACCCCCAGCTGCAGGAAAAGACAACCTCAGAGCGGCTGGACCACATTAAATTCTGGGAAGAAACGTTCTACGAGTTGCTTTCCAGTCGGATTTTCATTCCTAACAGTCCAACCCTTTTCAACGCAGGTATGGGGGTGGACTTCGAACTTCTGTACAAACCACTGGAAAACATGAAATTCGAAGATTACGAAAAGATCGTCCAGCAACGGAATCATTTACACATGCTCTCGGCGTGTTTCGTCGTACTCGTTGAAGACAGTATAGACGGTATTTTCACTGCTGTGAAGGAGTACGCACTGATCACGAAAGTGGGAGGAGGTATAGGGAGCAACTTCAGCACTCTCAGACCGAACGGCAGTTTTGTTGCCGGTACCCACGGCAAGGCATCTGGTCCCATAAGTTTTATGCACGTCTTCAACTCTGCCGTGTCCGTCGTGGAGCAGGGTTACAGAAGAAGAGGAGCGCTGATGGGTATTCTGAACATCGACCATCCAGACATCCTCGACTTCATACGGGCAAAACGCGGTAACGATGGGGAACGTGTGCTCAGATTCTTCAACATCTCCGTTGGTATCCCCATGCAGCGCGAGGAGATTCTGAAGCTGTACGAACAGGATGGTTACGTGAAACTGCACCATCCGAAATGGGCGGGTGAAAAACAGGTTAAAGTCAGGGAGATTTTGCAGGCGATGGCTCAGAACGCCTGGGAAACTGGAGATCCAGGCATGGTGTTCCTCGGGGAGATGAACAAATACTACGCGCTCTATCCCGTCAGGGAAATAATCTCCACCAATCCGTGTGGCGAGATAGGCTTGGGACCGTACGAAGCATGTAACCTTGGCTCGATCGATGTGGCGAAGTTTTACGATGGAAAAAGTTTCGACTGGGAGGCGCTCGAAGAAGTTGTGAGGATCGCAGTTAGGTTCCTGGACAACGTGATCGATGTGAACGTCTTCCCCATCGATAAGATAGAAAGAGCCGTTAAAGAATCCAGAAGGCTTGGGCTGGGCATCATGGGCTTTGCGGACTTGCTCTACAAGATGGAACTTCCCTACGATTCAGAGGAGGCACGCCAGTTCGCCAAGAACCTCATGGCTTTCATTTCCCTCCATGCCCACGAAACTTCTTCGGATCTTGGTGAAGAGAAAGGAAACTTTCCACTATTTTCCCAGAGCAGGTACGTGAGGGAAGAAAATTTCGTGCCGTTTTCCATGGACGTCAGTGACTACGATGAAGAAATAAAAGAGCATTTCAGAACTAGAGCGAGAAAGCACAAGAGGAACGTGGCTGTACTCGCGATAGCACCAACTGGTTCGATATCGAACATCGCTGACACTTCGTCGGGTCTCGAGCCGAACTTCCTTTTGGCTTACGTGAGGTACGTCAACAAACAAAGCGGTGGTGAACGGGAACCTTTATTGTACGTGAACGAGGTGCTGAAGAGCAAGATGCCCGCCGAGGTTTTGAAGAGAATCGAAAGCCAGCTGATAGAGAAAGGCAGCCTGAAGGATCTTGATGTCGACGAAAGATGGAAACGTATTTTTGTCGTTGCACTCGACATAGATCCCATGGACCATCTTTTGATGCAAGAAGCGTTCCAGTGTTACGTTGACAACAACATATCAAAAACGATAAACATGCCAAATTCGGCGACCGTGGATGATGTACTCGAGATTTACGTGGAAGCTTTGAAACACAGAATTAGGGGTTTGACCGTGTACCGAGACGGTTCGCTGAGAACCCAGGTTCTGACTACGGCGAAGTCTGCACAGAAGAAAGAAGGGAAACTGCAGTTTTTCATCGTCGATGAGAAGCACAAGCTCAGGCCGCGTCCGAGAAAGGAAACGCTCAGGAGCGTGACGAGGAAGTACAAAACTTCTGAGGGTACAACCTACATAACCGTATCGTTCGATGACAACGGCGAAGCCATAGAGATCTTCCTGTCGAATGGCACAGAAACTGCCGAGGCCATAGGTAGGCTTTGCTCTATCGCGTTGCGTGCAGGTGTTTCCCCAGACGAGATCATCGAACAGTTGACCAAGGTCAAAGGAGAGTATGTAAGAAACGTCGGGCTGGAAATCAAAAAAGCCATAGAGGATTTTTCATCACTCTGGCCATCGAACAAGGACGCTGACACCTGGAACGGCACAGTGAAGAGTGCAGAAGAGATAGAAAGGTTCGTCAAAACCAACAAACTCGAATGGCAGGAAGGTTACTACGTCGATTCGAACGGAAACGTTTACTGTCCTTCGTGCTTGAGCAAGAATTCTCTGTTCAAACAGGAAGGTTGCATCTCGTGTAGGAGTTGTGGATGGTCCAAGTGCAGCTGAAAATAAAGCCGGCCTTGCGCCGGCTTTATTCGATCATTCCTCGGAGTCCTCTGGCCCTTCGACGAGCTCTCTGAGTTCTGCGTCTTTCTCGAGCAGTTCTTCCCACGCTTTTGACACCCGTTCGAACTCCTCCTCAGATTCCACGGAATCTATGTAGAGCGAACCATCCTCGGCCTGCTTCACCTCGAACGGGTAGACATCACCGAACTGCTCGATCTCTCCCTGTTCGTTCACCATTATCTCTTCACAGATCCAGTACTTCTTCATCCCGTCTTCGATCTTCGCAAGGATGACGAAGTGATGTTCGTTGCCCTGTTCGTCCGTGAGTACAAAAACGTCCAGATCTTCATGATCCATGGTACCAGCTCCCTTCAAACCGAATGGTAAAACCATCATACCACATTTTTGACCGTTCATCCTGTGAGAAGAGGATGACGTGCAGGTTAAGAAAGCCAGAAGTTCGCGACCACAGAAGGGTATGTGGTAAAATCATTTCGGAAATTGTGAAATCAATTCGGATGAATCACTTTCCACGACAATTATAACAGTGGAGGTGGTACAATGAAACACTTAGTTCTCTTGATGATCCTCTCTGTGAGCCTTGCGTACGCTTTTTCTGTAGCATTGTTGATCACCGGAGAAGTGGCAGGCAACGCCATCTATGAAATGATGGTTGACGGTGCACGCAGGGCAGCTCAGGATTTTGGAATCGATGTGAAAGTCGTCGAGGGAGGCTACAATCCCGCGCGCTGGGCGACTTTACTGGTGAGTTTGGCAGCATCCAAAAGTTATGATTTGATAATAACCTTCACCGAGGGGATGCCGAAGAACGTCGAAAACGCCGCTAGGACCTTCCCAAATCAGAAATTCGTACTCATGGATGCTTTAGCCCCAACGCTTCCGAACGTTTACTCTGTGGCTTTCAAGGACGAGGAGATGGCGTACCTGGCTGGTTACTTCGCCGCCATGGTGACCAAGAGCAACATGAGGGGTGCGAACGAACTGTTGAAGGTTGGAATGATAGCGGGTGATGTGTATCCAGCCATGATGGAAAAAATGAAACCAGCTTACGAAAAAGGCGCAAAAGATGTTGAGCCAAACGTCGAAGTGCTCTTTTCTGTTGTGGGAAGCTGGGCTGATCCAAACAAAGGTGCGGAACTTGCCCAGGCTCAGTACGAACGGGGAGTCGATGTCATCTTTCTGGTGGCGGGTGGATCTGGCATGGGTGCGGTGAGGAAGGCACGGGAAATGGGACGGTACGTGATAGGTGTCGATTCGAATTACATAGACAAAGACCCGCAGGTGATTCTTGCGTGTGCGCTCAAGCACGCCGATAAGGCGATCTACGAGGTCCTCGCGAGAGCTGTGAGAAATGAACTGAGGTTTGGAACAAACGAGGTGTGGGGTATCAGGGAAGGGATGATCGGGTTCACCTTCGATGACCCGAACTACATCAAGAATGTGCCGCAATATATCAGAGATGAAATGCTCAGAGTGTATGAAAGGCTGAAGGAAGGATCGATACGTCCCCTACCGTGATGCGTCGACCACTGCTTCAGGTTCTGAACGTTCACAAGACCTTTCACCCATCCGGCGTGAAGGCGTTGAGGGGTGTGAACCTATCCCTCGACGCCGGAACTGTGCATACCCTGCTTGGTGCAAACGGGGCAGGGAAAACTACGCTTGTGCGGATCCTCGCGGGAGAGTTACAACCGGACAGCGGTCAGATCCTCGTTGATGGCACCCCGGTCACTTTCCGTAGCCCAAGGGACGCGAGATCTTACGGTATAGCGCTGGTTCATCAGAACCTCGCACTCGTGGACAAGCTGACCGTGCTCGAAAACGTGTTCCTTGGAAGGGAACCTTTGAGCCTCTTTTTTGTGAGCAAAAGAAAAGCGAGACAGAAGATCAAAGACATTTTTGAAAGACTTTCCCTGAAAGTCACCGATGAAAAAGTAGAGAATCTGAGCATGGCAGAGAAACAGAAGATCGAAATAGCACGCGCATTGTTGTTCGGAGCCCGCGTGCTGTTGCTCGACGAACCTACAGCTTATTTGAACGAGGAGGAGGAAGAAAAGCTCTTTGAACTGCTTCGTTCTTTAAAAAACTCAGGTTGTGCAGTTCTCTTCATAACGCACGATGTGGATAAGGCTCTGAATTTTTCAGACAGGGTAACCGTGATGAGGGAGGGTCAAACGGTTCTGAGTGAGGAATCTTCCTGTTTGACGATCCAGCAGGTAGTGGAAACGATGGGCTTTCGGGGTCGAAAGAGGACGTTTCATATACCGGCCGTGAGTAGTGAAGTGTTGCTGGAAGTGTCGAACCTCACCCTGAACTTGGGGAAAAAGACCGTTCTCGATCGGGTCTCTTTCTCACTCAGACGTGGCGAGGTGATCGGTCTCTTCGGCCTCGGGAACGATGGTCAATACGATCTGCTTGAAACGATCGTTGGCCTGAAAAAACCTTCTTCCGGACGCATCGTGTTCAAGGATCGGGAGATCACACAACTCTCCATTTATGAGAGAAGAAGGCTGGGGATAGCCTATCTGCCTGAGGACAGAGCGAAGGAAGCACTGAATCTGAGCGGTACAGTTTTGGAAAACGCCGTGGTCAACGTTTATCGAAAATCACCGTACGCCAGGCTGGGATTTCTGAGATGGTCTTTACTCGAGCAAGTCACGCTCGACATGTTGAAAGAATTCGAAGTGAAACTGGTCTCCGTTCGTCAATCCGT
This sequence comes from Thermotoga sp. Ku-13t, assembly GCF_011057685.1. NCBI lineage: Bacteria > Thermotogati > Thermotogota > Thermotogae > Thermotogales > Thermotogaceae > Thermotoga > Thermotoga sp. Ku-13t. The sequence goes on along the minus strand of NZ_LNFY01000001.1, from coordinate 886,322 downwards.
CAGGACACTCTCGGGTGGAAATTTGCAAAGGTTGGTCCTGGCCAGAGAATTTTTCGAAAAACCAGAGCTGCTGCTGGCGTGTAAGCCCACATCGGGACTAGATATTCAGATACAAGATTATGTGGCGGAAAGACTGGACTTCATGAGAACGTACGGTTGTGCGCTGATCGCCTCCAATGATGCTGAAGAGGTGCTGAATCTCTGCGATAGGGTCTTCATTTTCTCCAAAGGCAGATTGAGAAAGACACTGGACGGGGAGAAGTTGTTCAAGCCGGAGGAACTGATCTCTATCGCTGGTGATGAAGGATGAGAAGTTTGAAGATCCTTTCCCCGATCGTCACAATCGTTGTGGCCTTTGGCGCGAGTGCGGCGATTCTCCGCTTCGTTTCGCCTGAACCACGCGAGACTCTGTGGTGGTTCTTCGTTGGGCCTTTTTCGAACGTCTACTTTTTTGGTAACATGCTGGCTTCTTCCGTGCCATTGATCTTCACGGGACTGGCAGCCTGTGTCGCGTTTTCGGCCGGAGTGTTCAACCTGGGGCTCGAAGGTCAGTACTACTTCGGTGCGATAGTCGGAACGGTCGCTGCCCTGAATTTTTCTAATGCTGCAATTTCCAGATTCGTAGCCTTGGCAGTTTCAGCTTCAGCGGGGGCACTTCTGTCTTCTGTTCCTGCCATGTTGAAAGTCAAATTTAACTTCAACGAGCTGATCGGTACTTACATGGTTGGGCAGATCTTCGTTTATGTTGGAGATTATCTTCTCAACGGCCCGTTCAGAGATCCCGGCGCGGCACTTTCTGCAACACGTTATCTCAACGAAAGTGTGAAGCTCACGAGGATTCTACCTCCATCCAGCCTGCATGTGGGTTACCTGGTCGGGATAGCCCTCTGTTTTTTGTTGTATTTCTTGTACAAATATTCCACTTTTGGCTATGAGTTCAGGACCGTGAGGGGGAATCCTCGCTTTGCGAAAATTCATGGAATCGACGTGGATAAGGTTTTGCTGATCGCGATGTCTCTCAGCGGTGCGGTTGCCGCTTTGGGAGGCGTGATCGAGGTTCTCGGAGTACATGGACGCGCCGTGAAAGGTTTTTCTCACGGGAGTGGTTTCATCGGTATAGCCGCTTCCCTTCTGGCGAACAACAATCCTCCGTTAATCTTTCTTTCGGCGCTGTTTCTGGCTTACCTGGATAGTGGGGCGGAAATAGCTTCCTTGATGGTTCAGACACCTCCAGAAATCGCAAGATTTGTACAGGGCATCGTCCTGTGTATGGTAACGGCGCAGTTCTTCTTGGAGCGGAGGGAGCACGGTGCTGATTCAATTGCTTAGGAGTTCTATCTCGTCGGCGCTACCCATCGCCACTGCGGCGCTTGGCGCGAGTTTTACACAGATGGTTGGAAAATTGAACATCGCGGTGGAAGGGACGATGCTGTTGGCATGTTTTGTTTCAGTTTACGTGGCGGACCGTTTGAACAGCTGGCTTCTTGGATTGTTGGCTGCATTGATCTCATCCTGCATCCTATCATTTTCGGTGTGGTCCCTCCACAGATACTTTCATGCGAACATCTTCGTCGTGGGCCTCGGTGTGAACGTCCTCGTTTCGGGGTTGGTTGTTCTTTTATCTTCGACGTTGCTCGGTTCAAAGGGTACCATCTTCTTTGAGAAGATACCCCAGCTTCCCGTTCTGCGATTGAACTCTTCTCGAAGCGACGGGATCGGCACACTCGTGTCTGACTACAACGCCCTGGAATTGATCGCGATCTTTGCTGTGCTGCTTTCGTGGATCGTTGTGAAAACGCCACTCGGTTTGAGAATGAAGGCAGTGGGAAAGAACGAATCTGTTGCGAAACAACTCGGTTTGAACGTCGACACCGTCGCAGTTTCATCTTTCATCCTCTGTGGTCTTTACTGTGGGCTGGCAGGTTCGCTGCTGGCGTTGCCACTTGGTCTGTTCGTGTCCGGTATGACGAACAACAGAGGATGGCTCGCGCTGGTGGCAGCCGTTCTGGGCGGCGACAGCCCTCTGGGTGTTTTCGGAGTGTCACTGATCCTTGGCTTCGCCGTGACCCTGTCTCACAGGTTGCAACTTAAAACGAATGTGCCGTCCGAGATCGCGTTCGCCGTGCCGATGATCTTGACGCTGCTTGTGGCTTTAACCTACAATGTTTTGACAAAAGCGAGGAAGCGAGGTTGGTATCGATGAGAAAGAGTGTGTATCACAAACTTCAGGATCTCCTTCCACAACTCAGGGGCATGAGTGCCATGATCGCGAAGCAGGTTATGGAACATCCAAACTGGGTGCTGGAGATGAGGATAACGGATTTCGCGAAGAAGATCGGGACATCTCCGGCATCGCTCGTGGATTTCTGTAAAAAGCTTGGGTTCACTGGCTTCAGAGAATTTCGCCTCGCACTCGCTCAGGAAACCAGCCTTCTCGAATCTCTGAAACCTGACATGGAGAAGGTATCAGAGGTGTCACGGAACTACTTCGATTTTGCGATGGAGGAGATCAGAGAATCCCTCAAACTCATCACGGACGACAAACTCACCAAGGCAGCGGAGGCGCTTATGAAAAGCAAAGTGGTGGAAATAGTGGCGTACGGTTTCGATACCGTCGCGGCCAGAGATCTGTTTTTGAAGCTGAAACAGTTTGGTTTCCAGGTGAACTTCTTTGAAAATCCCTTCTTGCAGAGCATTTCCGCATCGTTCCTCGACGAACATGCCTGCCTCGTGGCGATCTCGAGCAGTCATTCCTCCCGCGACCTTCTGGACGCTGCCGGCTATGCCAGAAAGGCTGGCGCAACGCTGATCGCAATAGCACCACCGAGCAGCGCAGTGGTCGACCTGGTGAACGTGTTTCTGCCTGTGTACGTGAAAACAGAAGTTTTGCCTGAAGGCGGTTTCCTGACGAGATTTTTGCAGCTCTTCGTGATCGACATGTTGCTTTTGAAGATGCTCGAAATGGACAAAGAAAGGTTCAGAAAACTGTACTCACACTTCGAAGAAGTGCTGAGATACAAAAGGAGGGGAGATCGCGGTGTCTTCTGAACTGGTCATGGCAGTCGACATAGGAACGACCAACGTCAAGTTGACGTTGTTCGATCTGGAGGGCAGAAAGTTTTTCCACTTTGAACGAAAATGCACGGAAGATGTTTCTGGTGGGCGCCACGAGATAGACCCGAAGAAGTGGTGGACAGCCTTCGTGCGAGGTGTTCACAGCGTGGATGAAAAATTGAAAACGCGTGTTCGTGCCATCTGCGCGAGCAGTCAGGGACCGACGATCGTACTGGTTGATGAGCGGGGCCAGCTCGTGCGCAGAGCGATAGGCTGGCTCGATGACAGGGGTAAGCCGCACATGGCGTTTCTGAAATCTCAGGGTCTGGACGAGCAAACGGCGTCAGCCACGGCGAAGCTGATCGAGCTCAGGAAAGAGTTGGAAGGAAAGGCCTATTTACTCCAGCCGAGTGATTTTTTGATCTTCAAATTGGCTGGTCGTGTTGTGAACGCCACGTTTCGTCAATACGGTTATTCTCCCTGGTACAGTGAGGTCCTCGAGCGGTTCGACCTGTCTCAGACTTTCATGATTCCCGAGCTGATCGAACCTTCAAACGTTGTTGGGAGGATCCAGCAGGACGTCGCCCGGAGGCTTGGTCTCACAACCGATGTGATCGTCGTTGCGGGGGCTCCAGATTTTGCGGCAGCACTCGTGGGCACTAACACGCTCAAACCTGGTATCGCGTGCGATCGAGCCGGTACCTCTGAAGGCATAACACTGTGCAGCGAGCTTGAGATACGTGCATCCGGATTGATAACCACCCCGTTCTTCATCGAGCCGTTCTGGAAGGTCAGTGGTTTGCTCACAACCTCGGGGAAAGCTATTGAATGGATGACGAACCGTGTAGCAAGGTTCAGAAACTTGAGGGACCTCTCGCTCTCGGAGATCAGAAGACCCACCGGCGTGATATTTTTGCCACACCTTGCCGGGGAAAGGAGCCCCTACTGGAATCCGAATTTGAGAGGAGTTCTGTTCGGATTGGGGCTGGATGTGAACGCAAAAACTTTGATCGTATCGGCTGCGGAAGGTGTAGCTTTCGCTGTCAAACACATCGTTGAGACTATGAGGCAGGCAGGTGCAAAGGTTGAAACTGTTAGAACCACCGGTGGCCAGGCGTCGAACGATCTGTGGAACCAGATAAAAGCAGACGTGCTCGGCATGAATGTAGAAGTGACGAGGCCAGATGCAGAATTGTTCGGCTGTGCCATACTGGCGATATCCTGTTTGACGGGAGAATCTTTCGTTGAGGTTGCAGAACGATTGGTCAAGGTGAAAAAACACTTCAAGCCGGATCCAGAGAAGCACACGGCTTACGAAAAACTTTACAAGATCTATCTGGAACTGCACGAGAGAAATCTTGATCTGTTCGACGGGCTCGGATCGTGATCACGCTATCGCAGTGAAGAATTTGACGGCTGTTGACGCGTTCGCTACCGGGTTGTATCCTCCTTCCTGGATGATCAGCGTCGGGATCTTCAGTTTCCCTATGGCTTTTCCTATACGAGCGAAATCGTCATCCTTCAGCAAAAAGCCACCAACCGGATCGTCTGCATGCGTGTCGAAACCGAGTGACACGATGAGCACGTCCGGGTAATAATTCTTTATTTCCCTCAAGGCCTGATCGAGTGCTTCTGAATACTTTCGCCAGTCCGATTTTGCAGGCAATGGCAAATTGATGTTGAAGCCTTCACCGGGACCTTCACCGATTTCGTTTTCTCTACCGCTTATCCACGGATAGAACGTGTCTGGATCCCCGTGTATCGAAACGTACAAAACCTCATCAGTATCGTAAAAGATGTCCTGTGTACCGTTGCCATGGTGGAAATCGAGATCCAGTATCGCCACCCCATCGGCGTTCTCCTTGACGAGGAAGTAGCTGGCAGCGATTGCGGCGTTGTTGAAATAGCAATAACCACCACAAGCCTCGCGGGTCGCGTGGTGCCCAGGGGGTCTCACAAGTGCGTAAACCAGGTTCGTTTTCCCGCTCAGCAAGCTTGCAGCCGTGAGGCACACGTCCACGGCACGTTTCGCGGATTCAAACGTGATGTTGCTGATGGGTGTTCCGGTGTCGAAACACAGATCGTACCCGAACAGCTCCGTGATGTATTCTTCCCCCGGCTGGAGGGACGCCGACTTGTTTTTCAACCAGTTCACGTAGCGTTCGCTGTGAACCAGATAGACGTAGCTCATCGGAAAATTGTTGGGTGAATGTATGTTGTCGAAACCGTTCATGATCAGAGCGTCTTTGATCGCTTCGATGCGTTCCGGCTTCTCGGGATTCTCTATGAACTTTCCTTTGTCTATCTCCTTGGTCGGTCTGTGCACGACATGCTTTGGATCGTACACGATCTTCAATTCTCCATCATCCTTTCTATCTTCTCGATCCTGTTGGTGTGCCTTCCACCCTCAAACTTCGTGGACAAGAACGCATCGACGATCCACTGTGCGAGTTCCGCTCCGAGGAACCTGCCGGGTAAGACGAGCACGTTCGCATCGTTGTGTGCTCTTGCGAGTTTCGCCATCTCTGGGAAAAGACAGAGCGCGGCCCTGATGCCTTTAACTCTGTTCGCAGAGATGCTCATGCCTATTCCCGTGCCACAGATCAGTATGCCGAAATCCGCCTGGTTTTCCTTTATGTCCCGCACAACTTTCCTGGCCAAATCCGGATAATCCACCGCCTCTTCTGAATACGTTCCTTCGTCGAGGACTTTGAAGCCTTTCGAGGCCAGGTAAGCCTTGATCGCTTCCTTCAGGCGAAAACCGGCATGGTCACAACCAATCGCTATCTTCATTCAGTTACCTCCCAAAAAGAATTTCAAAGCTTCCTCCACAGTCGGATAGATTCTGAAAACACCTTCCAGGGAGGTTATCTTGAAAATTCTCAAGAGATTTTCGTGAAGGCCGCACAGAACCATCGATCCACCGTTCAGCCTCGCGGCACGCTGCAACCCGAGCAGGACCCCGAGTGCCGAACTGTCCATGTAATGGACTTCGGAAAGGTCGAGGATCAAATTATTCTTCCCCGCGTTTATGTAGTTGTCTCTGATGAAACTCTTGAAATGAAAAGAGTTGCTCATGTCCAGTTCCCCGCGCGGTTTAACCACAACCACGTTGTTGATTTCGATCGTCGTCCAGCTGTGTTCATTCATAGATGCGAATCACTCCTACAACCTTACCGGTTATCTTGACGCGGGACGGTTCGAGCTCGATCGGTTTCAAGGCTGGATTGGCAGGTTTCAGCACGATCTTGCCATCTTTGAAGTAGATCTTCTTCAAAGTAGTTTCACTGTTGTCCACCAATACTGAGACTATGTCTCCGCTCTCAGCGGTGTCCTGTTTTCTGATCACAACGTAGTCGTTTTCGACGATGTGCTCGTTCACCATGCTGTCTCCCTTGACCTTGAGCACGTAATGTTCAAAGCCCGTTTTGAGCATTTGTTTTGGCACTTCGATCATTTCCACAACGCGCTCGATCGCCTCGATCGCGTTCCCCGCCGCGATCATACCAACCACGGGTAGTCTGACCGCTTCGCCCACGTTCAAAAGTTTTATGCTCCTCGCCTTTTTCGAGCGCGAGATGTAGCCTTTCTTCTCGAGAGCCACAAGGTGCATCATGGCACCGCGCGGTGTTATGCGGAAGGCTTTGGCTATGTCCCTTATGCTCGGAGAGTAACCGTGCTTCTCGAAATAGGAAGTTATGAATTCCAGAACCTTTTTTTGCCTTTCCGTCAACTGCCTCACGTGTCAAACACCACCTTCAAAGCGATTTTGTCTGACCTGTTCACAACCAGACTGTGATATGTCACGGCCTTAAGTTCGGTACCTTCGATCTGCTCGTACTCTCTGAACGTACAGATCAGTTTCCCATCCTCGATGCGACAGTCCCACGGAAACAGTTTCTTCGACTCGATCAGATAAATCCAGTCGTTCACGATGTCGAAAACGGCGTCTTCGATGCTTTTCGACAGCTCGTACTCGACCGTGGTCTCTTTATCTTTGAACCGCACGGTGTAGTGATCTTTGAAGATGTTTATGAATTCTTTGAACAGTTGTTCTTCACTATCGCAAATTATCTCATAACGTACATCGGCTGTGTGGTTCAACTGTCTGTACACGTTTCCACCACCGCAAAACGTGAAACTTCGTCGTCTTCAGAAAGCTCCAATATTTTGACACCTTTCGCAGTGCGACCAACAACGCTGACGCTGGAAACTTTGAACCTTATCGAGTGCCCATTCTTGGTGAGCACGATCACGTCAGATTCCGGATTCTTAACGAGCTCGGCTCCACAGAGAAAACCAACCTTCTCCACGCCCGGCATCGTCTTGATACCCACTCCTCCACGGCTCTGGACTCTGTACTCGCTGAGCGGTGTGCGTTTACCGAAACCCTTCGTGGTGATCGTCAAAACGTCTCCCTCGTTGTCCGACAGAACGACCATCCCTACGACCTCGTCCCCGTCCCTCAGCGACACCGCGCTGACACCCATCGCTGTGCGACCCATGCACCGTACTTCGTCGATGGAAAATCTTATCGACATTCCATTCCTTGTGATGATCAAAACTTCTCTGTCGTTTTCATCGCAAACGTTCGCTGCTACCACACAGTCTCCGTCCTCAAAGGTTATGGCCTTGATCCCCCTCGTGCCGGCACTCTCAAACTCCGATAGGGGTGTTCTTTTGATCTTACCTTTCTTCGTTACCAGCAGAAGGTCACCTTTCCAGTCGTTGAAGGGTATCATCGCTAAAACGGACTCGTCTTCCTCGAGGTTCAGATACGCCCTGATGGGTTTGCCTTTACTGTCTCTGTTGCTCAGTTCGATCTCGTGGTTTCGTAAAACGAACGCCCTACCATGCGAACTCACAAAAACGGTTCTCGAATGCACCCGCGTGGCGCACACCAGAGCTATTCCATCGTCTTCGGCGATCCTTGCGCCGATGATACCCTTCCCACCGCGTTTCTGACTTCTGTAATCGTTCAAACTCGTGGCTTTTATGTAACCTTTTTCTGTCAGCGTTATCACTATGTCTTCGTCCGGTATCAGATCCTCCGGTTCGTAATCCAGATCTTCCTCGATGTTGAGTATCTGCGTTCTTCTCTCATCACCGTATTTGTGCTTCAATTCTTCGAGCTCGTTGTACATGACCTCGTAAACCTTCGAATCGTTGGAGATGATCTCCTTGGCAAACTCTATCTTCTTGACCAGTTCGGAATACTCCTGTTTCAATTTTTCGATCTCGAGGCTCGTGAGCCTGCCCAAGCGCATGTCCAGGATCGCTTTAGCCTGTTCTTCGGTGACGCTCAGCAAGTTGATCAGGTTCTTGATGGCCTCCTCGCTGCTCTTACTGCTCCTGATTATGTCCACGACGCTTCCAATGGCCCTCGCCGCTTTCATGATGCCTTCCAGAATGTGCGCCCGCTTGGAATAGATCTTCAGATCGTGTTCGGACCTTCTTCTGATCACGTTGAATCTGTGCTGAACGAACGCACGGATCAGCTGAAGGAGGTTCATGAGCTTCGGTCGCTTGTTGTCGATCACGAGCATCTGAACGTTGAAGCTTGTTTGCAGAGACGTGTGTTTGTACAGGTTGTTCAGGACGAGTCTGTAGTTGCCGTTCTTGGGAATTTCTATCACTATCCTCAGGCCTTTCTTGTCTGACTCGTCCCTGATGTTCTTTATCTGGATCTTCGGATTCTTCTCGGCGTATCTGGCGATTTCTTCGATGAGCGCCGCCTTGCTGACACCATAGGGGATCTCTGTCACCACTATTTGATCGTGCCTCTTGCCTTCTTCAAAGTGCACCTTGCTCCTGATCACGAGCTTTCCTCTTCCAGTGGCGTATATTTCTCTCAGGCTGTTGGCATTGACGATGATTCCACCCGTTGGAAAGTCAGGACCTTTGATGTGTTTCATCAGGTCATCCACGCTGCACTGTGGATTCTTTATGAAGTACTGTATGGCGTTCACGGTCTCGACGAGGTTGTGAGGTGGGATGTTCGTCGCCATGCCAACCGCGATGCCGGAAGATCCGCTCAGAAGCAAGTTGGGAATCTTCGAAGGTAGGACCGTCGGTTCCTTCAGCGTTCCATCGAAGTTGTCCTGCATATCAACGGTTTCTTTGTCCAGATCTTCGAGCATTTCTTCTGCCAGTCTTGACAGCTTCGCCTCCGTATACCTCATGGCGGCCGGAGGATCTCTATCCACGGAACCGAAATTACCCTGACCGATGATCAGAGGATAGCGCATCGTGAAAGGCTGTGCCAGTCTCACCAGCGCATCGTAAACGGCCATGTCCCCATGCGGATGGTACTTACCGAGCACTTCACCGACGATCCTGGCGCACTTTTTCGATTGGGCGTTGTGCGTCAAGCCGAGTTCATGCATCACATACAGGATGCGTCTCTGCACCGGTTTCAAGCCGTCACGCACATCTGGAATGGCGCGTCCTATGATGACGCTCATTGAATAGTTCATGTACTGCTGTACCAGTTCGTCCTCTATGTTCTTGGTGAGAATTTCGGACATTCCCATTACCTCCTACGAGATCTTTGAACCGGGTGTCGCTCCCCCGTCTATCGTGACGAGCTTCACATGGTCACCGTCGTGTGCCGCAAGGAGCATACCCTGAGACTCCACACCCATGAGTTTTGCGGGTTTCAAGTTCGCAACGACCACGATGCACTTGCCGACGAGTTGTTCCGGTTCATAGTACTTCGCGATCCCCGCAACTATCTGTCTGGTTCCAAGTTCTCCAAGGTCTATGAGCAACTTCAACAGTTTCTCGGAACTCTTTATCCTTTCCGCCGAAAGGACTTTCGCCACCCTCAGATCTACCCTCTTGAATTCGTTTATGTCCAGAAGCTGTACACCTTGAGGAACTGTTTCCTGCGTGATTTTCTGTTCAGCCTTCGGTTCGACCTTTTGAAAGAGCGGCTCGGCGTGTACGATCCTCTGTCCAACGTTCAGGGTGCGCCACGTTCTTAAGTGTTCTGCCCTCGGCTCTGTCTCTCCTAGGCGTCGGAGTACTTCCTGAGAGGAGTTTGGCATGACCGGGTAGAACATGATCGCCACCTTTTTGAGCGTCTCACTCACGTTGTACAGCACGGTGGCCAGCTTTCGCGTTTCACCCTGCTTTGCCAGCAGCCATGGTTTACGTTCGTCGAAATACTTGTTCGCGGAAGCGAGTACCTGCATGACCGTTTCGACGGCATCCGTGAGCTGATAGCTGTCCATCCGGGTCAGGTACTGCTCCACCTTCTGGAGCACCTGTTGAACGAACTGTTCGTCTATATCTTCGAACGAACCAGGTTCCGGCATTTGTGAATCGAAGTGTTTTTCGATCATGGCGAGAGTCCTGTGCAGAAGGTTACCGTAATCGTTGGCCAGGTCGGAGTTGAGTCTGTTCACCAGGCCCTTTTCGGAGAAATCACCATCTTTCCCGAACACGATCTCTCTGACCAAGTAGAATCTGAGCACGTCGTTACCGTATTTGTCTACGAAGTATTTGGGATCTATAGCGTTACCGAGGGACTTTGAAATCTTCTGACCATCGACGGTGAGCCAGCCGTGAGCAAAAATCGTCTTTGGCAGAGGAAGACCGACGGCCATCAACATCGCGGGCCATATGATCGAGTGGAATCTGTTTATTTCCTTACCTATCAAGTGCAGGTCGGCCGGCCAGAACTCGTTGAACTTCTCTGGATCCGTTGGATAACCGATCGCGGAAACGTAGTTTATGAGTGCATCCACCCATACATAAATGACGTGCTGCGGGTCGTTTGGCATCGGTACTCCCCAGCTGAACGTGGTTCTGGTTATACTCAGATCCTTAAGCCCCGATTCCAGTATCTTGAGCATTTCGTTCCTTCTGAAGTCTGGTTGAACGAACTCTGGATGCTTCCTGTAGTGTTCCAGGAGTGCGTCACGATACTTTGAGAGTCTGAAGAAGTAATTATCCTCCCTGATGAACTTGACCTCTCTGCCGCAGCTCGGACATGTGCGGTTTGGGCCGAGTTCATCTTCGCTCCAGTAACTTTCGCAGGGTACACAGTACCAGCCTTCGTAGGTGCCTTTGTACACATCACCGTTCTCGAGCATTTTCTTGACGAAGTACTGGACCACTTCCATGTGTTTGGGATCCGTGGTCCTTATGAAACCGTCGTTGCTTATCTGCAGTTTCTTCCAGAGCTGTGCGAATTTTTCGGCAAGCTCATCACAGAATTGCTGTGGATCTTTCCCCGCTGCACGGGCAGCCTGGTAGACCTTCTGGCCGTGCTCATCAGTGCCGGTGAGAAAGAAGACCTTGTAACCCATCATTCGTTTGTAACGCGCGATTATGTCGGCTATTATCGTCGTGTAGGCACTGCCCACGTGTGGTTCGGAATTGACGTAATATATCGGCGTCGTGATGTAGAACTTCAATCCGTTCACCTCCAATCGTTTTCCATTAGATTGTACACCGAGAAGTTGAAATCTGAATAATCATAAGTATACTTCTTCCTGAGTGAGGACCTTGTTACCCCATCTGCTCACGAACCAGGATTTATCCTCCGTGTGCACCGGTATTATGAAATCTGGTTCCAGTGTCCCGATGAGCCATTCCAGATCACGTGCTGAAAGGTGTCCTGAGGCGTGGAACTCTTTCGTAAAAACGATATCATCATCGAACCTTAGACCGAATGGCTGGATGTTGAACCTGTTCAACCAGTTCCTGAACCTTCTATAATCCATCTGCTGCTCTTCCGTGTAAGCCTCGCTCGTCGAGTGAATGTACACCGAACCGTTCAGAACACTTTCGTCTATGTCCAGTATCTGTGGCATATCGAAGTATCCGGCCGCGATGATGAAATTTTCTGGTTTTTGATTAATCTCCCCTGGTGAGACGAGTAAGCCGACCGTTTTTGCAAACATTACCGCGTCCTTTTCCAGTTTCGAGAATTCCACCTTGGCGACATGATAAATGCGTATGTGACTCAGTTCGCGCTCTGTCAGTTGCCAGGTTGGATCGATTCGCCCCATATTTTCCAAGAGTGCGTAGTCCCTGGGAGTTAGAACGAGGAATCTGTCGCACATCTGTGCGATCCTGAGAAAGCTCATCAATCTTTCGAGATGCTTGGTGGGAAAATCTGCGATGACGAGCCTGTTGGTTTTCGAAATGAGTTCCCTCGCGTTTTCGAAGACGGTTCGTTCATCACTGACAGATTCTTCAACCCTGCCGAGTCTCGTGCCTTCAACGATCAGGATCAAGATCTTTTTGAGTGAATCTCTGTAACGTTTGACCTCTTGTACGAACCTTTCCGTTCTCTTTGAAAGATCCAGTCGTTTCTCACCGAGTTCGAAACGCCAGAAATCTTCTTCATCTTTCGTTGGACTCATTCTCAGGTCTCCCGTGTAAACCACCAGCGCGTCGTCGACCTCCACGCACAGTGCCGCCGCACCGAGCACCGAATGGTACACGGGTAAGACCCTCACAAAGCCTGGCCAGCATTGTTCGAGCGATACAGTTTCGAAATCTCCATCTGCTGATTCCAAAACATCGCCTGTACAGATCCTTCTCTTCTTCTTTTCCTTCTTTTTGTTGTTGACGAGCACGTCGGAACGGACATGTTCCTCATTGGCGGGGACTCTCGTCTTGATGGCCAGCTGTTCCCAGACGGAAGGTTTCAACTGGTCCATAACGCTCAGGAGCGCGAAAGTCTCGTTCGTCATGATCAGAGGGATCTGTTCGCTCAGAAGACCGATCAAGCCAGAGTGGTCTGTGTGGGCGTGGCTCAAAAAAACGAATCGGACATGTTCATCGCTCTCGAACTGCGGTGGCATGAGGTCCGGTCTGTAGATGTTCAGTTTCGGTATCAATTCGAGCTTGAGAAGATCGTGCAGGATCCTGCCCGTTCTGGGCTTCAAGTACTCTTCAAAATAGAGAGTCCACTTCTTGAAATTGACCCCAAAATCGAGGAGAAAACCCTCCCCTCTCGACGAGGTGACCAGTATCTTGTTACCCCCGATGCAATCGTGCCCATCGATCAATTTTATATGCATGTGTATGCCTCCATGACGAGATTCTAACATTCAGAACCATTTCGGGGGTTTTGTGGTTTAATAAAATGAAACGAAAAACTGTGCAAGGCAGTTGAACCGACGTGAGGTGGATAGTGAAGCGGGTAGACCAGGACGAGTTAAAAAAGCTCGTTGCAGAGTTAGGTGTCAGTGATCTCGTGGCAAGGCTACTTATAAACCGTGGAATCAAAGATCCAGAGAAGGCGATCAGGTTCCTCAATCCGTCCAAGCAGGATCTTCACGATCCGTTCCTTCTGAAGGACATGGATCGTGCGGTTGATATACTTCTGCGCGCCAGGGACGAGGACGAGTTGGTTCTCGTCTACGGCGATTACGACGTGGATGGTATCACCGGAGCCGCGGTGCTCAGGGAATTCCTTCAGAGCCACGGCTGGAGGGTGATGCATTACATCCCGCGGCGTATCGATGAAGGTTACGGCCTTCAACCAGCGGCACTGGAGAGTTTCAGAGGCGAGGGAGCAAAGGTTTTGCTCACTGTTGATTGCGGTGTCACGGCCATTGAAGCAGTCCATCTTGCGAAGAGGATGGGTTACGACGTTGTGATCACGGATCACCATGAATCTTCGGACGTCCTGCCACCTGCGGATGCGGTGCTCAACCCGAAGAGAAAAGACGACGAATATCCTTTCAAGGACCTCGCGGGCGTCGGGGTGGCGTTCAAGCTGATAAGCGCCATCGCGGGGCGTTTGTCTCTGAACGAAGAAGATGTCTTCCAGTACCTGGATCTTGTGGCGCTTGGCACGATAGCGGACGTGGTGAAACTGGTCGATGAGAACCGGTTCATAGTGAGGGAAGGCCTTGAAAGAATGAAGAGAACCGATCGTCCAGGCCTTGCTATGTTGCTCTCAAGGTTGCAGATACCTGAACCTGATTCCAGGGACATCGGATTTCGTGTCGCTCCAAAGATAAACGCCGCCGGTAGGCTCGATGCGGCTCACGACGCTTTCGATCTGCTGACAACTCGCGATCACATGCTCGCATCCAAACTGATCAATCTTTTGTTCGAATACAACGCGACCAGGCAGGAAATCGAATCGCAGATTTTCGAGAACGCTCTGGAACAGATCGAGTGTGGGGGACTCGACAAGTATCCGATCATCGTGGTGCGTGGAAGGGACTGGCACGTTGGGGTCATTGGAATAGTTGCTGCGCGCCTGTGTCATCGATACAACAAACCCGTGATAGTCATATCGGAAGGGTTGGAGGGTGCCCGAGCCTCAGCACGAAGCGTTGCGGGCGTCAATCTGATGGATTTGCTGCAACCGTTCCTGCACTATTTCGAGGAGTTTGGTGGCCACCCTCTCGCAGTCGGTTTCAGTTTGGCAGCCGAATCGGTCGATCGCTTCGTGGAAGCTCTGAAGAGTTATGAAGTTCCTCGGGAAGATCAAACTGCGGGCCTCGAAGTGGACGCGGTTTTGAAACTGGAAGATATAGACAATAATTTCATCGCTGAACTTCAGAAGCTTGAACCCTTTGGCCATGGAAATCCAGAGCCGTTGTTTCTGTGCGAAGGCGTCAGGATAGAGGCGGCAAAGCTCTTCGGTCAGAACCAATCGAACGTCAGACTGACGATAAGTTCCAACGGGAAGAGATTCGAGGCCACTGGCTTTGGCCTGGGGCACCTTTTCGATGCGGGTTTGTACGAACCTGTCACCATGGACGTTGTTTTCACAATCAGAGGAAAGATGCCAACGCTCTACATCGTGGATGCTGAGATCAACGAAAAAAGATTGTCATCAGGACATATCAGTTTGCGGGAACCGGAGCTCAGACACAGATTGAACCAGCTGGAACAGGTCCTACCCGAAACGTTAGGTGCCAGCCTGTTCGTCTTCGATCTGAGGATGAGGAACACCTTTTTCTACTGGCTCCTCACATTCACTAATAAAAGCAGGTACGCCGTGATTTCGCTGAACAATATTCTTTCCACACAACTTTACAGAACGTTGCTCAGATACTTGGAGCATTCGCCGGATTATCTCAACTCTCTGAACCATGAACGCAGAAACAACCACGCGTTCGTCACGCTCAGCTACTTCCTCGCGAACCTGGACAGTTTGCTGAGGGAGTATGAATTCTTCGTCATAAATGAACTCGCTGTATTTGGCGAATTCAAAAGCGAACCTGAGGTTCTAGCTCTGTTCGATATCATCAGTCGAATGCCGGATCGATTCCTCGCAGTTAGTGTTAAGCGACCAGACTGGTTGTACGATCTTGCGATGGCTCTGAACCTTTCCGTGGCTTACGAGAGGATCTGCAGACCCGCGTACGGCCTGCTCGATTCTCTGGTTCGACCTGAAGATGTACAAGATGAAATCAACTGCTTTTTGTTTTCGAACGATAAAAATCTCATCGAGTTCTGCAGAAAGCGACTCAGCACGAATCAGGGCTTGCTCGTTTACTCTCACGCCATGAAGACCGGTCAGAAACTTTCAGTTCTGACCGCGTTGAGGCGGAAAAAGCCAGGGCTCTTACTGTGCTCCACAAACACCGATGGTGTTCCCGGCCTGCTGGGAGAGGAAGCTCAAATCGTCGTCTCGGACAGTCCATTGACGCTGTTCGAATTGCTCGATGCGGTTTCCTTTGAAGGTGTGTTTCAGATTCTGAGTTTGAACTTCACGCAGGAAGATGTTTTCAAAAGGAAGGCAGAGATAGAAGAGTTGTTCCCCAGAATCGAGATCATAAGCGATATCCTGCACGAGATTGGTCACTTGGTGCAGGTCAAGGAATTTCTGGACTACGTGGTGCGAAAAGGTTACGCGAGGAACGTTGCTTACGCGAAAATAATCCTTCGCGTGCTTGAAGAGCTCGGTGCGAGGCAGCAGGATGGAAGACTGGATCTGTCCGGTGTGAGTACGAACAGAAATTCGTTGAGGATCAGCGAAGGTAAGTTCGAAAAACAGTACTTTGGGAAATTCGTTGAACCTTTCCTTCTGCAGAGGGCCAAGGGTATCTACAAAGCCCTTTCGAACCCGAGGCTGGTGATATGAGCATCGTCGCCATAGATTATGGAGCAAAAAGGTGTGGCGTCGCCATAGGAGAAAACGTCCCATCGGAGATCTTTACCGTAGAAAGATCGAGAATCTTTGAGCTTTTGCTCAAACTGGAAGTTTCAACAGTTGTGGTCGGCATCGCTTTTTCGATGAGTGGTAGATACTCTCAGCAGACCTTCGAGTGCGTTGCCTTCGCCGAGAAGATAAGGAAGAAACTTCACAAAGAAGTGTTCATGGTGGATGAACGATTGTCGAGCAAAATGTTTCAGGGCAGGAAAAACGTGGATGGTCTGAGCGCCGCTGAGATATTTGAAAGGTTCATCGCGCAGGGTGGGGGCATATACCAAATCCTGGAACCACAGCCGGTGCCAGATCCGATCGTTGAAGAAGTGAAAAAGCATCCTGGTAGATTGCTCATCGCACACATTTCGGACGTGAGACTGTGCCGAGCTGATTGCGTCGTGCTCCAGGAAGAACCCTACTACGCTTATCTGTTTCATAAAAGAGGTTGTCATGTGGAGAAAGACGAACGGTTCTTGGAAGAATTTGCGCCTTTTGATATCATTGTGACGAGGAAAGGTTTTGATCACGAAAAGTTTCTGAGGCCTGGAGGCAGAGTGGTGTGCCTGTAGCTCAAATGGATAGAGCGCTGGACTCCGGATCCAGAGGTTGCGGGTTCGACTCCCGCCAGGCACGCCAGATTTTCTTCACGACACGGGAGGTGTGACCTTTGCCCAAAGGTGACTTAGGCATAGATCTGGGTACCGCCAGCTTCATAGTTTATCAGCGAGGAAAAGGCATAGTCATATTCGAACCGTCGGTGGTTGCCATATCCGAGAAGACAGGCGAGATCGTGGCCATTGGTGAAGAAGCCAAGAAGATGCTCGGTAAGACGCCGGAATCGTACAGGGCAGTCAAACCTATGAAAGACGGTGTGATCGCGGATTACAAAGTGATAGAGGCAGTGATAAAAGAGTTCATAAACAGGACCATGAGGAAATCCCTCTTCTTCAAACCCGAGCTCGTCATAGGTATTCCCACGAAAGCCACGAGTGTCGAACGCAGAGCGGTGTTTGAGGCAGCCCTCAACGCCGGCGCGAGACAGGTACATGTTGTGACGGAGCCCATTGCTGCGGCGATAGGTGCTGGTATCGATGTAACAAAATCGGAAGGGAGCATGATCGTTGACATCGGTGGTGGCACAACAGACATAGCTGTCATAAGCCTTGGTGGCGTCGTCGTCGGAGACTCTATAAAACTCGCAGGTAACGCGATGGACGAGGCTATCGTCAGATTCGTGCGAAGAAAACATGGCCTGGTGATAGGCGAGACCACAGCGGAACAGGTCAAGATAAAAATAGGAAAAGTCCACCCGAGCTTAGAAACGTATGAAATGGAGATCAGAGGAAGGGATGCCGTGACGGGCTTGCCCAGAACAGACGTGATCACTAGTGATGATGTTCTGGAGACGTTGAAACCCCTTGTGGAAATGCTCATCGGAAGGATCAAGATGGTACTCGAAAAGACGCCACCGGAGCTCGCGGCAGACATCATCGAGCGTGGAATCATTCTGACGGGTGGTGGAGCACTCCTGAGGGGTTTAGACCTGGTGATGAGCGAAGAGCTCGGAGTGAAAGTCATCATTGCGGAAGACCCAATCACGTGTGTCGCCAGAGGCACTGGCATTCTTCTGGAAGATACGAATCTCCTGAAGGCCGTCGCGGTATCTTACACGAGGTGATCGGATGGTAAGGGGCATTTACACCGCCGCGATGGGCATGTTGAACGATTGGTTCAAACTCGATTCCACAGCGAACAACCTGGCAAACGTGGATACAGTTGGTTACAAGAAAGATATTCCCACCTTCAGCGCTTACCAGGAGCGCCACATTTATTCGTCTCTGGACAGGAGAACCCCCATAGGCAGTTTGCCCTACAGTTCCGTTGTGGACAGAGTCTACATCGATCCAACGGAGGGCACGCTTCAGTACACAGGAAACTTTCTCGATCTTGCGATCGAGGGCAAAGGGTATTTCGCCGTTCAGAGAGACAACGAGGTCTATTACACACGTGCGGGTAATTTCAAGCTCGACGCCGAAGGTTTTGTTGTTAACACGGATGGTTTTAGATTGCTCGATGAAAACGGTGAGCCAGTTCGCTTCGAAGAAGGTTATTCTGTAGACGAACAGGGTTTTGTGAGAGACCGTCTCGGCAACATGGTGGGCAGGATAGGTGTATACAGCTTCGCGTCCGAACGGGATCTGAGAAAGGTTGGTTATACGCTGTTCACATCGACCGATGAGAGTGGGCCCGCAGTCGCCGCAGAGAATTTTAGGATTCTCACAGGATACGTCGAATTATCAAACGTGAACGCACTGACGGAGATGGTCAAGATGGTGGAGTTGCAAAGACACTTCGAGATCGCGCAGAAGGTTGTGCTCGCAGAAGATGAAATGTTCTCGAAGTTGTTCTCGCAGGTTGCATCGCTCAAATGATGGAGGTGCTGAACGATGATGGTTTCACTGTACTCTGCGGCAACGGGGATGTGGGCACAACAGTACAAGCTTGACACAGTTTCAAACAACCTTGCGAACGTCGACACGACAAGCTACAAGAAGATCCGTGCGGAATTTCAGGACCTGGTTTACCAGTACTACAAGAATGCGGGTACACCGACCGCCCAGAATTCGATGATCCCAACGGGCATTTACGTAGGTCACGGCGTGAAACTGAGCGCGACCAACAGGATATTCACGATCGGCAATCTTGAGCAGACTGGTAACGCCCTCGATCTGGCCATCGCCGGGGATGGATTCTTCCAGATACAACTTCAGGATGGCAGGATCGCTTACACGCGTGATGGGAGCTTCAAGATAGACAGCGAGGGAAGGATCGTCACGGCCAACGGGCTTTCCCTAGTTCCAAACATCGTTATCCCGGCCGATGCCGTATCGATAAACGTCTCACCCGACGGAATAGTTTCCGCGGAGATGCAGGATGGAACCGTTCAGAACCTTGGCACGATAACACTGGTGCGCTTTGTCAATCCGGCTGGTTTGAAAGCGATAGGAGATAACCTTTACGTCCAAACAGTGTCTTCAGGTGATCCGATCGAAGGAACTCCGAACCAGGACGGTTTCGGTGCGATCCAGCAAGGTTTTCTTGAAAAGTCCAACGTTGACGTCGTGAAAGAGATGGTCGATATGATCATCGCACAGCGCGCTTACGAGCTCAACGCGAGGACGATCCAAACTGCCGATGATATGCTCAGAACCGTTTCCACGCTGAAGCGATAAGGATTCATGATCCCAAGCACAACGCCAGGCCCTGAGCCTGGCGTTTTATTTGTATTTCTGTGGAATTGGTAAAGGAAAATGTTCTTGGTAAAATCGTCATGGTCGAAAAACTGGACGGAGGTGATCACATGTACGATGCGGTGGTTATCGGCGCAGGGCCTGCTGGGTATGTTGCAGCCATAAAACTTGCACAGCACGGAAAGCGCGTGGCTGTGGTCGAGAAATCCTTCGTTGGAGGCACCTGCACGAACTGGGGTTGTATCCCAACGAAAGCCATTCTGAGTTCGGCGCACCTTTACAGAAACCTTGTCGAAAAAGCTTCCGAACTTGGAGTGATCCTGCAGAACGTATCCTTCGATTTTTCAAAAATCAAGAATCACATGAATAAAGTGGTAATGGCTTCAAGGAAGGGCATAGAATATCTCTTCAAAAAGAATGGGATCGAGCTCTTCGTTGGTGAAGCGATTGTGGAATCACCCAATTCCGTAAAAGTTCAGGACAAAAAACTGGAAGCGAAGTATCTCGTAATAGCTACAGGTTCTGTCCCGACGCTCTTTCCGCCTTTCGACGAAGTGCCCGGTATCTGGACGAGTGACGATGTATTCAAAATGGAACGTCTTCCGGAAAGCGTTCTCATAATCGGTGGTGGAGTGATTGGAGTCGAGCTCGCTACGTTCTTCTCGAGTTTGAACGTCAAGGTAACTGTTGTTGAGCTCCTCGAGCACATCCTTCCCAACGAAGACGCAGATGCCGCACAGGTTGTTGCCAAATCTTTGAAGAAGAAAGGTGTCGAGATTTACGAATCTTCAAAGGTTGTCTCAGTTCAGCCTTCAGAGAACGGTTACAAATCCATCATTGAAACGAAGGACGGTCAGCTCGAAAAGGTGACTGAGAGGGTGATCGTTGCGGTCGGGAGAAGACCAAAGATCGGTGATGACGTGAAAGCCCTGGGGCTTTCCATAGAGAGGGGTATCAAGACGGACGAAACCATGCTCACGAACGTGCCAAACGTTTATGCAATCGGTGATGTGCGTGGACAGATCATGCTCGCCCACGTGGCTATGTACGAAGGTGTCACGGCTGCAGAGAACATCTGTGGAAAACCAGCGAAAATGGACTACTCGGCTGTACCGAGTGTTATATTCACCGAACCTGAGGTTGCAAGCGTCGGGATTAAGGAGAAAGACGTGGACCCATCGACCGTGAAAATCTTCTCTTTCCCGCTGATGGCCAACGGTCGTGCCAGAACCATGCTCGAAAAAGATGGTTTCGCAAAGTTCATCGCCGACTCGAAAACTGGAAGAATTCTTGGTGCGATGATCGTGGGTCCTTACGCCACAGAACTCATAATGGAAGCAGCAATCGCTGTCAGAAACGGTTTAACAGCTGAACAGCTCGAGAAAACCATACATCCACACCCCACGCTGAGTGAAACCTTGCTCGGAGCGATAGAGGGTATCGTTGACAAACCTATCCATCTGTGATGGGGGGCGAGACATTGAGGCGCATCGTGGAACATCCCATTTTGAAGGCGAAGACTGCGCGCGTAGTTAAGTTCTACTTCGAAGATAAAGAGCTGGAAGCTTTGGAAGGCGAAACCATCGCGGCGGCGTTGATCGCCAACGGGATCGATGTCTTCGGCAAGAGTGAGCGCGGAAGGCCAAGAGGCTTTTTCTGCGCCATAGGCAAGTGTTCGTCTTGCCTGATGTTGGTCGACGGTGAGCCGAACGTGAGAGTATGCATCACGCTCGTGAAAGAAGGCATGAGGGTTCAGAGGCAGCTGGGTCGGAGTGATGTGGCATGATGAAAACGCAACTGCTCGTCGTCGGCGGGGGCCCTGCCGGACTCTGTGGTGCCATAGAAGCTTCCAGATACGGTGTTGAAACACTCATCGTGGACGAAGGAGTGGAACTCGGAGGTCAGCTCGTTAAACAGACGCACAAATTCTTTGGTCACGAAGGTTTTTTTGCTTCCATGAGAGGGTTCGAGATCGCGAGAAGGTTGAAGAATCAGTTAAACCATCACGTCAAGGTGATGCTACAGACCACCGTTGTTGGCATCTACGAAGATGTGGTTGTGCTTTACAGCAGAGAGAAAGATCACACTTTTGAGGTGCGGGCTGATTATATCCTTCTTGCGACGGGAGCGTCCGAAAGGTTCATACAGTTCGAGAACAACCATCTGCCCGGTGTCTACGGTGCTGGAGCAGTTCAAACGCTCATGAACCAGTTCATGGTGCTTCCCGGCAAGCGGTTCCTCATGATCGGTTCCGGAAACATAGGACTGATAGTTTCCTACCAGCTCCTCCAGGCCGGGGCAGAGGTGGCTGCGATTGTCGAAATAGTGGACAGAGTTGGTGGTTACGATGTGCATCTGCGCAAGATCAAAAGGTTCGGTGTCCCCGTGTTGTTGAGGCACACAATCAAAAAAGCGCTGGGAGAGGAGAAGGTCACAGGCGCCGTGGTCGTGCAGGTGGACGAAAAATTCCGTCCGATCGAAGGAACAGAGAAAGAGTTCGCTGTGGACGTCATATGCATCGCGACGGGTTTGACCCCATCTGTAGAACTTGCAGCGATGGCAAACGTGAAGATCGAATACGTTCCGGAACTCGGTGGGTTTGTGCCTTACAGGGATCAGAACATGAGAACCAACGTAGAAAACATCTTCATTGCAGGTGATCTTGCAGGCATAGAGGAAGCTACGACCGCGATGATCGAGGGACGTATCGCCGGCCTGACGATAGCGCAATCCGTCGTTGGAGTGGATATCTCCAAGGAAATAGAAGCTCTGCAGAACGAGCTCGTCGAGTTCAGATCTGGCCCGTTCTCTGAAAAAGTTCGCAAAGGCCTTTCCAGGTTTTTCCCGCAGCGAACCGTTGGATTTTCTCGCCAGCCGCAGACTGACAAAGGTCCTATGGGCAAGCTCAGACCAATCATAGAGTGTTATGAAAACATTCCGTGTAATCCTTGTCAGACTTCCTGCCCAGCGGGCGCGATTGAGGTGCCGGGGAACATAAACAGTCTCCCGAGGATAGATTATGAAAGGTGCACCGGTTGTGGTATTTGTGTTTCTAAATGCCCGGGTCTTGCGATTTTCATGGTTCAGGAGAACATCGAACCTGGTTTCGACCTGGTGGTCATCCCGTACGAAATGGTTCCCTTGCCAGGGAAGAATGAGCGGGTTATCGCGTTGGACAGAGAAGGAAAAGAAGTTTGTGAAGCGCAGGTTGTGAAGGTCCTTCGTTTCCCTGATATGACGAATTTGATCTACCTGAAGGTACCCGCAGGTTACTCTGACCGTGTGCGAAACTTTCGAACAGTGAAGCGTGGAAACGTCCTGGTGTGCAGGTGCGAGGAAGTGACACTCGAAGAAGTTGAAAGGGCGATAGAGCTGGGTTTCACAGACTACGAGGAACTGAGACGCTATCTGCGCATAGGCATGGGAATGTGCGGTGGCAGAACGTGCAGAAACACTGTGTTGTCGATCCTTTCTCAGAAGCTCGGCAAATCATCCGAAGAACTGCTCAAAGGTCGCTTCAGGCCCCCAGTGATGCCAGTCAAGTTCGAATCGATCCTGAGGGGTGAATCGAATGAAGAGTGAATACAGGGTGATAGTCATCGGGGCAGGTATCGTCGGTTGCTCGGTTGCTTACCATTTGGCGAAATTCGGAGAGAGCAACGTTCTCGTGCTTGAAAAGAGTTACATAAGTTCCGGCTCCACGGGCAGGTGTGCCGGTGGCATCAGGCAACAGTGGAGCTCCCCGCACAACGTCCTGCTGGCGATGAGGAGCGTGGAACTCTTCGAAAGGTTGAGTGAAGAAACCGGTTTCGACATAGAGTACAAGCGAGGTGGTTATCTGATACTTTCCTACGACGAAAAAGAAGCGGCTCAGTTCGAAGAAAACGTAAAAATGCAGAGAAAACTCGGGTTGAATGTTGAGTTGCTCACACCCACACAGGTCAAGAAAAGGTTCCCGTACGTGAACGTGGAAAACGTCCTCCTGGCTACTTTCTGTCAGACCGATGGTCATGCCAATCCACACCTGGCGAACTTCGCGTACGCGCACGCGGCAAAAAGGCTTGGTGTGACGATGATGACTCATACAGAAGTTGTTGGCATCGAGGTGACAGGTTCGAAGTTCAAAGTTTACACCAGCAAAGGCGAGTTTGAATCTCAAATCTTGGTGAACGCTGCGGGTGCTTACGCCGGTCACGTTGCCTTCATGGTGGGTTTGAACCTTCCGGTGGAGAGTTACAGACACCAGATCATGGTCACAGAGCCTGTGAAAAACTTCGTCGATCCGATGCTGATAAGCTTCTCCGGAAACTTTTATGTCAGGCAGACCAGGCACGGCCATTTCATTATGGGTCAGGGAGATAAAGATGAAAAGCCCGGCCTGAACTACAACGTGACGTTCGAGTTCGAGAAGAGTCTGGCGAAAAAGATGTGTTCTTTACTTCCTTTCATGAGAAAGATACGCATCGTAAGACACTGGTCAGGACATTACAACATGTCTCTGGACGCGCAGCCCATCATCGGGGAATCACCACAGATTGCCAACTTCTACTACGCTGTTGGTTTCAGTGGTCATGGGTTCATGCTCGCACCGGCTGTGGGTGAGGCACTGGCGGAGAAGATACTCTTTGGTCAGTCCAGGCATGTGAGCATCTCGGAGCTGAACGTTGACAGGTTCGAGAAAGTGATCGTCAGGGAGATGAACGTGGTGTGATGGGTTTGAAGAGGATCGTCGCGATCTGTCTGTGGCTTTCGCTCGGAGCGGCACTCAGCTATTTCACCTGGCTCGGTGCACACAAATCTTATGTTTTGCTGATTCCAGCCTACTTCACCGTGGGTTTGAGCATCCTTTGCCACGGTTTTTCAACGGCTTTCGTGGTTGCACTTTTGTTACCGGTCCTCGATTACATGGCGCTCAGGTCGTTCGATCTTCCTTTGATGCTGATGCATACACTCGAGCTCGCAATTTTCGCTCTTTTTCTTTCGCTCCTTTTTCACCGGACGGGAATCAGAAAATCCATCTTCTTCGCCTTCAGTTTGTCCTGGTGGGTCTCGCGGTTCGTTCAGTATAACGTTTTGAATAGCTGGGAGCTTCGAGAAATTTTGGTCTTCCTCGTGGGATTGCTGTCGAACATGTTGTTGCTACCTGAGGTTAAAAGACTTCTGGTAAAATTAGGTGAAACCGAAAGGAGGTCGTGTGGATGAACATACTCTACAGTGCCGCACCAGGTGCAACCGTACCGAGTGCTACTACAACAACCGGCTCTGGCTGGAGCTTCATCTTCCTTCTGGTGATGCTCTTCGCCATGTTCTACTTTCTCATCATTCTTCCTCAGAGAAGGAGGGAGAAGCAGTTTCAGCAGATGATCTCACAGCTCAAGCGTGGTGACACGGTTATTACCGTTGGTGGCATTGTTGGCAAGGTCATCGATATCAAAAAAGATACAGTGAAGATCAAGACTGCCATGACCACAGAGCTTGAGATAACCAAACGGGCGATAGCTTCCGTTTTCAAGGAGAGAGAAGAAGAGAAAGAGCAGGAAAAGCAGGATTGAAGAGGGGGCTTCAGAAATGAAAACGGAACGCGTGAGATTGATCATCGTGCTCGCCGTGTTCCTCCTGGCGCTGCTGGCCATGCTCTGGCCAACGTCGGACCAGACTTACAAAGGATTAGCGAAGCTTTTCCAGCGCGTGAGGCTGGGTTTGGACATCAAGGGTGGCGCGAGGCTCGAGTACAGGGTCGACGTCGAACCTGGCGTTGAGAATCCGAGTCAGGTGGTGGACGATGTCTGGACTGTTCTGAGGAACAGGCTCGATGCGTCGGGTTACACGGAGGCGACGTTGAGGAAGAGTTTCAGGGAGAACCAGTCTTTCATCGTTGTTGAAATACCGGACGTGACCGACACGACGAGCGCAGAGAAGTTGCTCGGAT
The DNA here is from genome assembly GCF_011057685.1 of Thermotoga sp. Ku-13t. Lineage (NCBI taxonomy): Bacteria > Thermotogati > Thermotogota > Thermotogae > Thermotogales > Thermotogaceae > Thermotoga > Thermotoga sp. Ku-13t. The sequence goes on along the minus strand of NZ_LNFY01000001.1, from coordinate 860,953 downwards.
CCATCGGCGTGATGTACTTCGGACAGGTGCTGGATGAGAGCACATCGGATCCTTCCACAGATCCCAGACTGATGGACCTTGCGAAGATAAAGAAAGCGAGATGGCTTCCTTCACGTGACGGTAAGATGTGGTATCTGGTCAGAGAAGAGATCATGCTCGTCAAGGATCTCAAGCTCGTTTCACCGCGCATCGTCACGGCCAGTCCTGTTCCAGAAACGCGCGTAGGACGTTTCGGCTACAAAGTCACCTTCGAACTGGCGAGCAAAGATGCCGAGGTGTTCAAGCGGATCACCCAGCAGCTCGTTGTACCAGAGAGCGCGATAGGTACCGCCGCGGCGAAGGAAAAGAGGCTCGCGATCGTTCTGGACGATGTTGTACAGTTCGCAGGTTATGTGGTTTCTGTCATCCCCGATGGTAAAGCGGAGATCACGGGTAACTTCTCACTCGAAGAAGCAAAACAGCTCGCCGCGATTCTGAGAAGTGGTGCCCTGCCTGCCAGGTTAGAGAAAGTTTCAGCTGGTTGGGTGGCGCCGTTGTTGGGATCTGACATCATCAAGAGTTCTCTGGTCGCAGGACTCATCGGTTTGATCCTGGTCATGATATACATGATAGTTTTCTACGGCATACAGGGCGTTGTGGCCGACATCGCACTCATCTACAACACGATCCTGCTGCTCGGAGTGATGGCCGCGACGCGTTCGATCCTGACTCTGCCTGGCATCGCAGGTATCTTCTTCACCATAGGCACCACGGTGGATGGAAACATCATCATAGCTGAACGCATAAAGGAAGAGCTCAGGACTGGTAAGTCCGTCAGGGCCGCGATCACTGCTGGTTTTGACAGGAGCTTCATCACCCTGTTCGATGCGAACCTGACCACGATCATCGCCGGCCTGGTGCTCTACTACTTCGGTACCGGTACGGTGAAAGGTTTTGCGATAACTCTAATCATAGGTGTGGCCGGTAGCTTCTTCGTGAACATGGTACTTTCAAGGTTGCTCACCGATGCTTTCCACAACCTGATACGTGTGCCGAAGGCTGCAGAAAGGAGAGTTGAGCCGTGAAAAAGATCGACGTTGTGAGCAAGAGGCTCGTTTGGTTGAGCGTTGCAGCCTTTTTCATTGTGCTCTCTCTGGTTTTCATCTTCACTAAAGGTTTCAACCTCGGCGTTGAATTCGTCGGCGGTAGCGAGATACTCGTTCGTGCGGAAGGGAACATGGTTGAACAGGATTTGAGGCAGGCCCTGGTCGCGATCTCTCCCGATTTCAGTGCTGCACGTGTCACGAGGGTGAGATCGGTGGGCGAACCAGCCAACGTTGTGAAGTTCTCTGTGACGGTGTCGAGAACATTCGAAGTCGAAGAGAAGGCGAAAATCGTTGAACAGCTCGAGAGCAAACTCGCACAAAAGGGTTTCAAAGCAGAAGTGGTGTCTTTCAACGAAACTGGTGGCACTGCTGCGGAAGAAATAAGGAGGCTAACCTGGAGGGCCATACTGATTACCCTGGCTGCCATTCTGGCGTACATAACTTTGCGCTTCAACTTCGTCTTCGGCGTGGGCGCCATAGCGGCACTCGTACACGATGTAATCGTTACTCTGGGATTCTTCTCCATGTTCGACTACGAGATCAACGTGCCGGCAGTCGCTGCATTGCTCACGCTCATAGGATACTCGTTGAACAACACCATCGTTGTCTACGACAGAGTCAGGGAGAACATGAAGAAGTTCAAAGGTAGGGATATACCAACACTGATCAACGACAGTATCAACCAGGTTCTGACGAGGACGATAAACACGTCTTTGACGACCTTCATCGTTGTTTTTGTGCTTCTGCTGTTTGCAGGCAACACGATCAAACCCTTTGCGTTCGGTCTGAGTGTGGGCGTGCTAGTTGGAACCTACTCGTCCATTTTCGTCGCGGTACCGCTCGTTATGAAGTGGGTAAAGTATAGATGACCCCCAGCTCCGCTGGGGGTTTTTCACAGTTCTAAGGAACTGAGGTCTCCAACAACGAATTTCATCGCTTTGGGTAACCTTCCATTCTGGCTTATCCTCACGCCCTTGCCGATCAGTGAAGAATCTATCCTGCTCGAAAGATTGCTTATCTTGCTTTCGTCCATCAATATAGAGTTTTCCACCTCACAGTTTTCCAGAACGACCCTGTTCCCAATGGACGTGTAAGGACCGACGTAGGAATTCACGATCTTACAGTCTTCTCCTATCACCACGGGACCCCTTATGAGTGATCCGACGATGATGGAACCTTTTTCAACGCACACTCTACCCTGAATCGTTGTAGTTTCATCGATTTTTCCAGCACATTGGCCGTCCTCGATCGTGTCCAGTATGCGCCTGTTGGCTTCGAGCAGGTCTTCCGGCTTTCCTGTGTCTTTCCACCATCCCTGTATTGTATGCGCCTTCACGCTGTAGCCTTTTTCAACCAGATAACCTATCGCGTCCGTGATCTCCAGCTCACCCCTCCACGAAGGCTTAATGTTTTCTATCGCATGGAAGATGATCGGTCTGAACAGATAAACCCCCACGATCGCAAGATCGCTCTTTGGTTCTTTGGGCTTTTCTTCTACGTGCACCACCCTCTGATTCTCCACCACAGCCACACCGTAAGCCCTCGGATCCTTCACTCGGGCCAGGAGGATGTAGCCGTCCACTCCCTCCGACTCGAAACTCTTCACTACGCTCGAAATGTCTTCAAAAACGAGGTTGTCCCCGAGTACGAGGAGAAAAGGTTCATCGTCGAGGAATTCCCGCGATATGTACACAGCGTGCGCTATGCCTTTGGGTTGAGGTTGAACGATGTACTCGATGTGCATACCGAAGTGAGAACCGTCCTTCAGAGTTTCTCTGAACAGAACCTCGTTCTCCGGGCTGACCACGATCGCCACATCTGTTACACCAGCGTTCTTCATGAACTCGAGCGTGTAAAGTATCACGGGCCTGTTCGCTATGGGTATGAGATGTTTGGCTGTCGTGTAGGTCAGAGGCCTGAGCCTGGTTCCCTTACCCGCGCACAGGACCAAACCCTTCATTTCGATCTACCCCCTCAAAGTTCAACCGATAGACTGAACGAAAATCCGAAAAAGGCTCGAGAGTTTCTCAGACCCACCACACCGCTTAGAGACACATCCTTGAAAATGCTAAACAGGTTCGACAATCGATAGGTCGCCCCGGCTTTCAGGGTGCTCACAGACTCGATCTGCCCGATCAACCATCTCGTACCGTCTGGCATCGATCCACCGTGCCAGGGTTGGCTCGGCGTTCTGGTTCCGAAGATCACAGATTCCCAGTTCAGGTTGAAAGACCAATCCGAGAAAGAATATTCAAAGTCGATCGTGCACGCGATGTTGTTCTCACCGTATTTGTAACCGATCATGTTCTTCTCGATGGGATAGTTAGATCCTTCAAAGAAGACGTATTCGTAAGGTCGATCTGGATGAGTCCTTTCGAACGTGAAGGCGGTCGCGCCCGCCACTTCCACGGCGAATCTCACTGGGCCGCTCCGACCGGAGAATCCAGCCATGAACGCGATTTTGTTGGGATTCTGATAGCTTCCTGGCGAGATGAACCTGTTCATGTTGATATCATCAGCGAGAATCTCCGCATAAGCACTCCATTCTTTTCCACGAAAGATCACGTAAGCTCCAACCATCGAATTGTCGTCCAGCTGGTTCGAGCTGACACCCCAAGGCGCCGAGAGGTGCCAGAACTCCTGAATGCCCGGAATCGGTATGGGCACGAAATAATAATAAGGATCGAAATACCTGTTGAGAAACAGCACCGATTCTTCGTAGCCAACTTCCAGACCGTCGAAGGGTAACAGGGCGAGCCTTCTGTATGTCAAACCCTTGATCGGTCCGTTTCCGGTTGTGAACGGTCTCAAACCTGCCCACAGAGTCTCAACAGCGATTTTTTGTACTTCATCTTTCCATGACACCCTGACTGTGGGAGAAGAAAATCCATTTTCCGAAAGGAACAGATTGTAGAAACTTCCTGGGCCGACTCTGTTCTGTTTCACACCGACGTCGATCTCAAGATTTTGACCGCGGTATTCGAAATAACCTTCATCCCAGTACCAGTAATGGTTCTTGAGAAAATCTGGATAAGGTGGCACCACCGTGTTGTCCCTCATAAACCCTCCACTCGCGTGAAAGTTCGTTCCTATGAAAGGCACCACGAGGCCGAATTTGATCGAATCAACGATCTGTTCGAAATCGTACTCGAGCTGAGTCTGTATCTGGAACACTGCACCGAATGTGATTGTGGAAAGAAAGAGCAGTATCACGATCTTTCGTCTCAAAAACATCACTCCTGACAGAATTATAGCAGTGAAGTTTTTGATCAGGCTCGCCATCTTGATACGTTCATCTTACCCTGTTTGTCTTTTTGATATAATAAATCAGAACTTATTAACAGGGGGTGTGAAGATGAGAAAGCTGCTGGTGTTACTGGTGGTCGTGTTGTGTGTGGTACTGCTTGCGGGAGAAGTTTCCATTTGGAGCTGGAGAAGTCAGGATGCCGATGTGTGGAAACAGGTCGAGCAAGAACTCAGGAAGATGGGTAAGGACATTAAGATCAACTTCACAGCGTTCGCTCCGACCGAATACGATGCAAAAATAGCTGTGGCGCTCCAGACGGGTACGGGTCCGGACATCGTCTATTCAAGAAGGCTTCCTGGCGGTCGAACGCAGACCATGATCGAGAACGGACTGTATCTGCCCATCGACGAATACATCGACTTTTCGAATTTCTCAGAGACCATCCTCAAGTCCGTGACCTATCAGGGTAAGAAGTACGGTGTGCCGTTCGCGGTACAGGTGGTGGGCATATTTTACAACAAAGATTACTTCGACAGGTTCAAACTGAAAGAACCCGAGACCTGGGACGAACTCGTTGAGATCGCCAAAACCTTGAAGAAGAACGGCATCACTCCTTTCTTCATACCCGGTAAAGAGGCATGGGCTCTGACGATGCAACACGCCATGTGCGGTGTGAGCGTGCTGGGACCTGAGTGGATCAAGAAGCTGATCGATGGAGAGACAGACTTTCTCGATCCGAAGTTCACGGACCTGAACCGCAGGCTCAACGATCTCAAAGTTTACTATCAGGATGGTTTCCTGGCGAACTCTACGACGGACATGGACGCCGCTTTCGCTTTCGGTCAGGCCGCCATGGTCTTCTACGGCATCTGGGGTTATCAGAACTGGAGGAATTTGAATCCGGACATCAACGTGGGTTATTTCATGGTTCCACCCGTTTCGAAAGATCAAAAACCGTACGCGTACGTCTACATGGATGGAGCTATAACGCTCACCTCGAACGTCAAGAACCTCAACGATTCGATCGAAGTTCTGAAATTCTGTGCGACGCCGAAATTCGGCACCATCTTTGCTAACGTAACGTACAACATCCCCGCAGTCTCCGGCGCCCAGCTTCCGAAAGTTCCACTGCTCGAAGAAATCGTGGACGTGTATCTCAACCATGCCTCTTTGTACGTGTACTGGGTGGGTTCTGTGTTCGTCACCCAGAAACCTTCGCTCTACGACGATGTGTTGAGCCCAGGCATGCAGGAGATGTACGCGGGTAAGATCACACCCGAGGAACTCTCGAAGAGAGCTCAGGAAGCCATATCTCAGTGGTACGAACCACTCAAGAAGAGACTCGGAAAGTGAATCGGAGTGTGCCCCAGCCTTCGGGCTGGGGTTTTCAAAAATCGGGGTGAACGTGCGATGAAGGTCAGGACAAAGTACGTTCTTCTTTTCACTCTGCCTGCGCTGATCCTCTACAGTCTGTTCGTAGTCTATCCGTTGCTGGATAGTCTGGCTCTGAGTTTCTACTCGTGGAAGGGCGTGGGGCCAAAGATCTTCGTCGGGTTGAAGAATTTCAGGGAGATGCTGTTTGGTAATTTTTCAAAAGAAGTCTTCAACGCCTTTTTCCACAACGTCTATTTCTTTTCACTCGCGACCGTTCTCGAGCTGGGCCTGGGCTTTCTGATAGCCTTCCTTCTGGCGAGCAAGCTGAAGGGTGCGAAACTGTTCCGCACAGTGGTTTACATGCCAAACATGATCCCACTGGTGATCGTTGGATTCATGTGGAATCTTTTTCTCAATCCGCAGATAGGACTCGTGAACAGTTTTTTGAAACTCGTGGGTTTGAAAGCTCTGGCAAGGCCATGGCTGGGTGATCCTTCGACCGCCCTGACGAGCATCATCCTGGTGAACGTGTGGAGACATCTTGGCTTTTATGTTCTGGTGATCCTCGCAGCGATTTTGAACATCCCACCGGATCTGATCGAGGCTGCGTACATCGATGGAGCGAGTAACTGGAAGATCGCTTCACGTATCGTCTTTCCGATGGTTTTGCCCACATTCAGGACGCTTTTGATCTTGTTGTTCATAGGCAGTTTCAACGTCTTTGACATGGTCTACGCGATGACGGGAGTTCAGGCAGGTCCTTTCAGGAAGACGGACGTGCTCGGCACCGTCTTCTACCGGACCGCGTTCGGAGGGCTGGGTAGCGCCTACGTCGACATGGGGCTCGGTACCGCTGTTACGGTTTTCATCTTCACCATCGTCATGCCGCTTTCTGTCCTTTACGTCTTTTTGATCGAAAGAAGGGAAAGATCATGGTGAGGTTCACAAAGACTGGGAAATTTCTCAGTTATGTGTTTCTGACCATCTACGCTTTGATCATAGTTGTACCGTTCGCGATGATAGTGCTCAACTCCTTCAAGTCCATGAGAGAACTCTTCATGAAACCTTTCTCTTTACCCTCGACCTTCAGGTTCGACAACTTCGTCAAGGCATGGAAGTTTGCGAACATAGGTACAGGTTACAGGAACAGTCTGATCGTTGCGAGCGTGACGGTTCTGATCGTCATTCTACTTGCGAGCATGTTCGCGTACATGATCTCGAAGTACGATTTTTCTTTCAGAGGGGTTATGTTCCTCTACACCATGCTGGGACTCGCTTTGCCCGCAAGGCTCGCAGTGATCCCCATATTTGTTTTGCTTCGGAATCTGAATTTGACGAACTCCCTGGCGGGGCTCGTTCTGGTCTACAGCTCGGTCAATCTACCTTTTTCGATCTTCATCCTTAAGAACTTCATCGATGCGGTACCAAACGAGCTGTGCGAAGCGGCCAGGATGGATGGGGCTGGTGTTGGTTACATCTATTACAAGCTCATCCTTCCACTCGTCAAACCTGCACTCTCCATAGTCGCGATAGTCACCTTCGTGAATGTCTGGAACGATTTCTTCTTCCCCCTGATCCTGATAAACGATCGTTCCAAGGCGACCATAACGCTCGCCGTGTCCATCTTTTTCGGTGAGTATTCGATCCAGTGGCCCTTGCTGTTCGCAGGGCTCACCCTGTCGATAGCACCCACGGTGATTCTGTTTTTGATCTTCTCGAGGTTCTTCATCGCCGGTATGACGCAGGGGGCGATAAAGTGAAGACCGTCAAACTTGGCCTGGATGTGTTTCTGGAAAAACATGCTGAATGCTACAAAAATCTGAGGATCGGTCTGATCACCAACGCGACGGGCATCAACGGTGAACTGAAGAGAAACGTTGATCTTTTCGTACAGAAGAGTCTGAAGCTGGTCAAACTATTTGGACCCGAACACGGCATCTTCTCCGCTGCACCTGATGGAGCGAAGGTTTCGGACGATGTCGAGCCGAAGTACGGTATAAAGATTCATTCGCTGTACGGTCGGACGGTGAGACCAACCCCAGAGATGCTCTCGGATCTGGACGTGCTGATCTATGACATTCAGGACGTGGGTCTTCGTTTTTACACCTACATTTACACGATGGCGTATTGCATGGAAGAGTGCGGTGAGCGAAACATCAAGTTTGTCGTCCTGGACAGGCCGAACCCGCTTTCCAGAAAGATCGAAGGTCCGACCATGAGAAAAGAGTTCGAAAGCTTCGTGGGAGGTTACGGACTCGCGCTCAGGTACGGTCTGACGGTTGGAGAACTCGCCAGTTATTTGAATCAAGAGTTTCGCATGAACGTCGATCTCGAAGTGGTGAGAATGGAGAACTACGATCCAGAGAGCTATTTTGATGAGACAGGCCTACTGTGGAACACGCCTTCGCCCAATCTACCTTCACTCGAGCACACGATACTCTACGCCGGTTTCTGTTTGCTGGAGGGTGTGAACGTCTCTGTCGGGCGCGGAACGACACATCCGTTTAAATTCATCGGTGCACCGTGGATCGATTCGTCGAAGCTGTACGAGGAACTGAAGGAATTCAACCACGAAGGTGTGGCGTTCAGAGAGAGGTACTTCGTTCCTTTCGCGTTCAAACTGTCTGGTCAACTCTGTAAAGGGCTCGAATTCTTTGTGACAGACAAAAGAAAGATAAAGCCACTGCACCTTGCCATTGATGTCATCGCCTGCTTGAAGAAGCTCCACCCGCACGATTTCAGATGGGACAGCTACGCGCACGACGAGACGGAAAGATATTACTTCGATCTGCTCACCGGGAGCGATCTTTACAGAAAGGCGATCGATGAGGGTGCCACATCGAAAGATTTTGATAGAATCTGGATTGAAGAATCCACTGACTTCGCTCGCAGAGTGGAAAAGTGCAGACTGTATTGAAGGAGGTCTACCGCGTGTCGAAAGTTTATTTCACGGACATGACCACGAACAGCAACACGAACCTGCTGCAGAAATTCTCTCTCCTGCTCGACAGGGTCGCTGTGGATTCTCTGGCGAAGAAAGACGAATTCGTTGCCATAAAAGTGCACTTCGGTGAGTACGGCAACCTCGCGTTCATCAGGCCGCAGTATCTCCGGGTGCTGGTCGATAAATTGAAACCTTCCGGCGCGAAGATCTTTTTAACGGACGCCAACACACTGTACACAGGTCATCGCAGCAACGCGGTGGACCACCTTCTTAACGCTTACCTCAACGGTTTCACGATGGATGTTGTGGGGGCTCCGGTGATCATCGCCGATGGTCTGAAGGGCAGTGAGTACGTGCCTGTAAAGGTAGATGGGAACTACGTCAGAGAGGCGAAGATCGCTTCTGCAATCGCACTCGCGGATGTTCTGATCTTCGTCACTCACTTCAAAGGTCACGAGCAAACTGGTTTTGGCGGCACACTCAAGAACATTGGCATGGGTTGTGCGTCCAGACAGGGCAAGCTCGAGCAACATTCCGAATCGAAACCCACGGTCGTTGAAGAATCCTGCGTTGCGTGTCGAACGTGTGAAAGGTTCTGCCCAACCGGTGCGATCAAGGTCGTGAGAGTGGCAAAGATCGATTACGCAGTCTGTATTGGCTGTGGTCAGTGCATCGCGGTGTGTAACTACGGAGCCGTGAGACCGGTGTGGAGCGATTCGGCTGAGCTTTTGAGCATGAAGATGGTAGAGTACGCGAAGGCTGTGTTGAAAGACAAGAAAGCTCTGTTCATCAATTTCATCATGAATGTCTCACCGGATTGCGACTGCTGGCACGTGAACAGACCCGCCGTCGCGCCAGACATCGGAATCGCGGTGAGCACAGATCCCGTCGCGCTCGATCAGGCGTGCATGGATCTGATCTTGAAAACCACGAACGAAGATCCCTTCCTGAAGGTCCACCCGAACGTACACTGGGAGACTCAACTCGCCTACGCGGAGCGGATCGACCTTGGAAATCGTAGATACGAACTGGTGGAAGTGGCCTGCAACTTGAAGTAAGCTTGCACTTGACGAACCACACAGATCGAGCTATCATATCTGAAAAAGTTCGCACTGCTAATTGAGGGAGGTGTTTTTGTGGAGCGTTTCGCGCTGCTCAACGCCACGTTGTTCATTGGTGACGGTTCCATCCTCGAGAATGCCACCGTGCTCGTGGAGAAGGGTCGCATCGTGAAAGTGTCTAAGGCAGATTCAACCACGATCCCCGCCGACTTTTTCCGTATCGACCTTGACAGTTTCTTCCTCATGCCCGGTCTCATCGATGCGCACCTGCACCTGACAGGCATGCGCTCGGGTGACACGATCAAGGAACATTTACTCGTACCTTACGAGACACTCGTCGCACGCACTGTGAAGGATCTGGAATTTCTCATCGAAGCAGGTTTCACAACGATCGTCGATGCAGGTGGTTCCATCGCGGTGAATCTGAAAGAAGCGGTTCAGGAGAAGACGATCGTTGGACCGAGGATCGTCGCTGCGGGCCATTCGCTCTCACAGACCTTCGGTCATGGCGATGCGCACTATCTACCCATCGAGTATGTCGATCCAAGAAGTTCCAGATTCAAAACTCCATTCGGTTCGCTCATCTGTGATGGTGTGGATGAATGTCGAAAGGCTGCGAGGTACGCTTTGCGCTGCGGGGCAGATTTCATAAAGATCATGTCTACGGGTGGAGTTTTGTCAGAGAGGGACAGACCGGAACAGGTGCAGTTCACGAAAGAAGAAATCGAAGCCATCGTTCAGGAAGCGAAACACGCGGGTAAGTTCGTTCATTCCCACGCGCAGGGAACCGAAGGCATTAAGAACGCACTGCTGGCAGGTGTCAAAGTTATCGCACACGGCATATACATAGACGAAGAGTGCTGTGAACTGGCAAAGAAATTCGATGCCATAGTTGTTCCGACGCTCTCGATCGTTGAGCACATCATGCGCTACGGGAGAGAGATAGGCATACCCGAGTGGGGCCTGAAAAAATCGGAAGAAGTTTACAGGTCTCACGTCGAAAACATAAAACTCGCGTACCAGCGCGGTGTTAAACTCGCCACCGGGACAGACTTTCTCGGTGGAACAAAGGCTTTCGGACATGGAGACAACGCGCTCGAGATCGTTCTGTTCGTTCAGAAGCTCGGAATGAAGCCGGAAGAAGCCCTGGTTTCTGCCACAAAAATCGCGGCGGAAGCTGCCGGTCTTTCCAAACAGGTTGGTACAATAGAAGTGGGCAAGCTGGCAGACATGATTGTTCTGAAAAAGAACCCGCTTGAAGACGTGGAATTGCTGATGAACAGGGAAAACGTGGTCATGGTTATCAAAGAAGGAGAAATCGTCAAGAACCTGCTCTGAGGTGTTCTCGAACCGTGCGGCGCGTGGAAGCTGAGAGGAAATTTTTGCTCAGCAGAACTGTGGAAACGTTTTTCTCCATCCTGTTGCTCGTACCGTTCGTGGCGAGCCTCCTCTTCGGAAGGCTCGTTCAGAGCATTGGTTATTTCATTTACGTCTTTACCGACAGATTCATCGACATCTACGAGCGCATCGTTCGGCAAGAACTGTCCAACGGACTCAGAAAGCTTCTCAAGCTCCATCTGGTGCTTCACTCTTTCTTCGGTCATTTTCTCAAATTCTACAATCTCGTACCCCTCTGGGACAAGGCACTGCACTTTTTTGGTTCGTTCATCATCGCGTGTACCTTTTGCTTTGTTCTGAGTCGGGATTCGAAATACTGGGGTGCGCTCAGTGAGAGACTGTCTCGCTTTGTATCTTTTCTTCTTGCGAATTTCGCGGGTGTGCTGTGGGAAATTTCCGAATTCATCGCGGACAAACTCTTCAAGTTGAACGCTCAGCGAGGTCTGGACGATACGATGTTTGATCTGATCTTCAATATCTTTGGGAGTTACTTCGCAATCCGCCTCGTGGAAAAACTTTTCAAGGAGAGAAGAGTATGAACCTGAGACAAGACGCCCTGACGATCGTTGAAGAAACCATCAGATTCGTCCTTCCAGACGTTGCGGTGAGGAAAAAGCTTGAGGAATTGAAGCTGTCGAACGTTGTGCTCGTTGCCATAGGAAAGGCGGCCTGGCGCATGGCGAAGGCGGCGAAAGAGACATTGAAAGAGAAGATAAAGAAAGGTATCGTCATCACCAAGTACGGCCACAGCGAAGGTGAGATAGAGAATTTAGAGATCTACGAAGCTGGTCATCCCATACCCGATGAGAACACGATCAAAGCTACGGAGCGCGCGCTCGAGATCGTGAAAAGTCTGAACGAGAAAGACGTCGTCCTGTTTCTGGTTTCAGGTGGTGGATCTGCTCTGTTTGAAAAACCGAAAGGTAGTGTTACGCTGCAACAACTTCAAAACATCACGGACCAGCTTTTGAAAAGCGGTGCGAACATAGAAGAGATCAACGCTGTGAGGAAACATCTTTCTGAGGTGAAAGGTGGCAGGTTCGCCCAGAAGGTTCAGCCCGCACACGTCATATGTTTGATCCTCTCAGATGTTCTTTCGAACAGACTCGACGTGATCGCGTCGGGCCCGGCACACCCGGATGCAAGCACGTGTGAAGATGCTTTGAGAATACTTGAAAAATACAACATCAAGGTCGATGAGAACGTTCTCGAAGAGCTGAAAGAAGAAACACCGAAAGAACTTTCGAACGTGGAAAGTCACATCATCGCGGACGTGAAGCTGGCGTGTGAGAAAGCCGTCGAAGTTGCGAAAAGGTTCGGCTACAACGCGACGATCCTGACGAGCAGTCTGGATTGTGAAGCCAGAGAGGCGGGTTTTTTCATCGGTGCGATCGCGAGAGAGATTGTTCTGCACGAAAGGCCTTTGAAAAAACCGTGCACCATCGTGCTGGGCGGAGAGACCGTGGTGCGTGTGAAAGGCAAAGGGAAGGGTGGAAGAAACCAAGAACTCGCACTCGCTGCGGCGATCAAAATAGCGGGCCTTGAAAACGTTGTCGTCTGTTCGGTCGGCACGGACGGCACCGATGGCCCCACGGACGCCGCGGGTGGTATCGTGGATGGAGAAACGGTGCGAAGAATCAAGGATGCAGGTTTTAATCCAGCTGAACTGCTCGAAGACAACAACTCCTATGAAGCTCTGAAAATTGCAGGTGATCTTCTGATCACTGGGCCAACGGGAACGAACGTGAACGATCTGATGTTGATCCTGGCGAGATGAAAATCGCAGGGTTACTTGAACCTGACACGGTGTTGTGGTATCATACATGATGAGTGGCGGTGTAGCTCAGCTGGTCAGAGCGAGTGATTCATAATCACTATGTCGTGGGTTCGAGTCCCACCGCCGCCACCAGAGGCAGCGTCGAGCTGCCTCATTTTATTTGTGGTAATATACGGCTTGAAGGAGGTGTGTTTGTGAAAACGTTCATGATCATCGTTCATTCGCTCATCAGTGCCGCGCTGATCTACATGGTGATCAACCAAATGGGCAAGTTCGCTGAACTCGGAGGAGCCTTTGGAAGCGGCTCGCTGTACACGATGTTTGGAAGAAAAAAAGGTCTGGACACATCTGGCAAGATCACGCTCGGCCTGGCGATCGCCTTCATGGTGAGCAGCATCCTGACGGCCTTCTTCATCTCGAGGTGATGCGATGGAACCGGAAAAACAGCTCGAGATTTTGAAGAAGAACGTGGTCGATCTCGTCAGCGAAGAGGAGCTTCTGGACAAACTCAAAAGGAAAAAACGACTCCGCGTCAAGCTAGGTGTGGATCCTTCCAGACCGGATCTTCATCTTGGCCATGCGGTGGTCCTGTTCAAGCTCAGAGAGTTTCAAGAACTCGGTCACAGAGTCGTGCTCATCATAGGTGACTTCACCGCTCAGATAGGCGATCCTTCTGGCAGAGACAGCACGAGGCCCATGCTCAGCGAAGAGGAGGTCAAAAAGAACGCGCAGACTTACGCGGAGCAGGCGTTCAAGATCCTCGACAGAGAGAAAACAGAGCTTCGATTCAACAGCGAGTGGCTCGCGAAGATGAGCTTTGCAGACGTGATAAAGCTCGCGGCGAAGTACACGGTCGCACGCATGCTCGAACGTGACGATTTCGCGAAGAGATACAGAGAAAACGTTCCCATCTCGATCGCGGAGTTCCTCTATCCACTCGCGCAAGCGCAGGATTCCGTGGCGGTCGAAGCGGACGTCGAGCTCGGCGGAACGGATCAATATTTCAACCTCCTGGTGGGAAGACACATCCAGCAACAGGTCGGACAGGAACCTCAGATCGTCATGACCATGCCCATCATTGAAGGTACGGATGGAAAACTGAAGATGAGCAAAAGCTACGGCAACTACATCGCGTTCAACGATTCAGCAAGCGATATGTTCGGAAAACTCATGTCGATACCGGATTGGCTCATCACAAAGTACATGAGGCTCCTGACGAAGATCCCCCTGGAAGAGATAGAAGAGTACGAAAAACTCATGAACCAGGGGAAGATAAACCCAAGGGATGTGAAGATGAGACTTGCTTTCGAGATAACGAAATTCTTCCACGATGAGGAAGCAGCTCGGGAAGCTCAGGAGCAGTTCATAAAAGTTTTTTCAAAAAGAGAACTTCCAGAAGAAATGCCGACCGTTCATCTTGACATGGACCAGTGCGAACTGGTAGAATTACTCGTGAAACTGAACGTAGTTTCGAGCAGGGGCGAAGCGAAAAGGTTGATCCAGCAAGGCGGTGTCAAAATCGACGGTGAAAAGGTCACAGACATCCATGCTAAAATTACTCTGGACAGAGAGAGAATCCTCAGGGTCGGAAAGAGACAGTTTTTCAAACTCGTTCGCGGGTAAAAGGTTGAAGACTTGATTTTGCTCGCACTCGGGTGTTATAATCGGTTCTGAACTAGGTTGTTCTGGTCTTTGACAAGTGGGGGGAAATCGGTTCCCACCGAGAATAATCAGAAGGGAGGTTGGCGTTATGAAGAAACTTCTTCTCACAGTCGTGGCATTGCTCGTCGCCGTTGGGGTGTTCGCTTCAGGAATGTTTCCTGATGTTCCAGAAAAACACTGGGCCTATGAGTACGTGAAACATCTCAAAGATAAGGGCATTGTCATTGGGTATCCTGATGGAACCTTCAAGGGAGATCGCAACATCACACGCTACGAAGAAGCTGCAATGATCAGCAGGCTGATCGGACTCATCGAGACCGAAATCGTTGGCCCTTACATCAGCGATGTCCTGAAAGTGCTCGATGCGATCAGCGTTAAATTGGGTTCCACCATCGAGAGGATCGACACCGTCGAGAAAAAAGTCGCAGAGCTCCAGCAGATGGTTGGCACCCACGAGCAGGACGTTTTCAACCTCTTCGATTCGGTCAGCAAGTTGCAGAAGAAGCACAGCGAGGACATCGCGAAGCTCAGCGATGAGGTGGACGCGAAACTCGCCGAGCAGAAGGAAGAGTTCGAAGCGGTGATTTCCAAGCTGGAAGACAAGATCACTAACCTCGACAAGAAACTACTTGCGCTCGAACCTGTGAAGAACATCGTTACAGATCTGACTTCCTACGCGCGCGCTCAGTCCAACAGGATAACGGCGCTCGAAAATCAGGTTGGGGATCTCTCGGCGATGCTCGACAACGCAGTCAAGACGCTCGGTTATGTGTCCATCAAGCTGGACAGACTGAGCGAGAAGGTTGATAATATAAGCGACAAGGTCAGCGCCAACGATTCCGAGATAGCCAGTTTGAAAGAATCAACCGCGGGCCTGGCAAAATCTCTCGAGGAACTCAAACAGACGGTGAACATCCACGACAAAGACATTTTCAACCTCTACGAATCGCTCGCCAAGCTTGAGAAGAAGCACAACGAAGATGTTGCCAAACTCAACGATGCGATCAACGCGAAGACGTCCGAACTCGAATCCAAGCTGAACGAGTTCCAGTCGATGCACGACGAACAAATCGACTATGTACTCGATGAGCTCGATTCTGTCAACACGCAACTGTCCGAGCTGAGAGACGGTTTGTTCGCTATCAGAGAAGACTCCGAGGCACGCTTCCAGACCGTCACTCAGTCCATCGAGGACACCAAGGCTGAACTTCTCAAGAAAATCGATGAACTGTCCAAAGCCAACGCGGCGCTCACAGGAGCCGTCATCGGTGCTATAATACTGGCAGTCGCTGCCATGATTGTGGGTGCAATGTGAACCCCACTTGGGGTAAAAATTACAAGTGAAGGAGGGTGTTGAGTTATGAGGAAACTGCTTGTATTGTTGGTCGCTCTGGTAACAGTCGCAGCATTTGCGGCAGTCAGCATATCTGGAAGTGCATGGGCAGAACTCTCGGTTGAGTTTGACACTTCGACAGGTACGGCAACACCGACTATCACCTCTGGTGGATCCGTGAAGCTAGTTCTCTCTGGCAACACCGGTGAGAAGACAGGATTTTCTGTTAGCTTCAGCGGTTTCGGTGTGTCGAGCGCTTACGTTTGGGAAAAAATCTACACTTCTGACACATTCAGCGTAAAGTACAGACTTGGAACTCTGAGCAGAGGTACTACATATGTGAGCAACAGTGGAGGAGCTTTCGCTCTTGATTTCAACATTGCTTCCGGCGATCTCACTGACAATCTGAGCGTGTTCGTCTACTTCCCGGGTAATACCACGCTGGTTGATGCGGATGTTTACAACAGTCTCAGCTTCACGTTCTTGTCCTTGAAGGCTTTCGCAAAAGGTGTAATTTCTGCTGGTGCTGGTTCGTTCCCGCTGATTGGACTCGACGCAACGGTTGATCTTGCGAAAGCTCTGAACATCCAGAATGCATCGCTCAGCGGTTACGCTTGCCTCGGTATTGATCCGAATCAAACTGGAATGGACATGCTGCCAAACTACAAGTTCGGTATGATGTTTGGAATCGACAAACTTTCTGGCGAAGCTTACTTCGAAGGTCCCGAAACAATTGGTGCCAGCTTTGAAACAACGGTTCTCTCACCTGTCACACTTGGAGCTTATGTGGAGCTGCCAACAACTCTGACTGGATTTGGTGACATCGCGCTTGGTGCGTATGCAACATGGACGAGCGAGCTGTTGAGCCACAAGGTCTCTATCGATTTCGCACAACCTAATGCCACGGTTGCCTGGACCGTCAGCGTGAGCTTCTGAAAACCTAATGTGTGGAGAAAACCCCGGCTTCGGCCGGGGTTTTTTGTTTTGTGTTAGGATTGAACAGTAGGAGGTGTAAAGATGTTGATTGCTGGAATCATCGCTGCGATAGTGATCGTTCTGGTTGTCTGGTTCATTGGAACGTACAACTCGCTCGTTTCGAGGAAAAAGCGCGTCGAAAACGCCTGGAGTCAGATCGATGTTCAGCTCAAAAGAAGGCACGATCTTATTCCAAACTTGGTGAACGCGGTGAGAGGTTATATGAAGTTCGAAAAAGAAACTCTGGAGGCAGTGATAAATGCACGTGCGAAGGCGATCGCCGGTGGCTCGATAGACGATCGCATAAAGGCGGAAGGCGAACTTTCCGGTGCTCTCGCTCGTCTGCTCGCTGTTTTTGAAAGATATCCTGAACTGAAAGCCAGCGAGCAGGTTAAACAGCTCATGGAAGAACTCACCAGCACGGAGAACAGGATCAGCTACGCGAGGCAGTTCTACAACGATACCGTGATGAAGTACAACACCGCGATAGAGACGTTCCCGACCAACATCGTGGCGAGAATGTTCAACTTCACACCCTTTCCGTTCTTCCAAGCGGCGGAGGCGGAGAAAGAAACTCCGAAGGTGGATCTGTCCTTCTGAGGTGGAAGCATGGACTACGTGCTGATCCAGAAGAAGAACGTTCGCAACACCTACCTGCTCGTTTTTGTTTTCGTTCTCATGATGGGTTTTCTTGGGCTCGTGATCGATGGATTGTTCGGAATTTTTCCGTTCGGAACGATCGTTCTACTCTTCATCGCACTGATCCAGACCCTGGTAGGTGTCAGCTCGGGAGCTTCCCTTGTGCTTCGCTCGGTTGGAGCAAAGCCAGCGATGGGAAAAGATTTCGAGGAGAAACAGCTCAAAAACATTGTTGAAGAGCTTTCGATCGCCGCAGGCTTGGAAACACCACCGAAAGTTTATGTGATGGAGGATGAGAACATAAACGCCTTCGCGACGGGTTTCAAGCAGAAAGACAGCGCCGTGTGCGTTACCACGGGTTTGCTGAAGCATCTCAACAGGGAAGAGACCGAAGGCGTTGTGGCACACGAGATAAGCCACATCCTCAACAAAGACACGCTCCTGATGACCACGATCAGCGCGATCCTGGGCGCGATGGTGCTAGTGCAGCTCTTTGCCTGGAGGTCCCTCAGGGTCATGCTCTGGTCGGGATACGGCAGATCTTCGAGAAGGAAGGGGAAAGACAGCACCGGTTACATAATCTTGGCGTTGCTGGTGATGGCACTACTCGCCACGCTGTTTTCTTTCATCGGTAGAATAACGGTGTTCGCCGTTTCCAGAACGAGGGAATACCTCGCGGACGCTAAAGGAGTTGAGCTCACGAGGAATCCGAAAGGTCTGGCGAACGCGCTTAGAAAGATTGCGAAGATGCAGAAAACAAAACCCAGAATGAAGAACGCAACCATCGCCACGGCGCACCTTTTCATCGCAGACCCGTTGAAGAGAAAGATTAATGACAAGGAAGGATTCTTTGCCAACCTCTTCAGCACGCATCCACCCATACACAAGCGCATCGCTTTGCTGGAGAATGTACCAGAAGAAGTCGTTCTGGAAGAGCTGCAAGAAAGTTAAGAACGAATGCAAAAATTCGTTCGACACTTTTACAAAGTCCTTAACAAAATCGAAAGGAGTGGTAGGATGCTTTACTTTCTCGCGCTTCTCGGTGTGATATTTCTGATCTATCTTTTCTTCAGATTCTTACCGTTTTTCGCTGGTCTGTTCGCCGTCGCACTCGGTATCGCGGTCGTTGTGCTGGCACTGTTTGGATTGTTCATCGTCGCGTTGCCCGTTCTGCTTGTGGGCTTTTTGATCTTTCTGATCGTGAAGCTGGTTAAACTCTTGCGATGAACGAACTTCACAATCCAGTGCGGTTCATGAATTGACTGTCACAGCTGTCTGTAACTTTCCACAGGATAGCCTATTTTCCTGAGTTTTTCCAAAACTGGTTCAATATTTTCTGTTTCGAGGTTAACTTTCTTCTCCGGCACGCTCACTTCGTATTGCTTCACGCCGAGTTCTTCCAGCGCCTTCGAAATTCTGTTTCTGCAATGTCCACACGAAATGTCTGGAACAAAAAGTTCGTACCTCACGACCTTTCCCTCCCCAAACTCAACGAATTCATCACCACGCTGATCGAACTCATCAGCATGGCAAGTTCAGCCACGACAGGATGAACCAGTCCCGCCATCGCCACCGGGATTGCCACGACGTTGTAGAAGAACGCCCAGAACAAATTCTGCCTGATCTTTCGAAGAGTTCTCTTTGAGATCTCTATCGCCTCGACCAGCCTGAATATACCACCTTTCACAACGATAATGTCTGCGTTGTCCATGGCGATGTCTGTACCTGATCCCATAGCTATACCTATGTCTGCGGCTTTGAGCGCAGCAGCATCGTTCATACCATCTCCCACCATCGCCACTTTTCTACCAGATGCTTGATATTTCCTGACCAGCTCAAGCTTTTGCTCTGGCTTCAACTGCGCATGCACTCTCCCTACGCCGATTCTCTTCGCCACAGCCACGGCGATACGTTCGCTGTCTCCTGTGACCATGACAACTTCTATGTTCATTTGTTTCAGTCTGCCTATCGCCTCCCTGGCGTCTTCCCTCAGGGCGTCTTCCAGCGCGAAAAATCCCACAACGTTTCCATCCACTCTGACTTCCACGATCGTTCTTCCTTGCTCGAGCTGTTCATCGTAGTGAGAATAATCCAGAGGTCTTCCGATGAAATATTCTTTTCCATCCACGACAGCTTTCACACCTTCGCCGACGATTTCTTCGAATTGCTGTACTTCGATGTGTTTCCTTACGAGTTTCGCTATCGCCCTTGCGAAAGGATGGTTCGATCTTTTCTCGACGCTGGCCACGATATTCAGGGTTTCTTCGTCCAGGTTGTGTTCAACGGCGATGGGTTCTCCAAGCGTGAGCGTTCCGGTTTTGTCTGTCAGGATGTATTTTACGTCTTTGATGGTCTGTATCGCCTCGGCGTTTCGAACAAGAAGTCCTTTTTTCATCGCCTGACTGGTTCCGACCAGCAGGGCCATGGGTGTCGCGAGCCCAAGTGCACATGGACATGCCACGACGAGCGTAGCAACGAAGACGAAGATCGAGAAGCTCAGAGGTTCGGCGTTGTGAACAGCCAGGGGGAGAATGCGGGCGAGTTTTTCGAACGTTGCGGAGAACCTTTCGTAGTTGAAGTACCAGAACAGCGCGCTCGATATGGCCAGCAGGAAGACCACGGGCACGAAATAGTTGGTTATTCGATCCGCGAGCGCCTGGATGGGCACCTTGAAACCCTGAGCTTCCTGAACGAGCCTGAGCATCTGGGCCAGGAAGGTGTCTTCACCCGTCTTTGTGACTCTGACCTTTATCGTGGAAGAAAGATTCATCGAGCCTGCGACGACGGAATCATCCACCTTTTTGAGCACGGGAACAGATTCGCCGCTGATCATGGATTCGTCAATGAGGCTGGCTCCTTCCACGATCACGCCGTCAACTGGTATGCGTTCTGAGGGGTTGACAACAACTGTGAAGCCTTCTTTCACCGCTTCGATGGGTAAAAATATCTCTTTCGAATCCACCAGGACACGTGCCTGTTTCGCCTGGAGCTGGAGCAGGGCTTTCAGTTGTTTGGCCGCTCTGTCTCGCAGGTAAGATTCTATGAACCTGCCCGTGATATGGAAAGCTACGATCATGCCACCCACGGCAGCAAAAGAGTTCACAGGGAGTTTCAAAAGAGAGAGCAATCCCGTCAACCACGAGCTGATGGCACCGAGAGAGATGAGCACATCCATGTTGGCGTGTTTGTGAAACAGAGCAATCGTGGCGCCTCTGATAGTTTTTCTTCCGACGTAGAAGATCACGAACGTGGAGAGTACAAATTCGAGCCAGAGGAATTGGCGGGTGTGGAGCACCATGTGGAAGAGCATCAGAGCCGTGAGCGGACCTGTAGCGATCCACGCGAGTAAGAGATTTCTTTTGGTCTGTGCGAACCTCCTTGCCTCAACGTCCTGCGAGACGCTCAGTTCGACACCGTAGCCAACTTCTTCGACGGCCTTTTTGATCGTCTCGAAATCTATCTCTCTTTCGGCCAGGATGAAACCCGTGGACGTGGCCAGGTTGACCGAGGCAAACTTCACACCTTCGATTCTTTTCAGCGCCTGCTCCACGATTTTCGCACACGTTGCACACGTCATTCCGGTGACAGTGAAAGTCCTTTTGAACTCATTTTCGCCCAAAATTTTCACCTCGCTTCAGTTTCTGAACTTATTGCTTCCCAAAGTCCCAGGATGTAGCACACACCGAGGGCTCTGTCGTAGAGCCCGTAACCTGGCCTTGCCTTCTCGTTCCAGATCGTTCTTCCGTGGTCTGGTCTGAGATAACCGTCGTAATTTATCTCGTGCAGGGCTTTGACGATCTGCAGCATGTTGAGCGACCCACAGAAGGTTGGATGCGCACTCTCGTAGAACTTCTTTTCACCGATGAGTTTGAAGTTTCTCAAATGTACGAAGCTGATCTTTTTCATCGAACCGAAACGGCGTATCATCCTTGGTAAGTCGTTCTTCGTGTTCACACCGAGTGAGCCTGTACAAAGCGCAAGCGTGTTGGAAGGGCTGTCCACCGAGAGCAATATCTTTTCTATGTTCTCCTCGCACGTCACGATCCTGGGCAGACCGAAAACGCTCCAGGGTGGATCGTCCGGATGGATGGCCAGTTTGACGTTGAACCGTTCGCACACCGGAACGACTTCTTTGAGAAAGTGGATCAGGTTCTTTAGAAGATCTTCTTCACTCATGCCTTCGTACATCTGCAGAGTTTTTTCAAGTTCTGCGAGCTTCTCCCACTCCCAGCCTGGCAGGACGAAGTTCGAAGAACCTTTTTTCATCATCTTCACGAGCTGTCTCGGTGTGATACTTCGAACGAGCTCATCGTCGTACGCCATGGTTTCGGAACCATCCGGGAGTTTGTATCTCAAATCTGTCCTGAGCCAGTCGAAGACCGGCATGAAGTTGTAAGTGACAACCTTTACGCCTGCCCTTGCGAGGTTCACGATCGTGTCTTTGTAGTTGTCGATGTACTTTTTTCTCGAAGGAAGACCGAGCTTTATGTCTTCGTGCACGTTGACACTCTCGATCACTTCGAATTTCAGTCCGTGTGCTTCGACCTTTTTCTTCAAATTCATGATCTTCTCGAGTGGCCAGACCTCTCCCACGGGCACATCGAACAGCGCGGCCACAACACCTTCCACGCCCGGTATCTGTCTTATGTGTTCCAGTTTCACGGGATCTTCTTCACCGAACCAGCGAAAAACGATCTTCAAGCTCTCCACCTCTATTTATTATTGTACCCGCAAATTCTAGAGAGAATTTGACAGGCAGGTTTGCAGAGTGATATAATGTAGGCAAAGTTGGGGTGAAACCTTTGAGTAAACTGATAACTTCGAGGAACATTTTCGTTGAGAACAACTGGTGGTGGTGCTGCCCCGATTCGACGGGGTAGGCACCGCGTGCTTTAACCTCGCATCGAATCGGGGCTCTCTTGAAGAAGAGAGCCCCTTTTTTATTTGAAATCGTCAGGAGGTGGAACTGTGAGAGTCAGGGTGGATCTGAAGGTTGAAGACATGCCGAGACATTGGTACAACGTGCTTGCGGATTTGCCTTTCAAACTCGATCCTCCGCTCGATCCAAAAACGAAACAACCCATTTCTCCCCAGGCGCTTTCTGCGATCTTTCCGGAACCACTCATCGAACAAGAAGTGAGCGAGCAGAGAGAAATTCCCATTCCCGAGCCTGTGCTGAAAGAGTACGCGGTTTACAGACCTACCCCACTGTACAGGGCTACCTATCTGGAAGAGTATCTGCAGACGCCCGCACGCATCTACTACAAGTATGAAGGTGTGAGCCCGACGGGCAGTCACAAGACGAACACGGCCCTCGCTCAGGCGTACTACAACAAGATCTCCGGCACCAGGAGGCTGGTGACTGAAACGGGCGCGGGACAGTGGGGAAGTGCCCTGTGCTACGCTGGCGCCAAGTTCGGACTGGCGGTGAATGTGTTCATGGTGAGGATCAGTTACGAGCAGAAACCCATGCGAAAGTATCTGATGAGACTCTTCGGTGGCGACGTGGTGCCAAGTCCGAGCGACAGGACAAACTTTGGAAGATCTTTGCTCGAAAAGAACGGCGAGATGCCGGGCAGTCTGGGTATCGCGATCAGCGAAGCGATCGAGGTCGCACTGTCCGATCCTGGCACAAAGTACTCGCTTGGCAGCGTGTTGAACCACGTGCTTTTACATCAAACCGTGATAGGACTCGAGATCAAGAAACAGCTCCAGCTGTTGAACGAAACGCCCACAATTGTTCTGGGCTGTCACGGTGGAGGATCGAACTTCGCAGGTACGATACTTCCGTTCATACCAGACAAACTCTCAGGAAAGAACATAAGGTTGATAGCCTGTGAGCCGACGGCCTGTCCATCGCTCACGAAAGGAAGGTTCGAGTACGACTACGGTGACACCGCCGGTATGACACCGCTTCTGAAGATGTACACCCTCGGTAAAGATTTCATCCCCCCGAAGATCCACGCAGGAGGTTTGCGATATCACGGAGCCGCACCGATCGTTTCGAGACTGGTTAAGGAAAGTCTGATCGAAGCGGTTGCATTCGACCAGGAAGAGGTTTTCGATTCGGCGCGCCTGTTCGCAAAGCTCGAAGGGATCGTGCCCGCACCGGAAAGCTCCTATGCGATCAACGGGGCGATCAGAGAGGCGCTCAGGGCAAAAGAAGAAAAGAGAGAGGAAGTCATCGTTTTCAACCTCAGTGGCCACGGTTTGTTCGACCTCACCGCTTATGTTTCCTGAAGGCGAGCATCCGCTCGCCTTCTTTTTTCCTACGTTTTTAGCCGATTTTGAGTAAATTTTCAGCCGATTGAAAGTCAATTTCCAGCATACTTTGAGCCTCATGACTAGTATGTGGCTCAGAGAAGGTGACTGTTGCATGGGTGAGTGGCCAAGGAAGGTTCTTAGAACAAGCTTATATGTCTCTGCCATACTTTTTCTCATTTCAGGGGCGCTTGCCTATGTACCAACAGTCTACAGGTACGATCCAACAACGGGTCTTTGGAAAGTGGTAGATAAGAGTGAGTCTGAAATCAAGGTTGAGTTACCTTCTGCCCGTGAATTTTTCAACAGCAACGTGTCTGTCCCGATAGCGGGAACTATAGTTTTAGAACCTCCCACATCGAACCATGTTGACTCTCAGATCGTGACCATAAAAAGTGCAGGGGGCGGTGGAAAGTGGTACTTCTACATGGCTTATCCTCTCGATAGCGTTAAAAGATACTACAAAATCATCGCTGGGCAGCACGAATGGATCGGGAGAGCGACGGTTAAAAGCGAAAACAATAGCCTGTCTGTGTCTTTTTCTCTCTTCGATAACTGGGTTGCGAGTGAATCTCATCTGCATCTTTTCACCGAAGAACCAACAAACCTGAGCAACAGTGAACTAGCACCTGGACAGTTTCCCTACAAGAGGTCATATTCAACGCCAGTGAACCAAGATACCTACACCGTGACGCTCCCGGCGACCGAAGTTTCGACGATCTACATTCTGTTGCATTTGAAGGTTTATAACGGATCAAATGAGGAAACAGCGTGGGCAGGTGAAGAGGAAGAGACCAAGATGTGCATCCAGGTGAGCAACATCAACGTTGCCTGGTACGTCAAGAAACCGGGGCAGTACGTTGCGAAATTTCTGACAGCAGCGATCGTGACGGCGAGTCATCCTGTCCTCGTTACTTTTTCTAATTTCGATGATCTTTCCTTGGAAGGAGGTGGAGAGGAGAAACTGCCCGTTTATTACTCGTTCGCAGAGGATCTTTCAAGCGTACAGAGCTGGATAAGGGCTACTGATTTGAACAACCAGTCGCTGACCTTACAGAACGGGCAGATGATGAACATGTTGCACAAGATTGTTGTTGGAACTCAACAGGCTGGAACGTACAGAAACACCGCGACGGTAACGTTCACGCTCCAAGCCGTACAAAATCACATCGAAGGTGAAAGTGGGCAAGGTGGAAAGTAACAAGCTGGAAGGTGTGAAAAGGAGGGAAAGTTTATGAGGAAACTTACGTTGATACTCGTGGCAATGTTTTTAACGTTCACAGTTTTCGCAGTTGCTGCCAGCCAGCAATTGGAGGTTTGGAAGTGGATTGACGGAGAGTGGGTTTCGATCAGCGACGGACCTGAAGATGTTGAAGCCGATGCCTGGGCGTTCTCAGTCGGTGGAGCAGAGGGTGCATGCAACAAGAGACAATGGACAATCGAAGTTGGAGTTGACGTTTCGGTTGCTCAGTGGATCAATTTCAGTCTCACTGGGACCAAGTGGCTGTGGTACGTTAGAAAACCAGGCATGTATCTGACAGACTGCATCACAGCAACGATCGCGAGCAACGGTGAAGTGCTTGTTTCCTTCACTGGTCTTGCAAGCCCAACGTATCAAGGACCTTATACAACAGTGAAAAACTACATCGACATGTGGTATGGTTTTGGCTCCAGCAACAGCAACATCCAGTTCGCGGCAGCTTCCGAAATAGCGAACGTGAGCTTCACAATACCAGACAGCAATCAATTGCACTATGGTCTCCAAACGAAGCTGTGGAACAAGATACATGTTGCTGAATGCAACTCTGCGAGCAACTACAGCACCAGTGGAACGATCGTTCTGACACTTCAGAGGATAAAACCCTGGATAGATCCAGGAACTGGTTTCTTTAATCCAGACTACAACTACACGCAGTTACCCTAATTAAGGAAAGAGTGACATAACAGCGACGGGGGGACGTTTGTCCCCTCGTTTTTTCCAAGTCTGAGAGATCAGGGGTGAGTGAAGATGAGAAAGATAACGATTTTTGCTATGATTCTGGCATGTTTGATGGTTTTCTCGTTCAGCGTTCGCATCGATCCTGTTCTGGTGAGCAGAGCGGTCAAAGCGGGCGAAGTAACCACCTTTTCAATATTCGTTGAGAACGCTGACGAATTCGAATCCGTTGACTTCGAAGTTCTGGTGGCGGATGTCGTTCAAAACAAAGATGGTGGCTACAACGTGGCACCTGCAGGATCGACCGATCATTCTGCCGCGAAATGGGTCAAGGTAACACCAACCAGATTCTCTGTGCCAGCCAAGAGTGCTCGGAAGGTTGATGTCGAAATAAGTGTTCCCCGTGGAGTGAGCGGTGGAAGGTACGCATCTATTGTGCTCAAGATCGTTACAGAGAAGGAAGAACCTTCCACCATGGAAGAAGCGATGGGTTTTGCCCTCATGCTGGACTATCAGATCGCCACCTTCGTCGAACTCAGCATCGATTCCGGCAGAGCGAGGCGGGAGCTGTACGTCACGGACCTTTCGCTCAAAAAGATAAGCGAAATACCGTCCCTGGCGTTGGTTCAGGAAACCATCGGTCCAAACGCGAACGTTTTCACAGCCACCGTTACGAACAAAGGGAACATACACGTACAAGTTTTTGGTGAGTTGACGATCAAGACCAAAGAAGGAAGAACCCTGGCAAAGTTTCCTTTGGGCAGTGGAACCATTCTCCCCGGGGCGGAGGTCGAGCTGAGGAGCATAACCGTCAGACAGTTTTCTCCGGGAAGTTACACCGCGAGGGCCATGGTCTATTACGGTGGCTACAGACCAGCCATCCTGGAGGCGGAATTGAACGTGGCAGAAGCTGAAGTCGGCACTCAGGTTCAGAAACAGACGGAAGCACCTTTGATCTTTGTGGATCCCGGCAACGTCGAATTGAAATGTTTGCCCTCCGCTTTTCGCAGTACCACGATCGAGATATTCAACAGGGGGAAACAGACCGTGAACGTGTCAGGTGCCGTGTATCCTCTGGTCTACGATCTGACAGGCGAACTGGTTCCCATAGAGATGAGAGGCCAAGCGCCGGACTGGATCGAGATCAGTCCGACTTCGTTTCAGCTTAAACCAAATCAGAGCAGAAGGGTGAGGATAAGTGCGAGACCTCCAGAGGGGATCAGGGGGGGTCAGTATTTCGATCTTCTGTTCGTTGCGACCGCGGAGGATCTGAAGGTTGAACAGGGTGCCAACCTGCTTGTGTTCGTTGGAAAGGACGAAGAAATGGTTAAGAAATCTTCGATGCAGATTGCGCGCATCGTTCCAACCGAACAAAGCTTGGCCATCGACGTACTCGTTATTAACGAGGGAAACATACACATTCTTCCTTCGATAACTGTGGGACTGGAGAAAGTGATCCCACAGCGGGAGGAGAACGGGATCATATACCCTGAATCGACCGAGCGCGTTGTCAGTGCTTCGTACACCGAAGAGAATCCGATACTGCCAGGAACGCAGAGACTTTTCATGGTCGTTCTTGACGCCGATTTGAAGAGTGGCGAGTACGTGGTCACGGCACGGCTGGACGTGGAAGGTCTGGAGCCGATCGTCAACAAGCAGAGAATCAGAATAGAAAGGGGCGAGGAAAAATGAGAAGGTGGACAGTCTTTTCGCTGTTACTGCTCAGCGTGCTGTGTTTTCTTGAAAAGGAACCTTTAGTGACGAACATATTCCAGGACACGTACATCCTGGACGTTCTGGCGGATATCTCGGCACAGACTGGTGTACCCATCATAGCGGACAACACGGTGAGTGGTTTTGTGACCATAGAACTGCAGGATGTTCCGCTGGAACGGGCGCTGAAGATGATACTCATGCCTGGAGGATACACGTATGTAAAATTGGACGGTTTCTATTTCGTCGGTTCACCGGATCCGAACAATCCGGCCTTCAGACACATCGCCAGGACAAAAACGTTCAAACCGAAGTATCTGAGTGTGGATTCGATCAGGAATTTGATACCCAAAACGTTCGAGCCGTTCTTGAAGTTCGATGCCGAAACGAACCAGGTCACGATCACGGCACCGGAAGAGATCGTGAAAGAGTTTGAGAAGGTGCTCGATCAGATAGATGTCGCGCCTAGTCAGGTGAAGATCAGCGTGCTGGTGACCGAGATATCAAAGGACAAACTTTCAGACCTTGGCCTAGAAGAAATCGGTTACAGCTTCGGGGCGAATCAGCAGTTCAACGAGAACTGGCAGGCGATAACGGGGCTCGTTTCGGGTGTGCTCGCGATCCAAACGGACGTGTTTGGACAGATCGTCGCGAGGATAGCCGCCCTCGAAGAACAGCGTCAGGCGAAGATAAAGGCAGACCCCTGGATCATAGCGAAGGAGAACAAGCCGGCGAAACTGTTCGTCGGGCAGCGAGAGATCATAATAGTTCAACCTGAAGGGGCCGCCGCGACGATACAGACTGTCGACGTGGGCATAGGGCTGGACATAGTGGCGAGAGTCGTGGGCGATAACGAGATAGAGGTATCGCTCACACCGAGTGTGAGCTATTTTTCGAATGGTCGAACGACCAGAACGCTCTCGACGAAGAGGAACGAGATGTCAACCACGGTGATCATCAGGAGCGGTCAAACCGTGGTGGTGAGCGGTT
The DNA here is from genome assembly GCF_011057685.1 of Thermotoga sp. Ku-13t. Taxonomy (NCBI): domain Bacteria; kingdom Thermotogati; phylum Thermotogota; class Thermotogae; order Thermotogales; family Thermotogaceae; genus Thermotoga; species Thermotoga sp. Ku-13t. The sequence goes on along the minus strand of NZ_LNFY01000001.1, from coordinate 832,558 downwards.
TGACTGTCGAGAGCGATTCTCAGAGCAACTCTGGTTTACCGTTGTTGTCGAGGATACCCTTGTTGAGATATCTTTTTGGAACCAGATCAGAGTCGTCCTCGCAGCGAGAACTGGTCATATTCCTGAGCGTTGAGAAACTTTGAGAGGAGCATCCATCGTGAAAAAAATCGTTCTTCTGTTGTTGATGCTTTTTTCTGTTCTCGTCACGGCGGTGGAGATCGTCATCTACCAGTTCGAGATGGTTCAGCTGAACGAGGAGACAGTGACCAAGTTCAACCTGAAGGAGCTTTCGGCCGAATTTCCAAAAGATGGAATCTTCTTCTCATTCAGCTACCTTCCAAAAGAGATGCAGCTCAACGTTGCCCTTACCTTTCTTCAGATGAGCTTCGAAGCAGGTCAGAAGGTGGAAAAAAGTGAATCGTCCACAAGACCATGGCTGTCCACGATCCTGAACCAGAAGGCTTCGATAACGATAGTGAGCGAAGAACTGTCGTTGACGACAGGTGTTAGAACTGGAAGAGGATTGAAATTCGAACTCACCCCAATCCGGGTGCTGGACGATTCCGTCGTGACGAGGGTTTCGATCGCCGATCCTTACGGCCCAACACGGTTCGACAGCGAGCTTGAAATAAGCAGGGATGATTTTTCTCTGATCGGTGTTGTCACACTCAAAAGGGACGATGGGTTTCAGTACGTTGCGATATACGCCAAGGCGAGTGTCGCTTCAACCTTGCCGAAGGAACCTCTGTACTCGTCTGGAAATCTGGACGAAATCGCAAAGCTTTTCTTCGAAGAGAACGAGAAACAGCCGAGCGAAGTCTACGCCGTTTTGATCTACGATGGAAACTTTCAATGCCAGATCGATCTTGTGTTGTGGACGGAGCTCGGCATCGTGGTGAGCGCCAACGTTGAAATACCGTCGCTCGAATTCTCTGCGACCTTAGAAAAACTGGTCGGCAGTGAAGGTTTGAAAGTGGGGGCGAGGATCAGTCACGGTGAAGAAACGTACCTTTTGCTGGGCTTTTCGGACGTTTCAAAACTTACGAACTTTCTCTCGCTCTTTGCAAGCCTCTATCCAATAAAGATATCGCTGCAGAATGCGACGTTCAAATCCCCGGAGTGGTCCTTCGGGGCCGTTATTGGCTTCGACGAAGTCACGATAACACTGGGACTCTTCAACGAGAATGCGTTTGCCCTTTCGGGCGCGGTCAAATTCAATTTCACAAAGAATTTCTTCGCACTGGTGGGAGCCACTTACGATCTTTCGACGAAGAGGCCCTCATTCAGGATAGGTTTTGGCCTGAACTTTTAGCGTGTTACTTCACTCGCCCCTGTTTCAGGGTGGTTGCTATGTTGTCCGCGCGGTTCTCCGCGCGGTTTTTTATTCAAAATGGATGATGGCCTTCAACGCTTTTCGTTCTTCAACATATCTGAGTGCCTCGTTTACTTCTTCAAGTCTGAACCTGTGGGTGATGAGTTTTGCAAACAGCGATTCGTGTGAAATTACCACGTTCACAGCCCGCACGAGATGTCTCGTATCACTGACCCAAACACCTTGGAGTGTGATGCCTTTAAGAACGAGATTTTCATAAACAGAAACCGGGATCGGATCCTGTGGAACCGCCACGCCCGTGATCAGATAAGTCCCGCCACGTCTGAGCAAATTGAACCCTTCCATCAGCGCACGGCTATCCCCTGCAGCCTCTATGACGATGTCCGCTCCACGGTTGTGTGTGAGCTGGAGGATCTTCTTTCTTCTCTCCTCTTCTGAAAGTTCTCTCCTGTTGATCAGAACATCGACGAAATCCTTCGCAACGCTCAACCTTTCGGGAGAGCCTCCAATGACCGCGACGATCGAAGCCCCCATGCTCTTTGCCGCCACGGCCGCGAAGATTCCCAGAGGCCCAACCCCCTGTATCACCACGGTCTTTCCAGCGAGCGGTTCTGAGAGAGAATCGAGCGCGTTCATGGCGGTCGCACCAGAACAGGAAGCAATCACGACGGAAGCTGGGTCGATGTTCTTGGGAATTTTCAGCACTTCCACTTCAGGAAGCAGTACAACGGCTTCGGCGTAGCAACCGAGCAGGTGAGGATAGTCCCCGCACGACATGTTTATACCGTAGACTTTCCTGTTCGGACACAGGTGTGGCTGTTTTGCGACGGTGCACCAATAACATTTCCTGCACACGATACCCCTGTTCCAGATGATGCGATCGTTAGGTTTGATGGGTTCACCGTTCAGATCCTTCCTTTCACCTACGACTTCTATCACTTCTCCGACACCTTCATGGCCGAGGATGATCGGAACCGGTGTTCTGGGATCTTCTCCTTTCGCGATGTGAACGTCGCTCCCACAAACCCCGCTGGCGAGCATCCTCATGAGCACACTACCTTCGGGGAGTTCGCCAACCTCGAATTCTTTCATTCTAAGAGGTTCGTTGAATTTCTCAAGAACCATCGCCCTGAATCTCATCTTTCTTCCTCCCTGGGCCTAACAGGTTCTCTGATCTCGTGCTTCAATTGTCCATCCACAAGGCGAAGGACGATGTACTTGTTCCATTCATCTTTTCTCGGTACAAACTTCATCACAGGTGGATTGAAGGTTTCGAATTTCAAATGTGGACCCCTGCTCTCGCTTCGAATGAGTTCTGCCGTGAGGATAGCCCTGGCGACTGCGAGCATGTTCCTCGTCTCGAGCAAAAACGCGAGACCTTTCTCGTCCTTCGCGATACCTTTCGCTTCGAGCCTTTCAAGCTCGTCGAGTGCTTTTCTGAGTTCGTCATCGAACCGTACAAGAAAACCATGCCTGGAGACAAGTTCCATGATCCTATTTCGCGCCTCTGTTGCCGGAATCTGCCCGGTGATTCTTTCTTCCTCCACTTGAAAGTCAGAGATATGTGTGTTCTGCGCTTCGAGTGCCGCATTCTCACCTGCAATTTTTCCAAACACCTGCGTGTCGAGGAGCGAGTTTCCCCCAGGTCTGTTCGCCCCGTGCTGGCCTCCCGCACATTCACCAGCTGCGTAGAGCCCCTTCAGCGACGTTTGGGCACGCTCGTTGATCTTGACACCACCTTGAAAATGCTGGAGCGCATTCTGAACTTCCAGCGGTTCTTTCGACAGATCGATGTGTCTTTCTCTGAGCCACTCGACAACCGCCGGGTTTATCTTCAACAGCCTTTCGTACGGTGTGGGCAGAGCGAAAAGTTTTGTATCCACCTTCTCGCTCCATTTGAGTATCTCTTCCGGTACAGACTCAGGAGAAAAGTAGGAAGGATTCTTCGTGAAGTCCAGAAACACCCTGTGACCCTTCTCCAGATGTGCGTAAACGGCGAGGTCTATGACCTTCGTTGGCGATTCGTAAGAAACGGGCCAGTGTGCACCTTTTTTGAACTGAAGCTCCGTGAGGCGGTTCACGTCGTCCGGGCTAAGGTATTTCGTCAAGAACTCTTCGCCGTTCTCGTCCACGACACGTGGCAAGCTTCTGAACATGCTACCGGAGCTTGCGAAGAGGATGTGCGGATGGCAGATGCCTATCTGCATGAATTCGAGATTGACAAGCTCCGCACCGGCTCTGAGCGCTGCCGCATAACCGTCTCCCATCATTTCCGAAGGAAAGACATTTCTTTTGAAGAGTCTTCCAGCACCGCCCGTTGCCAGGACGAAGGACTTGGCAAACACACAGAACGGTTCGTCTGTCGTCGTATTGACAAATTTCGCTGCAACGACTCTGTTCTCTTTCACGATGAAATCGTACAGCATAGCGTTTTCGTGGAGGTCTATGTCCAAACTTTTGAATCTTCTCAGAAGGGCTCTGTGTATCTCCACGGCGGTTTCAGGTCCCACGTAGCACGCGCGTGGATAGATGGAACCATCCGTAAGGAACTGATCTATTTTTCCATCTTTCGTCCTCGCGAACGGAACGCTCAAACTCAGCAAATATTCCAGCGCGTCCGCGCTCTCTTTCGCGAGGATTTCTGCAAGATTGTAGTCTGAAACTTCGCCACCTATCCTGTAGATGTCCATCGCGTGGTGGCGCCAGTTGTCTTTTTCCAGTAACGTGTAAGGCAGGGTTGCATGGAACGCCATTCTGTCTGAACATGCGATCGCGGTGGTTCCTCCAACTCCAAGTGGTTTTTTGCTCAGGAGCATCACCTTGAGAGAAGGAATTTTCTCCTTCGCAGCGATCGCCGCACGAAGCCCCGCTCCCCCACCACCTATGATTGCAACGTCTGTGAAAAGTTTCTTCACGGCTCCTTCCCCCTTGCTACGAGACTGATCGCCTTCACTGGGCAGAGCTTCACACAAAGCCCGCAACCATCACAGGCATCTGAGATCACGTACGTCTTCTGTGTCCTGTAAGGTGCATCGTAGATGCATACTCTCCTGCACACGTCGCACATGTTGCACAGGTTTGGATCGATCCTCGCAACGTAGATGTGTCTTCGATCTATCTGTTCGTTGTTCAGGATCTTCGAGCCACTGACCTTACCCCTGAACTGATCCAGAGACGTGTAGGATTTTCTCTCCATGAACCGTTTGAGTTCTTGCAGAAGCATCTCTATCGCTTCGTAACCGAGCAGATAGATGAGACTGCACACTTCAACCACGTCCGCACCCGCGTAGATGAACTTAGCCACGTCGATGCCACTTCCCACACCACCAGATGCCGCGATAGAGATGTTCAAATATGGACTGCTCGCAGCGATCCATCTCAGCACGGCGTTGAACGACCACGGTCCTCCGTGCCCGGCATAACCACCATGCATGATGGGTCTCTCGTTTTCCACATCTATGTCCAAACCTGTGAGGCGGTTGAACATCACCACACCGTTGACACCAATCCGTTCCAGCATTGAAGCCATTGAGATTGGAGAAGACAGCTGCATGGGAAGTTTCACAATGATCGGTATCTTGACCACGTTTCGAACGAGACGGGCTACGTTCAGAATTTTTTCTTCCACATCTCCGCCTCTGAAAGATATCGAGCCGTGCGGACACGAAACGTTCAGCTCCAGCGCTGGGGCGCCGGCTTCCTCCGCCATCTTCGCGTATCTCTTCCAGCCTTCTTCACTGATGCAGTTTATGCTGGGAATGACGGGGATCGAGAGGCTGTTCACGGCCCTTCGAATTTCTTCAAAGTACTGGTGCTCATCGAAACCACTCGCCTGTTCGAAGGAATAGAACGTGTGAGATCTGAGCTTGCCCATCCTCCGTTCGATGATCTCGAACCTCGGTGTTGGAGAAACCCTGCAGACTTCTTCCTCGAACAGGGACTTCACAACGACACACGCAGCTCCATGCTCCTCCGCCTTCTTCATGTTCTTGAGATTTTCGGTCAAACCTGACGAAGCCACAACGATGGGATTCTTCAGTTTCAGACCAACGTATTCGCAAGAAAGATCCATCCATGTCACCTCACAGAAGCTCGATCCGTTCGCCCTTCTGAGCCGACAGGTACGCTGCGTAAATGACTTTCACCGTTTCTTTTGCGAGCTCGAAATCGGACTCAGGTTCCTTGCCTTCCAGCAAGCATTTTGCGAAGTCTCTCATTTCCTGAGGATAACCCCTCACCCAGTCTTCGTCTGGTGATGGGAAGGTCCAGCCCGCCTTGGTCTCTATCTTCTCAGCGATGTATTCGTCTTTCCAGGTGTCCGGATTCGGTGTGTAGGCGAGCATCATGTTGTTCGGAGTCATGTTGCAATAAATCATGCCGTTCACGGTGTTTATCTGGAGCAAATTCTTCACGCCTCCCAGGCTTACGTCGTTCGAGATCACGATCGCTTTGGAACCGTCTTCGAAAGTCAGAACCGCACAGGACCAATCTTCCACATCATACCAGTCTGTCACCATGCTCGGTTTGCCGAAGCGTTTGACAGATTCGAGTTTGGTCAGACTAGCAGTTTCTGCGAAGACGGACCTGACACGGATGGGTTTTCCGTAGAAAAGTTTACCTTCGAAGTGTTTCATGTGAATGACCGCGCCGATCGGGTGTGAACCCATGCGCAGAAGGCTTCCGCCACCCGCAGTACGCCACCGTCTCGAATAAGATGCATGCGAACCGGAGTGGCTCTCTTCAGCCCTCAATTCCAGGATTGGTGCTTTCGATGCGGCGATGAGTCTTTTGGCTTTCGTGACGGCCGGGGCGTAAACGAAATTTTCTGCGTACATGAACTTCACGCCACTCGATCTCACAGCTTCGTCTATCTTCGCAAGCTTTTCCAGAACTTTCCTGTACATGTGTTCCTTATCTATATCACCGACACAATCGATCTCCGGTCTGTCCTCACCGAAATAACCCGTCAGGGGTTTTTCACAGATGATGTGTTTCTTGTTCTCACACGCCGCAAAGATCACGTCGTCGTGAACGCTGGTAGGAACGCACACGTCTACAACATCGATATCTCTACAGGATGAAAGTTGCTCGAAGTTATCGAAGACCCTTTCTATACCGTACTGTCGAGCCAGCCTTTCTGCGTTCTCTCTGTGTGCGGCACAAACACCAACCACTTTGAAAAACTCTCTGTTTTCTCTGTAAGCGGCGATGTGGATGTGGGACACGAAACCAGCCCCAACGATCCCGACCCTGATCTTGTTCATGCCCTTTCACCCCTTCTCTTTGGTAGGTATTTTGAGAGAACCACCAGAGCGATCGCGATGATCAATGCGAGTGAAATCGGTCGTGTGAAGAAAGGTGATACGTTACCGTTGGTCAGCATGAGCGCCCTTCTGATGTTCGTGTCTGCCATGGGACCTAGGATGAAACCGAGCACGAATGGGGCGGCAGGAAAATCGTTGATCCTCATGAAGTAACCGAGCAGCCCGAAGAGGAGCATGACCCAGACATCGAACAATCTGCCGTTCAAAACGTACGTTCCCACAATGCAGAGCACGAAAATGATGGGCATCAGGATTTCCGTGGGAACCAGAAGGATTTTCAAAAAGAGCCTCGTGACTATCAAACCGAAAAGCACCATCAAGAATGTGGCGATCGTGAAAGCAGCCGCAACGTAACCTATCATCTCGGGATGTTCTATGGAAAGCAAAGGTCCAGCCTTTATACCGTGTATCCACATCGCGGCCAGCAGCACCGCAGCGGGAGCGCTACCCGGTACCGCCAGCGTGAGCACAGGTATGATGGCTCCAGCAACACAAGCGTTGTTCGCGGTTTCCGCGGCAGTGAGTCCCTCGATCGAACCTTGACCGAACTTTTCAGGTTCTTTACTCATACGTTTTGCCACATCGTACGCTACCCATGCAGCCACATCTTCACCAACACCCGGTATCACACCTATGAAGACGCCGATGAGTCCAGATCTCACCAGATTCAAAGCGTTCTTCTTTATCGTTTGAAGATAGGAAAGCTTCTTTCCTCTCGTTGAGAAATCGAGCACCACTTCAGCTTTCGTAACACGCTTCAAACTCGTCAGAATCTCGGGTATTCCATAGACACCCACCAGTACGGGCAAGAGTGATATACCACCGTAGAGCTGTATGTTCCCAAAGGTGTACCTTGGAAAAGAAACGATCTCATCCAGACCGATCATCGCGATCATGAGGCCAAGAAATCCGGCGAGCCATCCTTTCAAAGGATCTTTTGGAGCAGTCAAACTCCCCGCTATGATGGTGCCAAAGATGGCAAGGAGTGCGAATTCCCATGAACCGAACCTCAACGCAACAGCTCCGAGAGCTGGCGCCAGAGAAACGATGAAGATCGCTCCTATGATGGATCCTATGCCGCTCATTATCGTGGCAACGTTCAGCGCGAAACCTGCCATACCGGAGCGCGCCAGCGGAAAACCATCCACCGTGGTTGCTGCGTTTGCTGGAGTGCCTGGTATGTTCAGCACGATAGCTGTTCTGCTACCACCGTAGATAGCGCCCACGTAAACACACAAGAGCATAGGTATCGCTATGTCAGGTGGAAAACCAAACGTCAAGGTGGTCAATATTGCCACACCCAGTGTTGCTGTCAGACCTGGCAAGATCCCAACTAAAATACCAAGCAGAGTGGACCAGGAAAGATGAAACAGAAAAACCGGATTGGTCAAAGTTGAACCCATAGATTGAAAAAAGATCTTCAGCGTGGTCATCTTTCGATACCCCTTTCATGGGAGCGGGAGCAGAAAGACTCTGGAAAAGAGATAGTATATGCCCAGCGTCGTACCGACCGAGGTTAAGGCGACGATGACGAACCTTTTTCTGAGAAAGATCATCGAGATCGCGCTCAAGAAGATTGAAGTCAGGATGATGAAGTTGATCTTTCCAAGGAGAAAAACGTAGGCGAGAAATATGACGGATGCGAGAATGAACCTTCTGTTTTCTTTACGACGAATCTCGTCAGGAACAGGGCGAGTATCCGGGGTCGGCCTATGTTTTCTCAACAGCATTATGAAACATAGGAGGATGACCATTATCGAAAAGAATGCCGGAACTATTCCCGGTGCACCGTACTTGCCGTATTCTGTCATCCTCGGCATCCTCAACGCACTAACGAGGAAGAAGATTCCAAGAGACATGAACAACAGGGCGGAAATCCGATCTCTCATAAATCGCCCCTCCAGAAGAGGTGCCCGCACGCGCGGGCACCCAAATTCACTGACCGATCCTTGGAATGTTGAATTGCTCAGGTGATACCGTCGCGATTCCGCGATCGTAGAGCAACCAGGTTACCCTTCTTGCAACCTGTTCCACGATGTTTTCCGCATCTTCACCGTAGTAACAGACTGGCTTGAGACCCTGCTTGATGGCCCACTCTTTGAATGCGTCTGAGTTGGCTGCCTTTTCAAATACTTCGCCGACGGTTTTCAAAACTTCAGCGGATACGTCCTTCGGGATGATCAAACCGAAATGGAAACGCACATCTGGAAAATCTGGATACCACTGTCTGATGGAGGGAATCTCACCGTAACCTTGCAGATTGATAGGTTCTGCTGCCAGCGTGCAGAGGATTCTCAGTTTTCCTGCCCTCGCCATATCGGCGACTTCGTGAACGAACTGCATGTTTCCGACCACTTCGCCCGTCACGACGGCGGTTGTTGCGGGTGCACCACCTGCGTACGGAACGTGTTTGTACTTCACTTTGAAGTATTCTGCGAATATCTCGAGCGCCACGTGGCCACCGCTACCGGTGCCTGCCGAAGACAGCGGTATCTCAGGGTTTTCTTTCATCGCGTTCACAAGATCCACTATCGTCCGATAGGGTGAGTTCGGATTCACAACCACCACGTTGGGAGCCTCGGCGCACAGAAAGTATGTCCAGTCTCGGTGTGTGACGTTCATGTACCCCAGCACGGCGTACTTGGTGATGTCCAGCGTTGCGTTTGCCGTCCAGGTATAACCATCGTGTGGTGCCTGCCAGGCGTTAAGGGTTCCGATCGAACCTGCTCCACCTGGAGTGTTGACGATAATGAACTTTCTGCTGAGCAATGGTTCCATCTGGGCTGTGATCATCCTGGTAACCTGATCGGTCGAGCCACCAGCAGACCACGGAACGATCACGGTGATGGATTTTGCGGGTTTCCATTCTGCGAACGTGAGAACGACTGAAAACAGCACGAGAATTGCAAGAAACTTTTTCATGCTGATCCCTCCCCGTTTAAATGTTCTGTCAATATTGTACATCATGTTTTAGCGCTGTTCAATATGATAAACTTCTAGGAAACAGGGAGGTGGAATGTTGAGGGTGGGTGTCGTGGGAGTTGGAAACATCGGTGGAATCATCGCAAACAGGCTGATCGAATCGAAGCTTTTTCAACCAAAGGATGTGTTTCTGAGCAACAGATCGAGTGAAAAACTCAAATCTTTCATTGAAAGAGGTTATTCCATAGCGGGTACGAGAGGAATCTCCAAACTGTGTGACATCATTTTCCTATGCGTCAAACCTCAGGACAGCGAACGGATGTTCGAAGAGCTCGGTCCAACGGAAGACAGGATCTTGATCAGCACGATGACCGCGGTGAGCATCGACAGGATCGAGAGAAAGACACACGCGAAGAGGATCGTCAGAATCATGCCCAACGTTCCTGCGATGATTGGAGAAGGTCTGGTTGGTGCGTGCAGATCTTCGCACGTCGACGATAAAACATGGCAGACATGCCTGAGAATCCTCTCATGTCTGGGAACCGTAGTCGAGGTGAAAGAAGAGCAAATGGAGGCAGTGACGGCGCTCAGCGGAAGCGCACCTGCGTTCCTTTTTGTCATCGTTGAGGCGCTGATAGATGCAGGCATAAGGATGGGGCTCTCGTACGAGAAATCGCGCTTGATGGTTTTAGAAACGATGGCTGGTTCTGCGAAGTTGCTCTTGAAGCTCGAGAACCACCCAGGCGAGTTCAGGCACGTGGTCACGTCTCCTGCGGGCACGACAATCGAAGGCATTTACAGAATGGAAAGAGAAGGTGTCAGGGGTGCTCTCATGAAAACGATCCACGAAACTTACTTGAGGGCGTTACAATTGAAGAAGGAACTCAACGATCAACTCGGGGGGTGAGGTGATGTCGAAGCTGGACAGAGTGGCTCTCCTGTTTGGTATCATCCTGACGCTGCTTGGGATCATCTTGCTGGTGAACGCAGCTGCAGCTTATTTCTGGCCACTGTTTCTCCTGTCGCTCGGCTTTCTCTTTGAGTTTGGTATGCTGGGTAAGGGTGCTGGCCGGCTCGTTCCAGCGGGCATCTTAATCGTGATAGGAACAGTGCTTCTGGTTTGCTCGATTTTTGGTTACGATAAAATGGCTTATCTCTGGCCGTCGTTCATCTTCGCTCCGGGCTTTGGGCTTCTTCAGGTTTACTTTGTGAACAGGTCCAGGAACGTATTAAAGGTGTCGATGGTTTTGATCACGCTGTCTGGGATCTTTTTCGTTGCCACGTTCTTTCGCATCGGCTGGGCGAGGGTGACCTTTGGAGTTTTGCTGATAATGATTGGCGTGACCATTCTGATAAAAGGTGTACGGAGGAAGTCTGAATGAAACGTTTTGTACTTGTACTGATTCTTCTCTTTGGAATCTGTCTCTTCTCACAGACAACAACGAAGACACTGTTCGAGGACGGGTGGAAAATCTTTGGAAAAGAGAGCTTCATCGAAAAGCCTTCTCTCCCGCTCACGATGATCGTGTACGGCGATTCACGCTGGGGCAACCAAACCCACAGAAGACTCGTTGAACTCATGGATGAGTACAAACCCTCCGTGGTGGTTCATCTGGGCGACATGGTGAACAGTGGGGACAATCAAAAAGAGTGGGAGATCTTTTTTGAGATCACATTGCCTCTGAGAAGTTACGCTTTCTTCCAGCCCGTGAAAGGAAATCATGAAAAGCCTGATGTTTACTACAACCAGCACTTCGGACTTTACAACTACTGGGCGAGGGTGGAAGATTACGTTTTCATCTTCCTCGATCCAGACACCGGAGTTAAAAGGTGCGAAAGTTTCATCAGGTCGATAGATCTGTCCGGCAAAATCCCGATCGTTTTTTTGCATTATCCCATCTTCAGCGGTGGACCGCATGGAAAGACGCAGACCGTGAAGAACTTACAAGTTCTGCACAATGTTTTTCGAGAGTTGAACGTACCGCTCATCTTCAGCGCGCACGATCACAATTATCAGAGGATTGTGAAAGACACAGTAACGTACATCGTCACCGGTGGAGGGGGCGCACCACTTTACAGGGTGGAACCGATCGAAGGACTTCTGGTCGGAGCCGTTGTCCATCACTTCGTGAAGGTGGACCTCCACAGAGATAGGATCGAATGCGAAGTTATCTCTGTAAATGGTGAGATCATCGATTCTTTCACTATCTCTGTCCGTAGTTCTTTCTGAGAAACTCCATCGCTTCGAGTGCGCTTTGTTCGTCTATTGTATAGATCGTCCTGCCGGTTGACAGAGCGAGCACATAAACCTTGGCAGTTCTCTCTATGGTTTCGCACATGTCGAAAGCTTTTTTCAGGCTTTCTGCTGCGCACACCAGACCGTGGTTCGCCATTATGACAGCTTTACTTTTTTTCATTGCTTCAACAACGTTCTTCGCAAGTTGTTCCGTTCCAGAGTTTGCGTACTCGCTCACAGGAACGTGCACAGTGTACAGCAACATTGTTTCGTTCAAAGCGGGCAAAGGAAGTCTCAGAATCGAAAGAACACTGCAGTAAATCGGATGAGCGTGTACAACGGCATGAACGTCGGAAAAGTTCCTGTAGATCTCCATATGCAGTCTAAACTCGATGGACGGTTTCCTTTTCCCTTCAACCACCTGACCCTCCATATCGAGGATGGGTATATCTTCGGGTTCAAGTTCATGGTACGGCATCCCGCTGGGCGTGATCGCGAAAAGTTTCTCGTCAACCCTGACGCTCAAGTTACCCGCTGTGCCACCCACCATGTTCGATTCAAACAGCTTTTTTCCATACTCAACCAGCAGTTTCCTCGCTTCCCCGGACACGCGTTTCACCTCGCTTTGCCATCTTTGTTTCATACATCGCCTTGTCAGAAACTTCAATCAGATCCTGGAGATTTTGGCCGTTCGTTGGATAAACAGCTATTCCGGAACTCACACTCAATTCGATCCTGATTTCGTCGATGCTGAACGGTTGACTGAACTTTTCGTTGATCCTTATCAAAACTTCTTTCGCTGTCTCCACATCAGCATGTGGAAGCAATACGACGAAATTCGTCTCCTCCAATTCTACCCAGCAGATCTCCAGATCTTATAGAAGTTTTGATCCTCCTGACGGCAGCCTGCAACAACTTATCGCCAAAGGGATGCCCGTAAAGATCGTTGATCTTTTTGAAATTGTCAAGGTCCAGATATATGAGACAGGCTGTTTTGCCATCTTTCAGCGAGCGCAATTTTTTATTGGCGAGCCGAACGAACGCCTGTCGGTTGAGGGCTCCCGTCAAATAATCCGTGTATATCAACCTGTGAAGCTCTTCGGTGATGAAATCTCTGAACAACCACAGAAGGCTCAAAGCCATGATGGCACAGCCTGAAAGGCTCGAGACGGTACCGATCAGTTTGGACTGTGGAACCATCAAATAACTATCCAGAAAGTTCACCAGACCTGAAAACGTGATCAGGGAAATTCCTATCTTCATCATCACATGCTGGTAAGAATAGATCACGTAGCTTATCACGAGTCTGAAAACGAGATCCGAAAGGCTGAGAGAGAACAACAACGAGTTCTCCTCGGCACGTTTGGGGAAAGTAAAAGTCGAAAATATCAATACAGAGGTGAAAATCAACACCGTTCTCAAAAAACCTGAGCGAGTTGTCTGCCCGATCGTTCTACCCCCCATAATTCCAAACTGATTCTAACATCCATCAGCATTCATGTGATGCGGGCGGTTTGTTTAAATATCCTGTATTCTATAATATAAACAGTTCAGTTAGTCCTGCGAAGGAGGGATTGCTGGTGGCAAGAAGAGCTGTAGTGGTTTTACTCAGCGTGTTGTCGCTACTGAGCTTTGCTGCTATCAAGATCGGTTTCTTCGCTCCGCTCACTGGTCCGGCAGCAGCAGATGGGGCAAGCGCGTTGCACGGAGCACAGCTCGCTGTTGAGTACATCAACTCGCGTGGAGGAGTACTGGGTCAACCGGTGGAACTGGTGTGGTACGATGACAACTTCAAAGCCGATCAGGCAGTAAACATCGCTTACAAGCTCGTTCAGCAAGACAAAGTCGCGGTGGTTGTGAGTGGTTCTTACAGCGGTATGACAAGGGCAGCGGCGGGAATATATCAGCAACTTAAGGTTCCCATGATCTCTGCTTACGCTGTGCACCCCGAAATCGTTGCAACAGGTGAATACATCTTCAGGGTCGGGACACTCGCCACCGTGCAGGGAAGAGCGGGGGCACATCTGGCTGTTAAAAAGCTCGGAGCGAAGAAAATCGCCATACTGACGATTGACAACGATTTTGGAGTTTCACTCACTGCTTGTTTCAAGGAAGAAGCGGCCAGGCTGGGTGCAGAAATAGTCTTTGAGCAGAAATATCCCCTCGGTGAAACGGATTTCAGACCCCTTTTGACACGCATCAAAGCCGTGAAGCCCGACGCTATTTACGCGACTGGTTATTTCTCCGAAGCTGCGAGATTGGTTACACAAGCGAGACAGATGGGCATCTTCGTTCCTATCATCGGTCAGGAAGGTTACGATTCACCACAGTTCGCGAAACTCGCTGAAGCGGGTGCGGCAAACGGGGTGGTCATAACTACTGACCTGAACAGAGACAGCGAAAAACCGATTGTGAAGTGGTTCATTGAGGAATACGCGAAGAGATACAACCTCGATGCGGACATGGTTGGGGCTTCCGCGTTCGATGCCGTGATGGTTGCAGCGAAAGCCATCCAGATCGCCGGTACTTACGATCCAGCGAAAATAAGAGATGCCCTCGCGAGCATTAAAGCGGGAGATGTGGAGCTCGAAGATTTCGTGACGGGCTTCAGGGGATTCACGGAAAAGAGAGAATCGCTCAGGACAATAACGTGTCAGATCTATCTTGGAAACAGGTTCCACTGGTTCTGGGAGATCAAAGATCCCGCGATTGTAACTCCGTGACGAGTTGTTGGGGGCTCTGCCCCCGTTCTCTTCCTACACCGTTCAAGAAAGCGGGGAATGGAGAGTGCTGCAAAACATCGTGAACGCTTTGGTGCTCGGTAGTAGTTATGTGATGATTGCCGTTGGATTGACACTCGTGTATGGAATTTTGAAAATACTCCACATAGCTCATGCAGGAATCTATGCGTTTGGTGCTCTCTTCGCGGTTTATCTTTATGAACTGGGTTTTCCTTTTATTTTAGCCATCCTACTTTCTTTAGTCGTGTCTTCTTTTCTTGGTGTGTTCGTTTATAGGGGTTTCTACAAACACGTGCTGAACAGGGGTCGAATCGTACCGCTCGTGATGAGCGTTGGTCTGTTCGCGGCGATGGAGGATCTGTACAGACTTGTCTGGGGACCTTACAAGCGCCCGTTTGACGTTTATTTGAACCTGCCGGACATTATGACACCGAGCCTGTATCTCAGTTCAAGAGGGGTTCTGATGTTGATAGTCACGGTTATCGTTGTATTCGTCCTGTATCTCCTGCTCATGAAGACGAAACTTGGAAAATCGCTGAGGGCATGTTCGAACGACCTTCATCTCGCGGGTGCTTTCGGTGTGAACACGGACAGAACGATCGCCTACGGTTTCCTGATCGGTTCCTGCCTAGCTGCGCTCGGTGGGATCCTCGTTGGCCTCTACGACAACACGGTTTACCCCACGATGGGTAGTGTTCCTTCCTACAAAGCGTTCGTAGTTGTGGTGCTCGGGGGTTTTGGGAGTATCAGAGGTGCCGTCATCGCGAGCTACATACTGGCTCTTGTGGAGACGTTCGTAGTGTACAAACTGGGTTATCTTTTACCCAGGGATGCCATCGCGTTCCTCACTATGATCGTGCTCTTGATGTTCAAACCTGAAGGCTTGTTTGGGAAGGTGCAGAGATGAGCTTAGATTACTTTCTGACCGTATCCGTTTTCACAATGATAAACATGATACTCGCACTCAGTTTGAACGTACTGATAGGTTATGCGGGCCAGGTTTCACTCGGGCATGCTGCGTTTTTCGGTATAGGCGCTTACGCTTCGGCGGTTCTCACGGTGAAGTTCGGCATGAACTACTGGCTGGCACTTTTACTCTCTGTTCTCATAAGTGGCCTGGTTGGATTACTTTTGGGACTTCCTGCGTTGAGGGTGAAGGAAGATTTCCTGGTCCTAGCGACGATCGGTATCAACTTCGTGGTCGTGTCGATCTTCAACTACGTCAAGTTCTTCGGTGGACCGTATGGTATTCTTGGATTGCCAAGACCCAGCCTGTTCAACCACGCTTTCAGCACGAGAGAGTACGCGATCTACGTGCTCGTGTGGACTGTTCTGGTCATACTTTTTGTGAGATACCTTTCGAAAACTTTTGTGAAACTTGGGTTCGATTCGTTAAGAGAAGACGAGGATGCAGCGGAGTCAATTGGAGTGAGTTCACCGAGGTACAAGATGTACGCCTTCACGATAGCAGGGCTTTTGGCCGGGCTTGCGGGTAATCTCTGGGCGCACTACATGACCGTCGTGTTTCCTGACAACTTTGTTTTTCCAGTGTCCATAGGCATACTGACCATGGTTGTTGTCGGTGGTGTTGGAACGCTCTTCGGACCGCTGGTAGGAGCGGTTATCGTGACGGCTCTGCCTGAAATATTAAGGTTCGCAAGGGATTACAGGATGCTGATCTACGGTTTGATCATAGTGTTCACGATGTTCTTCATGCCCAAGGGGATTGTTGGAAGCATAAAGGAGCGGATCTACGGTGCTGCTCTCAGTGAGGAACGTATCGAAAAGATTCGGCGGGTTGCAGGCGGTTAAGGACGTTTCCTTCGATGTCGAAGTGGGTGAGGTCAGGGCCATCATAGGCCCAAACGGTGCAGGAAAGACAACCCTCTTCAACATGATAAATGGATTTTTGAAGCCAGATTCCGGCGTGGTGATCTTCAACGGTAAGAACATAGTCGGGCTGAGACCGAGCGAGATCGCAAGGATGGGACTCGCAAGAACGTTTCAGATCGTGAAGCCTTTCTCCAATCTGAGTGTTCTCGAAAATGTCCTGGCGGGTCTGGGTCTGGAATTCTATCCCAAGTTAGCGGCTTTTCATTGTTCACCTTTCGAGAGAAAGCATGTCAGAAAGGCCTGGGAAATTCTGGAGATGCTTGGCATAGAAAAATATGCCAGTGTGGCTGCGGGTACTTTACCGCTGGGACTGCAGAGGAAAGTGGAGATTGCGAGGGCTCTGGCTTTGAAACCGAAGTTACTCCTGCTGGATGAGGCGGTCTCTGGCTTGAACGATGCCGAGACGGAAGAGATGACAGGCGTGGTTAAAAAAATAAACCAGTTCGGCGTGACGATACTCTTCATCGAGCACGATATGAGATTCACTGTGAAGGTTGCGCACAGGATAACCGTTCTTGATTACGGTGTCAAGATCGCGGAAGGTAGTCCCGAGCAGGTCATGAGAGATCCAAAGGTCATCGAAGCGTACCTGGGGAGTGAGGAAGTTGCTTAGTGTGGAAAATCTCTGCGTTCGGTACGGTAAGATCACGGCTGTCAAGGATGTCAGTTTCTCTTTGAACGAGGGCGAATTGCTCGCGATCGTTGGAGCGAACGGGGCGGGAAAAACATCGGTGTTGAACGCGATCATGGGGCTCGTAAAGGTTCATTCTGGCAGGGTGATTTTCAACGGGACGGACGTGACAAACTTGCAGCCGTGGGAACGCTTCAAGATGGGCATGTGCATAGTTCCTGAAGGTGCGCGACCGTTCGCGGACATGACCGTGCTCGAAAACCTTGAAATAAGTGCAATGAACCTGAACAGAGCTGAGACGAAGAGAAAGATGGAGTGGGTCTTCGAGCTTTTCCCAAGGCTCGCGGAGAGGAAGAAACAGCTGGCGAAAACGTTGAGCGGTGGGGAAAAGCAGATGCTGGCGATTGCCAGAGCCCTGGTCGGGCCGGCCAAACTTTTGATCATGGATGAAATTTCTCTTGGTTTGATGCCCAAGCTGGTGACGGAGATGTTCAGGGTGATAGAAAGGTTGAAGCAAGAGAAGCTCACAATGCTCTTGGCAGAACAGAACACCAGGAAAGCGTTGCAGGTTGCCGACAAAGTGTGTGTCATGCAGAATGGTTCGATAGTTCTTCAGGGCAGAACCGAAGAGCTTTTGAACAGCGAAGAGATCAAGAAGGCGTACCTTGGAATCTGAGGGAGGTGAGTTGATTGGCACCTGTGAAGATCAGCATCATCGGAGCAGGAAGTGCCGTTTTTTCCATGAGGCTTGTTAACGATCTGTGCAAGACGAAAGGTCTTGCGGGAAGCCTGGTTTCGCTGATGGACATCGACGAACAGAGATTGAGCGGTGTGTACGATTTGGCAACGAGGTACGTGAAGGAACTGGGAGCAGACTTGAAATTTGAAAAAACAACCTCGCTGGAGACTTCGCTACACGAAGCAGATTTCGTCATCAACACGGCCCTCGTTGGAGGACACGCGTACCTTGACAAGGTCAGAGCGATTGGAGAGAAACACGGATACTATCGAGGCATCGACGCTCAGGAGCTGAATATGGTAACGGACTACTGTACGATAACGAACTTCAACCAGCTGAAATTCTTCGTTGACCTTGCAAGGCTTATGGAAAAGATATGTCCCAATGCGTGGCTGTTGCAAACGGCGAATCCTGTATTCGAAGGCACGAACCTCATAAGCCGCTGTTCGAAAATAAAAGTTGTAGGTTTCTGCCACGGACATTATGGTGTGATAGAGATGGCGGAAGCCCTGGGACTGGATGAAAACAAGCTCGACTGGCAGGTTGCAGGATTCAACCACGCGATCTGGTTAAACAGGTTCGTTTACGATGGCCAGAATGGCTACAGGTTGCTGGAAAAATGGATAGAAGAAGGCAATCTGGAAAGGTGGAAGCCAAGGAACCCGTTCGATCTGCAGATGAGTCCAGCGGCAATAGACATGTACAGATTCTACGGCATGATGCCCATTGGGGATACTGTCAGGAACAGTACCTGGTATTACAACAAGGACTTCGAAACAAAGAAGAGATGGTACGGTGAGCCGTGGGGAGGACCTGACTCCGAGGAAGGATGGAAGTGGTACCAGCAACGTCTCAAGACGACCACGGATGCGATCGATTTCCTTTCGAAAAATAAGTCTCTGAAGCTGATGTCTTTGAACACTTATTTGAAGTTCTTACCGAAAGGAACGGTTCCAGAGGAAATGAAAAAAGAGGTCGAAGTCTTCTCCTCCCCAAACAAGCTCAGTGGCGAGCAACACATACCCTTCATCGACTCTGTGGTGAACAACAATTCTCGGAGGTTCGTGATAAACGTTCCCAACGAAGGTTACATAGACGGCATTCCAGACGGGATCTTTGTGGAAGTACCCGCGATCGTGGACAAAGATGGCTGGCACGTTGAAAAGATAGAACCGAAACTCAACGGCAAGGTGTTGAAATTCTATCTGTGGCCGAGGATGATGAGGATGGAATGGGCACTTCACGCCATCATGAACGGCGACAAGTCGGCTCTGTTAGAATTCTTGTTGAGAGATCCGAGGACAAAGAGTTTGGAACAGGCGCAGAGTGTCATCGAGGAAATCTTGAACCTTCCAGAGAATCAACAAATGAAAGCTCACTACGAAAAAAGGGCGAAATTGTGATATACTTTCGATAAGGTGTAAGAAAGGAGGAGTTCGGGATGAAAAAGTTCCTGGTTTTGGCGGCGTTGGTAATTTCTGTTCTGAGCCTGGCCGCAGTGAACCTTGACATCTTCGGGAATTACCATTTCACTCTGTCTGCAAGCCCGACGGATGCAGCAAGCATCAGCTATTTAAGCTTCGGCCTGCAAGCAGCTTACGAGGTAACCGAAGGAGTTCAAATCGGCGGAGGCGTGGGTCTTGCGTACTTCCTGCCGGATGCGACTACGGCGAATTTGTTGCTGCAGGCTGCGACTCCCACTCAATGGGCGCTGGACTTCGTTGTCAGCGCAAAGTATTACATACCCATCAGCGACTTCTCTTCTGTGATGATCAAAGGTTACGGCGGCTTGTCCATACCAGGCTTCAAAGAGTTCGACAAGCTTGGCTACATCGTGGGAGCTGGAGTCTTCTACGTCTTCGACATGGTTGACTTCAATGTCGGCCTCGGAGCAGGTATCGAGATGAGAACCTACAAATCCGCTTCGATCACCTCGATACCGGTCGGAGTCATAGCGAGTATAAAGTTCTGAAAAGTCGATATCGAAATTTAAAGCCCCGGCTGTGCCGGGGCTTAATCATGGTCAGGAGTTACTTTATAACCTTCACGTGGGCTGCCTGTGGACCTTTGGGGCCTTCCTGAATTTCGAACTCAACTTCCTGACCTTCCTTGAGGGTTTTGAAGCCTTCCATCTCCACTGCGGACCAGTGGACGAAGACGTCTCCACCCTCTTTCTTGGTTATGAATCCGTACCCCTTTTTGGGGTCAAACCACTTGACAGTACCTCTCATGACGCAACTCCTCCTTACAAAGAACTCCCCTATCGGGGCTTGACACAATTATACACCTTCCTTTGAGAAAGTAAAGTTACACTGAGAGTAGAAGGTTCACAATCCCAAAATATATCGCTATACCCATCAAGTCCACAATGGTTGTCAATAGAGGTCCAGCCATTATCGCAGGATCTATTCTGAAGGCCTTAGCGATGAAGGGCAAGATCGCACCAATGATGTTGGAGACAACGACTACCACAAAAAGGGCAACCGACACGGCGAACATGACCTGACTTGCCTTCGTGACGAAGACAACACGGATCAGAACTGTCAGAGCGAGTACACCTGCGAGCATGGCTCCAATGAGAAACTCTCTCAGCAACACCTTCCACCAGTCTTTCTGTTCTATCTCTCCAAGCGCCATGCCCCTTATGACGAGTGCGGATATCTGCGAGCCTATGTTGCCTCCGGTGTCCACCATCGCGGGCATGAAGGCCGCGATTATCGGTAAAGATGCGAGCAAGGATTCGAACCTGGCGATGATACCGCTGCTCAGCGTACCGAGCAACAACAGTACCACAAGCCACGGCAGACGGTTCGTGAAGAATTGCCAAGAAGAAGTATGAAAGTACGATTGCTCAGTGACAACCATGGAGCTCATCTTTTGAATGTCTTCAGTCACTTCTTCGTCTATTACGTCCACCACGTCGTCTATGGTGATGATACCTATGAGTCTTTGCTCGCTGTCGACTACAGGGACAGCGACGAGATCGTACTTTCTCATGATCTGTGCTACTTCTTCTTGGTCCGTGGTTGCGTACACGTAGACTGGCTGTTCGTCCATAACTTGTTCAACGAGTCCGTCTGGATCAGCGAAGATCAGATCTTCCAACCTCACCACTCCGAGTAGTTTCCTCTGGTGGTCTATCACGGGCATCAAATAGATGGTTTCTTTGTCTTTACCTTCCCTCCTGATCCTGTCAAGGGCCTCTCTGACCGTCATCTCCGGATGGAGTTCCACGCACTTCGGAGTCGTTAAACGACCAGCCGAATTTTCAGGGTAGTTGAGCAAAGCGAGGGTTTCTTTTCTTTCTTCAGGTGTCAAATAGGAGAGCAGCCTGTTTACAACGTTGGCTGGCATTTCTTCGAGCAACTCAGCACGGTCATCAGGACTCATGGAAGAAATGATCTCTTTCAATTTTTCTTCCTTGAAGAGTTCGATGAGTGCCATCTGGTCATCGAATTCGAGTTCGCTGAAGACTATCGCAGCCTGGTCTTTCGGAAGAAGACGAAAAACGACGATTTTTTCGTCGGGTGGTAATTCTTCGATCATTTCGAGTATGTCTGCAGGCTCCTGCTGAGACAGAATTATCTTCAACGTGCGGAAGTCTCCTCTTTCGATGAAACTCTTGATGTCCAGTTTCACCTTTACCTTCATCGGTTCACCTCCTGATGCAGTTTATGGCGGCAAACTCAGAGAATTACTGGTACCTTCCAAGGCCTTTCACCTCCTGATAACAGTTTTCTCCAAAGCTATTTTACGTTTCGGCTTTCATTGCGTTGCCATCGAAAATTGAAGATATGTGAATGAACGTGTTAAAAATTTGATGATCCCCCGCCGAGCGTGCCGGATGACAAAACAACGGATCGTATCGAAAGCTGAAGGAAGCCGAACTTTCCAAGATGATCGAAGAAGATAGTGCCGTGGTGTGATCTTGGTTTTCTAAGTTGTTACTTTTTTGAGTCATGATTTACATCGGCAAGATATTATGGTAAAATTAAAAGCAGAAACGGGACGTGAATCTGTTCGAAAGGAGTGAGTACGTTGCGAAGGTTGATTTCATCCGCGCTCATCACGGTGTTGTCCCTCTCGCTGATCGTTTTCATGTATGGAAACGGTTCTACCAGGATTTACAGGGATGGGACGTTCGTGGCGGTTTCCCAAGCTGACAGGTACGGTTACGCCATGGTGACGGTGGTTCTGGAAAATGACAAGATCAAAGATGTCAGCATCAAGGAGTTCGATGGTTTTGGTGTCGAAAAGCTCTACGACGTCTACGGGCAGTACTTCCCAGTTCTGAGGGAAGCCCATGAAACTCTAGCAAAACGAATCGTAGAAGCGAACAGCTACCAGGTGGATGTGTTCACCGGTGCGACGGGTACTTCGAAGAAAGTAATGGAAGCGGTGAAGTTCGCGCTGGAGAAGGCTAAGGTTGAACCGAGCGAGACGAAGTATCTCAACGGTACCTTCATGGGAGTTTCTGACTACACTGCCAGGGGCCATGCGGTAGCCTGGGTCACGATTGAGAATGACAGAATCGTCAAGGTCGAGCTCGAGGAAACCACGCCTTCGGTCAAGGATGGACAAGTGGTCACTGACGCTGCAGGGAGAACGGTGTGGGTTTTCAAGGGCTCCGACTATCCGTGGCCCGAGTTCCATGAAGCCAAGAAGGCCATAGCGAAGGCTGTCGTTGAGAAACAGACGCCCCAGGTCGATGTGTACACCGGAGCGACTTCCAGTTCGAACAAGTTCATCCAGGCGATTCAAAGAGCACTGGAGTGGGCCAAAGCGCGTCAGTAAAAAAGAAGAAATTTTTGTTGGGGCACCTCCAGGTGCCCTTTTCGTTTTATACTTCATTTGGAGGTGCGAACAAATGCCACTCTACAGGTACGTTTGTCCAAAATGCGGAGAGGAACAGATCTTGCTGATGAGAATGAACGATAAAGCACCCCAGTGTCCAAAATGCGGAGATGAGATGGAAAAACAGATACCGCGTGTGCAATTGAAAAACGCTGGCAGTTCCTGCAGTGGTAGCAGTTGTTCCAGTTGCTCTTCCTGCACTTCACGTTCCTGAGGGTGGGATAGCGTGTGGAAGTGAGCTATCGGGATCTGCTTTACAGAATTGATCACATGCCCAGGTTCAGAACAACTGAAGAGATAGAGCCGACACACGGCTTCATAGGACAGGACAGGGCTCGTAAAGCGGTCGAACAAGCGCTCGAAATGAGGGAGAAAGGATTCAACGTCTTCGTTGTGGGACTACCAGGTACCGGCAGGAGAAGTTTTATCAGCTCCTATTTGAGACAGATCGCCGCGAACTTGCCAACTCCGAAAGATTGGGTGTACGTTTACAACTTCTCGAACCCTGCGGAGCCTGAAGCGATCTCACTCGAACCAGGTAGGGGGAAGATATTCAAGCAGGACATGCAGCAGCTCACGGATGAGGTTATGGAAGCACTCGAAAAGATCTTCGAGAGCGACGAATACGCGAGGCGGAAATCGGAACTGGAAGACGAATATCTGCAGAAAAAAACGCAGCTCTGGGAAGAACTGAAGCAGAAAGCTGCAGAACTCGGCTTTGCCGTCCAGTTGACACCGACGGGAGTTGTGACGATACCTGTTTACGATGGAAAACCGATCACACCGGAAATGTTCGAAACGTTGCCTGAAGAAATGAGGCAAACCTTCAACGAGAACGGCAGAAAGTTGAAACTCATAGTGGAAGGGACACTTTACAAATCCCGAAGACTGGATAGAGAATACAGAGAAAAACTCATGGCCCTCGATAAAGATGCCGCTCTGTTCACCATTGGGGCCATGTTCGAGGAACTGAAGAACCAGTACGAATCGAACCCGCACATCGTACGGTACCTTTCGAACGTTCAGAACGATATACTCGAGAACCTTGCACAGCTCCGAAGCGGGGAAGAAGAGATGCGCAACGCCTTCAAGAAAAGGTACTCGGTGAACCTCATCGTTGACAACTCTGCCGTTGTTGGAGCACCAGTTGTGTTCGAGCGAAATCCGACTTATGCGAACCTGGCTGGCAAGGTTGAATACTACAGCAAAGGTGGAATGCTCTTCACAGACTTCACGATGATCAAAGCGGGAGCTTTCCACCGTGCCAACGGAGGATTCCTCATACTGGAAGTGGAGAACGTGCTGAGGTATCCGTACGCATGGGAGTACGTGAAGAGGTGTTTGATGACCGAGCAAATAATCATCGAAAATCTGGAAACAGCGCTGGGACTTTCGAGTATCGTCTCCCTCAAGCCACAACCGATACCGCTCAACGTAAAGGTCTTTCTGATCAGTTCACCGAGACTCTATTATTTGCTTCAGCTGTACGATGAGGACACCGAAAAGCTCTTCCGAATAAAGAGTGAGTTCGACTGGGAGATGGAATTGAACAGGGAGAACATACAGAAATATCTCGGGTTCATTTCCTCAACCTGTTGCAGGCTCAACATGCCGCACCTCGAGAGACAAGCCGTTGAAAAGATCATGTGGTACTCCTCGCGAATCGCGGGTGATAGAGGAAAGCTCTCCATGAGGCTGGGTGAGATAAGCAGTCTCGTGAGGGAAGCGTGCAACATCGCGATGAAAAGTGGATCAAAAACGGTGAGGAAATGGGACGTGGATGAAGCGATAAAGCGACGAGAAGAGAGAGTGAATCTCCTCCAGACCAAGTACGATGAGCACATCAAATCGCGGGACCTGATGATAGAAACCAGAGGCAGCCGTTTGGGACAAATCAACGGTTTGACAGTGATAGATCTGAAGGATCATTCTTTCGGTGTGCCTGTCAAGATAACGGCGAAGGTTCATCTGGGAGATGGTGGACTGATAGACATCCAGAGAGAGGTAGATCTGAGTGGCAACATACACAACAAAGCGGTACTGACAATCGAAGGTTTCTTCAGGGAAAGGTACTCGAGACACGTTCGGCTGGGTCTCACCGCGACGCTGAGCTTCGAACAGGTCTACAGCGTTGTCGAAGGAGACAGTGCTTCGGTGGCCGAGGTGCTCGCCTTGATCTCTGCCATCACCAATGTGCCGTTGAGACAGGACATAGCCGTCACGGGTTCAATGAACCAGCATGGGGAAGTCCAGCCCGTTGGTGGCGTCACAGAAAAAGTTGAAGGCTTTTACAGGGCCTGCAAGCTTCAGGGGCTCATCGGGACCCAGGGCGTGGTGATACCGAAGGCCAACTTGAAGAACCTCCTGCTGAAGGACGAAGTTCTGGAGAGTATCAAAAAAGGAGAGTTCCACATCTGGACCATAGAACACATAGACGAAGCTATCGAACTGCTCACCGGTAAGAAGGCCGGTCGAGCGACAAAAGATGGAAACTTCGAAAAAGGATCGGTCAATTACCTGGTGGTCCAGGCGCTCAAGAAAGCTGGAAAGACCGAAAAAAGAGCGAAAGTTAAGAAGCGAAAGGAAGGTTCCTAAACCCCCAGACGCTTTTCAAGATTCATCTCGGCGATAGATTTTTGCAGGTACAGAGGTTCAACCCGGTGTGGTTCAACTACCACACCATGCTGTTGGTTTTCCATCGCTTCCCGGATCAACAGTTCTCCCCTCAACATTTCCAGCTCGTCTGGACTGATCTGCCCGTAACGCTGAAAAAGTTGCTTGGCATCGCCAGCGAATATGGGATTCCTCAGTCCCTGGGCAAGCTCGAACGCCTCCTGAAGACTGAGGACCTTGGGAGATAAAACCTCCTCTGACTTCTGATAGCACGAGAAATAAACAAAATGCTCGCGCGCGTGTTTGACCACCACGACGTGCCCTTCATGGAAAAGAAAGTTCATGGCCATGACCTTCGATGAAACAACCGGGATGATACGCTTACCATGAGCGCACGCGATGGCCTGAACGGTGGCGATGCCTATCCTGAGTGCTGTCAAGCTTCCAGGTCCCACACCGCATGCGAGCGCATCGAGTTCTTCGAAACGAAGCCCAGCGAGCCTTGAAAAGTCTTCTATCATCGGAGCCAGTTTGACCATGTGCCTCTGTTCTCCGACGTAGGAGGCAGAGTAGATGTTCTTTCCATCGCTGTAGGCCAAACAGATCTGATCACTGGACGTATCGATCGCGAATATTTTCATTTCAGTAATTCCTCCAGCAGTTCGATAGCGTCTTGCAGACTGTTCACTCTTGCGAAGATGAAACCACCTGAAGCGTAATTGTTCATCTCTTTTCCGCGAAGCTCCAAAAAGATACGATCCTCGATCTGTGACAGATTCAGATCTGGATCGATGGCTTTCACGAGTTTCACAAAGCTTTCGTCAACGATAGATCCATCGTACGAGACCAGCGCTATTTTGCCACCCATTTTGAGGTGCCGCAGGATGTTCTCGATTTCGAAATCGTTCAACTGTCTGGTCTCTGGAAAACTTCCTTTCTTCGGTAACGGCAGGACGATGAGACGATTCTTTGGGATCTTTTTGAAATAAGCTGTGTTTTTCTCCACCACGATTCCAAAACACCTGCTGGCTTCGTTCAGCCATCCTGTGAGTCTGGATTCGTCGTTCTCGTGGCTCACATCGAGGAGGATGGAATCTCTCAGTACTTCGGCGTGCCCTTTCCAACCGATCAACCCTGCCAGTTCAACGCGTATTTCTGCTGAACCTGGTGTCAGGTTGGTGTAAGATCTGTTCACAACAACTTTGGCTTTGGGCTGCAGAAAAACTCTCAGCTCTTCTGGCTGGTTGGCCACCACGATCTTCACTTCCACCTCTGAAGCTGTATCCGAGAAGTTCACCAGGTCGAAAGAGAGATTCAACGTCCTTGGCGAAGAAGAGAATCGCACGTTCACAGGATAGATCCTGGACGCCCTCACCCAGATGGGTGACGAGACGATCCTGTCGCCGTCTTTCTGTACAGCGTAGAGAAAGTACCATTCGTTCGCGTCGGGTGGAGTCATATCCAGGGTTGTCTCAAAGTAATTGCTGTTCACTGTCCACTCCGTGACCGTTCCGCTCTCTGAGATCAAACAGAGTTTTTCCAGTGGTTCATCGTCCTCGTAGCGAATCCCGAACGAAACGGACTCACTCGTCTCGACGATCGATCCCATGACCGATTGGCCACACGAGAACCAGAGTTTCGCGTTCTTATCTTCGCTCGCATAAGTGCGTCTTTGCATGAGCGCGGTCAGGATCGATTCCAGGCTCAGTTCATCTGCGAGGATCACCGTGCGGGCATCGTTCGCTGAACCCCAGCCACCCTTGTGGTTGTCCTGACCAGCGGTTGCACCAAGGTGCCAGCCCTTCTTCAACGCCAAGACGTAGTTGGAGATCATCTCGTCGCTGATGATTCTCCCGCGCCAGCTGCCGTTGCCAACCTCGATCAGATTGATGAACTCATCGACCTTGGGATCGTATTCGAAGTCGTAGAACGTACCGAACGTCGCAATGGGATGGTTGAACTGTGCGAGCGCCCTTTTTTCTACGATCCAGTCGTACAGTTCCTGTAAACTTCTGGTTCTGTCGATCCATTCATCGGTGCAGTACACGTTGATATGACCGACTCCCCCGGTCCATTCGAAACCCCAGAGTGCGACAAAATCCCTTGTTGTAGCTTTCTCCGCAGCGGCTTTTGTCAGCAGAAGTTTGTCCTGACCGTCGATTTTCTGGCTGAAGTATTCTGCATGATCCGTTATCGCCTGCACATGAACATATCTACGTGCGTGTTCGAAGGCTTCCTCGGGTGTTCCAACACCGTCCGAGTAAGCGGTGTGCGCGTGCAGGTTGGCAAAATAAAATTGGTAGCAAAAACTCGTGCTGTAAAGAAAAAGTACTAAAAGGAGCAGGACCTTTCGCATCCAGTTCCCTCCTCAAGCGTGTACAAACTTGGAACTCTTGCTCAGCACTTCTCTCAAGAATCTCGCGGTGTGAGACTGTTCAACTTTTGCCACCTCTTCGGGTGTGCCGGTCGCCACGACGTAACCCCCTTCATCTCCACCTTCGGGTCCGAGGTCGATGATGTAGTCCGCGTTCTTAATCACGTCCAGATTGTGTTCGATGACTATGACGGTGTTTCCCTTATCGACGAGTCTGTGAAGCACGCCGATAAGTTTTCTCACATCTTCGAAGTGTAGGCCCACCGTTGGTTCATCGAGTATGTAGATAGTTTTTCCGGTGGCAACTTTCCGCAGTTCCGAAGCGAGCTTTATCCTCTGGGCTTCCCCGCCCGAGAGCGTCGTGGCAGGTTGACCAAGCTTGATGTAACCAAGTCCTACCTCGTTGAGTAAACTCAGCGTTCTGTAAATCGTTGGAACGTTCTTGAAGAATTCCAGTGCTTCTTCGACGGACATTTCGAGCACTTCGTGAATGTTTTTTCCTTTGTACCTGACCTGTAAGGTTTCCTCGTTGTAGCGTCTTCCCTTGCACACGTCGCATTCGACGTAAACGTCTGGTAGGAACAGCATTTCTATTTTCACGAGTCCGTGCCCCTGGCAGGCCTCACAGCGGCCGCCCTTCAGGTTGAAACTGAACCTGCTCTTGGTGTAACCCCTCGCGCGTGCCTCTGGTGTCATCGCGAACAGCTCTCTGATGTCATCAAAAACCTTCGTGTAGGTGGCAGGATTGCTCCGGGGCGTTCTTCCTATGGGCGACTGGTCTATGGCGATAACTTTGTCGACGTTCTCCAGGCCTTCTATCCTGTCGTGCTCGCCAACGGACATCTTCGTTCTGTAGATCGCGTTCATCAGTGCGGGATAGAGCGTATCGATGATCAAGGAGGATTTCCCAGAGCCCGATACGCCCGTGACGCATATGAAAGTGCCGAGTGGAAAGCTGACGGTGATGTTCTTCAAGTTGTTGTGTCTGGCACCCACGATCGTCAAGAATTTACCGTTTCCTTTCCTGCGCACCTTCGGAAATTCTATCTTCTTTATGCCGGCCAGATATTCTCCCGTCAGAGATCCGTTTGGATTTTCGATCAAACTCTGTACCGTGCCAGCGAACACGACCCTGCCACCGCGCTCACCACCGAAAGGTCCAAGATCGACTACGTAGTCCGCATTCTTTATAATCTCTTCGTCATGTTCGACCACGATCACGGTGTTTCCAAGGTCCTTCAATTTCTTGAGTGTGTTGATGAGCCTGATGTTGTCTCTCTGGTGCAATCCAATCGTTGGTTCGTCCAGAACGTACGTCACACCGGTCAGGCCGGAACCTATCTGCGTGGCGAGCCTGATCCTCTGGGCTTCACCACCAGACAGGGTGTTCACGGGTCGTGAGAGTGTGAGGTAACCCAGTCCCACATCGAGCATGAACTGGAGTCTTTTCTTTATCTCGATCAAAAGATCTCCAACGATCTTGCTTTCTCTCTCCGTAAGAGAGGCCTGGAGGTCTTCGAAGAATTTGTAAGCCTTCTCTATGGTGAGGTTCGTCACGTCGATGATGTTGCGACCCCTTATGGTGACGGCGAGCGCCTCGGGTTTGAGCCTTTTACCGTTGCAGACGGGACAGATTTTCTGAACGATGAAATTCTTTTCGATCCACTCTTTTATGTCCTCCGACGCAGTTTGCTCGTAGCGTCGCTGTAGAAAATTGACCGCGCCTTCGAAGTCTCCATAACCGTAAAGGAGTGCCTCCTGAACGATCGCAGGCAATTCTTTGAATGGGACTTCGGTGGAGGCACCGAACATCCTCACAATCTTCCTGATGATAGGCATGTAGTATTCACTGTGGCCGAAAGGAAGCAACGCTCCTTCTTCTATGCTCAGATTCTCGTTGACAACGAGTGCAGGATCTATCTGGAGGTTGTACCCAAGGCCATGGCAGTTTGGACACGCTCCGTAAGGATTGTTGAAAGAGAAGAGCTTGGGGTTTATCTCGGGAAGTCCGATGCCACAGACCGGACACATCATATGTTCGCTGAATAGCAGGCTTTCATTGGTATCGACGTTTCTGATCTCGACAAAACCGTTGCTCTCTCTGAAGGCAATTTCAATGTCATCTGCGAGCCTATGCTTTTCGGTTTCTGACAACACCAATCTGTCCACTACGAGTTTGATCGTGTGCCGCTTGTTCTTATCGAGTTCTCCGACTTCTTCAATTCTGAAGATCTGACCATCTATCTCAACGCGAACGAAACCTTTGGAGGCGAGATTCTGGAGTTCCTTTTTGAACGTTCCTTTCTTGTCTATCGCGATGGGTGAGAGGACGTAAATGCGTGAGGAGGCAGGAAACCTGGAGAAGACGTCCTTGACGATCTCGTCAATACTCTTCTTTTCGACCGGCCTTCCGCAGGAAGGACAGTGAGGTTCTCCAATCTTGGCGAACAATACTCTGAGATGGTCGTACACTTCCGTTGTGGTACCAACGGTGGAACGCGGGTTGTGTGACGCACTCTTCTGGTCAATCGCTATGGCCGGTGAGAGACCCTCTATGCTGTCAACATCGGGTTTCTTCAGTTCTCCAAGGAATTGCCGGGCGTAAGCGGAGAGAGATTCTAAGTATCTGCGCTGGCCTTCGGCGTATATGGTGTCCATGGCGAGAGACGACTTACCAGAGCCAGAGACACCGGTGATCACGGTGATGGTGTTCTTTGGGATCTCAACGTCTATGTTCTTCAGGTTGTGAACGCGTGCACCCTTTATTCTAATGGAATCCAAGACTTTCTACCTCCGCACAGGCATTCTGTTTTGACTACCGATCCGTCCTGAAATTTTAACGCAGACCCGGCCAGAACGGGATCGGTTTCGGATACAATGAAAGAAATCCCCCTGCACGACAGGGGGATTATTTGGAGCGGGCGACGGGTTTCGAACCCGCGACCTTCTGCTTGGCAAGCAGACGCTCTACCGCTGAGCTACGCCCGCAATCTGGTGCGAGAGGTGGGACTTGAACCCACACGGACTCATCGTCCACTGGATTCTAAGTCCAGCGCGTCTGCCAGTTCCGCCACTCTCGCCCTGGTGACCCGCCTGGGACTCGAACCCAGGACCCCCTGATTAAAAGTCAGGTGCTCTGCCTGCTGAGCTAGCGGGTCAACCAGTCGACAGTGCCATTTAGAATATTACCACAAGCTCGAAGTCTTTTCAAGGGCCAAAAGATCGTCTCAAAGTTTCTGCAACGTTTCGGCCAAATGTTTTATTGTTTCGTCCTCGTTGGTTCTGCGTGTGAATCCGTGAATCCCCAGAAGGTTGTATTTCCGCCTCAGTGATCTGTGCACGTCCTCCGGTGTGGTCACCTCAGAGACTGTGACGAGTAAAACTTTGGATGGATCGAAGTGATCCAGAAAGGACCTCGCGGCGGGCGTAATGGAACCTGCCCAGATGGGTGTGACTAAAACGATGCGTTCCGCATCGATTTTACCCTCGAGTCTTATCCTGGTTCGTTTTCCCGTCAGAGCATAGAAACCCGCCTTGATGAATCCGAGAAAACCCGACCAGTTGACATCGTCGACCAGCTTGATTGTTGGATAACCTGTCATTTCTGAGAGCTTTCTGGCGATGCGTTCACAGTTACCCGTGCGTGTGAAATAGACGATCGCCCACCCCATACGAACACCGCCCACAGGTTTCGGCCGCAGAACAATGTTGGTCAGCCGTGGTCGCTCCTGCCCGCCAAACAATTTTACCATGAGTGAAACTCAGTCCATCTGGAGCTTGTACTGGATCGCCTCGGCAACGTGTTTGTAATCCAGGTCCTGTGATCCTTCGAGGTCCGCTATGGTTCGCGCGACTTTCAATATTTTGTCGATCGATCTTGCGGAGAGGTTGTATCTCGACACGGTGAGTTTCAGGAGTTCCTCGGTCTTCTCGTCGAGCTGGATGAACTTTTTCATCAGTTTCGAGTTCAGCTGAGAATTCGTCGAGATGTTGACTTCTCTGTATCTCCTCTTTTGAATCTCACGGGCTCTCATCACCCTTTCTCTTATTTTTTCGCTCCTTTCTGACGAGTTTTTGGAGAAGTACTCTTCCGGTTCGAGCCTCGGAAGCTGAATCAATATGTCCATCCTGTCCATGATGGGACCGGAGATTTTCTTGTTGTACCTGACGATGTCGTACGGGGAACAATTGCACACCGCCTTCGGATCACCATAGTTCCCACAGGGACAGGGGTTCATCGCCGCGATGAGCATGAATCGTGCAGGATACACGATTGTTGCTTTGGCTCTGGCCACGGTCACAAAGCCTTCTTCCATGGGTTGTCTGAGCGCCTCTATCACGTCGTGACGGAACTCGGGAAATTCGTCCAGAAAAAGAACGCCGTTGTGTGCCAAGCTTATCTCGCCAGGCCTTGCATCATTTCCGCCACCTATTATGGCCACCGTCGAGGCTGTGTGGTGTGGCGCGCGGAAAGGTCGCGTGAGCTTTTTCATATCGGCCTGGCCGATCGCACTGTAGATCGTGAGCACTTCTATGGCTTCCTCATCAGAAAGCGGTGGTAAGATCGTGCTTATTCGTCTTGCGAGCATAGTTTTTCCCGCACCCGGACTGCCCTTCATGAGAACGTTGTGTACCCCTGCGGCTGCAATCTCAAGGGCTCGTTTAGCCATTGCTTGACCTTTCACGTCGGCGAAGTCAAGCTCTTCGTCGTAAGAGAAAGGTGGTAGTCCTTCAAACCTCACAGGTTCGTACTTCACAAGGCCATTCGCGAACTCCACAACCTGCTTGATGTGTTCGAAGCAATACACGTTCAGATTTTTCACCATCCTGGCCTCGGCTTCGTTTTCTTTTGGTACAACGATCGGCTTGGAAAAACCATCTTTCGAGAGCTGCACAAGGATAGTCAGAACGCCCTTGACCCTTCTGATGTGCCCATCGAGTGAGAGCTCACCGACACAGAGAAAATCGAACCTGTTCAGATGACCGCACGCCTGCAGTACACCTAGGGCGATCGGAAGATCGAGCAAAGAGCCTTCTTTCTTCAAATCGGCAGGTGCAAGGTTCACCACAATTCTGCCATGAGGAAAATCGAAGCCAGAGTTCTTCAGTGCGCTCTTTATTCTTTTCTTGCTCTCCTTGACGGCCGTATCTCCCAGACCAACTATGTCCACATCGTGGATCACGCTTTTTCTGTCGATGTCAACTTCTACTTCGATTGAGAATACGTTCAATCCCACGAGCGTTGCGGAAAGGAGCCTTGCCGGCATGAGAGTCCTCCTTCACCAGAGTGGAATCCTCGCTGGAAGAAGATGTGAAACAACGAAACCAACCGCAATTCCGGCGAACGCTTCTAGCCACGTGTGTCCGAGGTCTTCTCTCACGTATGGCCTCAAGTTGACCGCATCTGAGACGACGACCATCAGCAGGGCAACGGCAACGGCCGTTATGGGGGAAGAGTACCCCAAACATCTGCCGAGTGTGAACGCGAGGCCGGACATCGCTGCCGCATGCCCTGAAGGCATTCCACCGTATCTCTTGAAAGCCTTGAAATTCCGGTGGGTAACGATCTTTATCAACTGAGCGACCAGGAACGAAAGCACCGTGGCAACGAGGGGTGTGTTCCTGAACAGATCAAGCATGGAAGAGAAAATGTACAACGTTCCCCTCCCTGATCACGTAGTCTTTTCCGTGCGACCTCACAGCCCCCGCCTCGCGTGCTTCCCTGAAGGAGGGAAACTGCAAAAGCTGCTCGAAGGGAATCACTTCGGCCTTTATGAAACCCTTCTGTATGTCTGAGTGTATCAGGCCAGCAGCTTCGTACGCTGTGATTCCTTCAGGAACCAGCCAGCTTCTCGCTTCGTTCCTCGTAGCCGTTAGGAAACAGATCAACTTCAACGCGCGCTTTATGTGTTCGAGGAATCGCTTTTTGAGGTTCGTGTCGAACCCGTATGCGAGCAACAGTTCGCGTGCTTCTTCTGGAGAAAGCTCTCTCGCTTCGGATTCTATCTGCGCGTTCACTGTGATGGATTCGGACGATCTCTCTTTCGCCATTCTTTCGACAATTTTATCCAGTCCCTGACCTAATCCCCATTCGTCCACGTTCGCAACGTAGATAACAGGTTTCTCCGATAGTAGAAACAGCGAGTCGAGGATCGCTTGCTCCTGTTCGTTCCTTGGCAAGATTCTCGCGGGCTTTCCATATTCGAGGTGCGCTTTGAGACGTTCGAGAAAATGGAGCTCAAAGCGAGCAGTTTCTTCCCCTGTTCTTGCCTGTTTGGCGATCTTTTCGATTCTCTTGTTCACAGTCTCAAGATCTTTCAGTATAAGCTCGATCTCGACGATCTCTACGTCTCTCACGGGATCCACGCTACCCATGGGATGTGAGACGTCGTCTATCTTGAAACACCTTACCACATGGAAAATCATATCCACCTTGCTTATGTGATCGAGAAACTGATTTCCAAGACCTTCTCCTTTACTTGCTCCTTTCACCAATCCTGCGATGTCGATGATGTGGAAGAAAGGATGGATCTGATCCTTGGAGCCTTCCATCTGTGCGAGTTTGGTCAAACGTTCGTCTTCGACGACCAAAACTCCTACGTTCGGTTCTATCGTGCAAAAAGGATACTTCTCCGCGGGAACGTTCTGGTTCGTGAGCGCGTTGAAGAGTGTGGACTTGCCGCTGTTTGGAAGTCCCACGATGCCAGCTTTTTTCATGTTTTCGCCTCTTTCGATTTGTTGTATTGATTGACGTAGTTAAGCTTCAGATTCGCCACCACGCCCTCCAGCTCTCTTTTCAGGTCCTCGTCCAGCTCGTCTTCCATCACCCTGAGCACCGCATCGAGCACATCGATGCCCAACCTCGCCTCTTTCAGGTCCTGCCTCAGTTCACCGTACTCATCTCTCGTGAGACCGAGCCTCGCCCAGCATCGAGCGGCGATCGTGTTGAAGAAAAGAATTATGAGCTCTTCCATAGAAAGCTTCACGGTTTTTTCTTCTTCCTGCACCTTCTCACCTCCAGTTCTTCTCGAAAACAGAGAGAAAGATTCTGCTGGTTTCTTCATCTATGTTGCAGAGTCTGATGGTCTTCAATGTGGTGCTGGGATGTTCTTTGAGAAAATTCGTTATAGCCTTGAAGAAAACCTCGGCACACTGATCCTTTGGAAAACCGAAGATACCGCTACTCACTGCAGGGATGCTTATCGAACTTAGTTGCAACTCGTCGGCCTTCTCCAGGACGTTTCGAACCGCCCTGTAAAGTTTTTCATGTTCGTTTCCTTCACCACAGCGAGGTCCAACGACGTGAAGCACGTACTTCGCTTTCAACTTTCCAGCGCCAGTCACTGCAACTTCGGAAACCGCCAGAGGCCCATGTTTTTTCACATAATCATCGCTTTCTTTCTGAATCTGTTCCCCACCCGCGCGCACGATGGCTGCTGCCACACCTCCGCCGTGTTTCAAATGAGAATTGGCAGCGTTCACGATTGCTTCTGTATCCTGTTTCGTTATGTCGTCCTGAACGATCTCGATAGTTGTGTTGTTCAGGACAAAACTTTTCAGGAGCATCGAACCACCTATTCGTAAACGATCTCGTAAGTGAGTTCGGCCGCTTTCTTCAACATCCCAGCAACGCTACAGTACTTTTCCTGGGACAACTGGACGGCCTTTTCGACCTGCTCTTTGAACGGTTGGTTCTTGAATTTGAAGATGTACTTGAGATGGATCTTGGTGTATATCTTTGGATGGTCCTGCGCCCGCTCGGCGGAAACTTCCATCCTGAAGCTTTCAACTTCGTCCAGCACCTTCATCTTCGCCAGAATGGAGACGACATCCATACCTGTGCAGCCCGTGAGTGCTGCGAGCACCAGTTCCATGGGGCTCGGTCCTGCGGAAAGTCCACCGTGGTCCTTCCTGCTGTCCATCAACACCTGCCTTCCAGAATCCGTGTGAGCCAGAAAAGCCATATTTCCAAGCCATTCGGTTTGCAAAGTCGAACACCTCCGCCTATAATAATAGCAAACAAATTTCTTCTGGGGGTGAGGCAAATGAAGAGATTCTGGCTCCTTCTCCTCGTATCAGCATTCACGCTCGTCTTCGCGTCTGAATTGAACGTCGCGGTGCTGGGAGATGTCAGGTCGCTGAACCCGTTCTTAGTGAAGTCTTCGGCCGAGAGGATCGTTGTTGGGTATCTCTACGAAACGTTGCTCACAGAAAGTGCCGGACAGATTGTCGGAGCCTTGGCGGAAGATTTTCAGGTTGATTTTTCGAACAACAGTTTGATATTGAGGTTGAAGGATCGAAAATTCCACGACGGTTCACCCGTAACTGCAGATGACGTTGTCTTCTCGTTCAATTACATACTCCAAAAGAGATTACCACTCGGTCCGATTCTGGCATATTTCACGGGAGCGGAGAAAATAGACGAAAAGACTGGGAGGCTGAAATTCAGAACGGTGAATGTGTCGATGCTGTCTTTTGCACCCATGGCGGTCCCGATCATTCCAAAGTCCATCTGGGAAAAAATAGACAAACCTCTGGAATTTCCAAACATCGAAAAGCCCATAGGGAGTGGTGTGCTTGCGTTCGAGAAGTTGACTCCGCAGAGCGTTGTTATGAAGTTCTTCAAAGATCATCCCGACGCCCCGAAGCAGCTGGATGGTGTGGTGTTCCACATAGTTCAGGACGAGACGATGGGATTCCTGGGTTTGGTCAAGGGTGACTATGACTATCTCTTCTGGAACCTCGACCCGGAACTCGCCAAGCATGTGATGGACAATCCTAAAAAGTATCCAGACGTGAAGGTAGCGCTCATTGAAGGTGGAGTCGTGAACGTGATTCTCTTCAACCACAGAAAAGCGCCCATGAACGATGTGAACTTCAGAAAGGCCGTTCTCTACGCGCTGAATTACCAGGAACTCGTGGAGAAGGTCTACAGTGGTCTTGCGGATGTGGCCTCACTCGGTTTGATTCCGAGAAGGGCAAAAGGTGTCTTCGACGAGAGTGTGGGATGCGTTCAGCGAAACATTTCTATGGCGAAAGAATTCCTGAAGAAGTGCAATTACGACGGCAAAAAACTGACTTTACTGGTATCTTCTGATCGAAAGACCATGGACATGGCAGAGTACATAAGGCTCTATCTGAAGGACGTTGGAATCCAGGTTGAACTCGACGTTCAGGGTCCAGAAGGTTTGACGACGAAACTCAAGAAAGCTGACTTCGATCTCGCATTGTACTCTTACAGCCTCGGAAGCCATCCAGAGATGGTGTTCTACCATCTGCATTCTTCAAGGGGTGAAATGAAGGATGGCCAGGTCGTCGGGTTCAACTACGGTGGTGTCAACATTCCGGAGTTGGATGCGGCACTCGAATCGATATGGATGGCGTTTTCGGAAAGAGACCGTGTGGACGCTTTCATGGGGTTGCAAAAACTTTTCGCGGAACTCGTTCCGGTTGTACCCCTCCTCGTGCCTGTGGACATCGAAGCGTACAGCACGAAGAATTTCACAGGATGGGTCGTGTTACCTGGCGAGGGCGTGATGAACGCAGAAACGTTCAAATCCTTGAAACCGGTAAGGTGATCTCATGAGCTTTTCTTACCTCGTCAAGAGAACGATCCAGATGCTCGTGACCATCCTTCTGGCACTCACTGTGAGTTTCGTTCTCATAAGGGCTCTGCCGGGAGATCCGGCAGAGCGTTTTTACGGTGATCCGAGGATTCCGGACGAAGTGAAGCAGGAGATAAAAGCTGCGTTTGGCCTGGACAAGCCCGTTCTGATACAGTACCTCATGTTTTTGAAACAGTTCTTCAGAGGAGACCTTGGGGTTTCTTACACCTACAACAGGCGCGTGGTCGGTGTCGTCTTGGAAAGGCTTCCTTGGACCCTTCTGCTCACCGCGGTCCCAACTGTTTTGGGAATGATCGCATCACTGAGACTCGGTGTGTACATCGGAACGAAGAGGAACTCGTTCGTTGACAGACTGGTACGCTACGTTGCCTTCGCACTCCATTCGGTTCCAACGTTCTGGTTTGCGCTCTTGCTCGTACTGCTGTTCTCTTTCAAACTTGGCTGGTTCCCGCTTCAGGGTATGATCGATCCAACTGCGAAAGGCTTCTCAAGCTTTTTGAGTCTTCTGAGGCACGCGTTCTTGCCGTGGCTGGTCGTATTCGTGGTAAACGTGCCAGGCTTCGCCATGTACGTGCGAAACATGGTTATCTCAATTCTGAACGAAGAGTTCATTCTCACAGCGAAGGCCAAGGGTTTGAGTGACAGGCAGATAAGAAAGAAACACATTCTCAGGAACGCGCTCGGTCCCCTCTTTTCCATGCTCACGTTACGTATCGCCGGGATGCTTGGAGGTGCCGTACTCATCGAAACCATTTTCTCGTGGAAGGGTATGGGTTTGCTCGTGTTGGAGGCTTCCAGAAATTCTGATTATCCACTTTTGCAGGCAACTGTTATCATAACGATCGTCTCTGTGATAGTGGCGAACTTCTTGGCGGACGTGTTGCAAGTCCTCTTCGATCCAAGGGTGAGGTACGAATGATCAAAAAAAGAACCGGCTTCTTTCGAGAACTGTTTCGATCTTTCGAAGGCACTGTGGGATTCGTGACACTCTGTGTGATGGTTTTCTGTACCATATTCGCTCCTTTGATAGCTCCTTACGATCCATACGACATCACTCAGAGAAGTCGAAGGCTGCAGCCCCCTTCTTATAAGCACATCTTCGGCACAGACTGGTACGGCGTCGACATATTCAGTCAGATCGTCTACGGAGCCAGAACGTCGCTGACTGTGGGAGCGTTGACAGCACTTGGTGTCAGTGCGTTGGGAGGCTTGCTCGGTGTGATTGCGGCGACCTTTGGAAAAAGGATCGATGCTGTGATAATGAGAACGGTCGACTTCATGATGGTACTTCCAGGATTGCCCATCATGATCATGATTATGACGTACCTGGGCAGTAGTTTTTGGACGCTCGTCTTCGTGCTGATAGTTTTTGGCTGGGCAGGTATCTCAAGGGTTGTTCGAGCGATAGTGTTGTCGGAGAAGAGGAGAGGCTACGTTGAGGCTGCCATATGTGCTGGAGCGAACAAGTGGTACATCTTGAGGAAACATTTGCTACCGGCATCGTACCCCGTGCTCGTCGTGAACGCCGCCTTTTCGGCTGCCGGTGCCATGCTTGCGGAAGCAGGATTGTCCTTCTTAGGCTTTTCAGACCCACGGGTCATCTCGTGGGGTAAGATGCTGAGTCTGGCAAGAACGTGCAATGCGCTAGTGCTCGGTGCCTGGTGGTGGGTTGTTTTTCCGGGGTTGGCGATTTTCCTCGCTTCCTTTTCCATCATGTCCTTGGGTGTAGCCGTTGAAAGGATATTGAATCCAAAGATTTCGGACAGGAGGGAATAACGTGAGAATCGAAAACGGTGTGGCTCACATCGTGGTGCGTGGCCAGGAGAAGAGTTACAGACTCCATCAACTGGATGATGAGTTTTTCAGATGGCAGATCCAGACACGTTCGAAGAGTCTGAAGATTTTCCTTGGTCTTGAAAAAGGTGTTCCGAATTTTTCACCCCACACGGTCGTCATGTCCACGTTTTCTGATGAAGAGGAATTTCCGATAAACAGTTGCATCAAGGGATTGGGGCTGGTGCCGAAACAGGAACACCTTGAAAAACTCGCGAACAGGGCGATGGAACTGATAGATCTTGCAAGACAAAAAGGGATCAAGGAAACGATGAACGAGAGAATCAAGTTTCTCCTGGACCTTTATGGGAATCCCGACATCTTCGACAGAAACGTTCTGTCGAGTATAGAGATGTTTTACAAAAGGAGTTACAGGAACGTTCTCAAAGATCCACGTGCAACGCTGCTCTTCTACGATCAGATGAGTGGCTACAGCGTCATGTTCAACGTCGTGGTGGAACTCGTGCCGAGAAATGATACATTTTACAGTTATGTCACAGCTGTGCACGATCTCTTCCACGTGCCGAAAGATCCAAGCGTGAGGACTGACAGATATGAATATGTGTACAGATTCTGGCTCGTAGAGGCGTACGACAAAACACCGGGCCCAAAGGCAAGCACCAGGATCTTCTAACCAAGATGGCACGTATCGTTCAGATAGACTAGTCTGAGTCTATTCTGAAATTCGATCAAGGTGATCGAGGCGTTGTCGAGCCTGAAATTCGTGTGTTCACTCAGGGGTATCTTGAGAACCCAGCATATCAAAGTTCGTAGAGACAAAGCGTGCGACACCACAACGATGGACTCGAAAGGATTTTGAATCAGTTCCTGCAAGAACTGAACGATCCGGTTCTGAACGCTACCGAGGGATTCTACTCCCTCTATCTTCGCATCGGGCTGGCTCGACCAGATCTGGAATTCTTTCTGAAACCGTTGCAGCGTTTCTTCCATGGTCAAACCGTTCCACAGAGAGATCTCACATTCTCTCAGCCTTTCATCGATGATCAAGGGTACTTTCAGAGTATCTGAAATCACCTTGGCTGTTTGATGAGCCCTCGAAAGGGGACTGGTGTAAACGATCTGCACGTTCTGGGTAGATAATCTTTCAGCGATTCTTCGAGCCTGATCGAACCCAGCTTGGTTCAGTGAAATATCGCTGTTTCCCTGCCACAAACCTCGATCGTTCCACTCGGTTTTGGCGTGGCGAACGAGAAAGATCTTCAGAGCCATCACCTGCCTAAAAGCGACCACACGATCAAATTATACGGGTTTCATCGCTCATAAACGGTTGCTCCTTTGGATCTTCATGTTACATTTGTGATGAGGAGGTTTTTCATCACACTGGAAGCTGAATGGGGGCGAGACGTTGATCCTCATTGGCATAGGTGGAGGAACCGGATCTGGAAAGACTACCGTCGCAAGAAGGATCGTACAGTCTCTGGGCGAAGAAAGATGCGCAATCTTACCGATGGACAACTATTACAAGGACATGAGTCATCTACCTCTGGAGGAACGCAGGAAAATGAACTACGACCATCCGGACGTCATCGAACATCAACTGCTCGTCGAACACGTTCGAAGGTTGTTGCACGGAGAGACTGTCAGGATTCCTACATACGATTTCGTGACTTACACGAGGAGATCCGAAACGATCGAGTTTGCACCGAAACAGGTGATTCTGATCGAGGGCATTTTCGCCCTCTACTACGAAGAGTTGAGAAAACTCTACGAGCTCTCTATCTACGTTGATGCCGAGAGTGACATACGGTTCATTCGAAGACTCATGCGCGATATAAACGAAAGAGGAAGAAGTGTGGAGAGCGTTGTGAACCAGTATTTGGGAACGGTCAAGCCCAT
Source organism: Thermotoga sp. Ku-13t (assembly GCF_011057685.1). NCBI lineage: Bacteria > Thermotogati > Thermotogota > Thermotogae > Thermotogales > Thermotogaceae > Thermotoga > Thermotoga sp. Ku-13t. The sequence continues at coordinate 791,582 of NZ_LNFY01000001.1, read as the reverse complement.
GCACGATGCTTATGTAGAACCAACGAAAAGGTACGCCGATATCATCGTGCCGAAAGGTGGTTACAACGATCGGGCGATCGAGGTGGTCGTGAACTACATAACTAAGAAGTTGGAGAGGGAAGCATGAAGAAATCGATGTTCATCCTCGTTTTTCTCCTGTCAACCTCACTGGTTTGGGCTGTTGGCAATTTCAACATGTTGACAACACGATACGTTGATGTGCTCTACGAAGACGGTCTTGAAATGGCAGCGTACAGACTCTATCAAAAAGCCGACGAAATCTTTGAAAGGCTGGAAAAGCGTTTCGAAAGTTCCCCAAAGATTAGGCCAAAGGTTTATCTGCTCAGATCGGACGTCTCCAACGGTTATGCGAATCCTTTGAACAACGTGATAGTCATTTACGTCAGCGACATGAACCCGTACCAGTTCACCCCCAGATACGATGACTGGGTCATATTTTGTTTCCGACACGAGCTGGCTCACATCTTTCTGGCGAACCGTTTCTCACCGAAGGTGGAGGGTCTGTCCTTCTTCGGCCACGCCGTTGCGGCTGCCGTTCAGAACACCCTGACACCGCTTTATTTGCACGAAGGTGTGGCGATCATGGAGGAATCTGCTGAAAACGAAGGAAGGGCGAACGACGTGCTGTTCGACCTTTACAGGAGGAACGCGTTGGCCAGCGACATAGGCTTGAAGTTCGCTTCTTCCATCAATACAACCCGTTTCACTCCTGGAGGGGCAAACTACACGCTGGGATACACTTTGCTCGAATCGCTCGAGAAACGAGAAGAAGGAACGGTCAAGAAATTACTCGACAGTTTTTCGAACGATCCCTTGCTCGGTTTCTCCAGACACCTCAAGAAGTTCGTACCGCTGGAAGAGGTCAAGGGCTGGTTGAACGCTCAGGTGTTCGTTGAAGGGGAAAGGCTCACAGAGCTTTCTTTGATACCCAGTAAGCTGAATTTCGAACTGTGGAGGATTTACTACGCTTTCGGAGGGTACGATGCGCCTGGAGCGATCTATTTTTACGACGTCTTTGAGGGAAAAAGCCGTAAGCTCATCGAGGTTTCGAACCTCGTGAGTTTTTCAGTGAATTCCAGGCGAGAACTGGCCATCGTCAGGACAGTTTTGAAGAACGGCAGGTACGTCAACAGATTGTATCTGTGGAAAGGTTCTACGATGGACACCGGGATCGAACACGTCATCGATGTGGCCTGGTTTGGCGATGACAGACTCGCACTCATAGTTCAGAAAAGCGATGCTAGAAAGATCACTGTTTTCGACGTGAAAACGAATTCACTGAACGAGATTCCTATCCCCAACGATCTGGCACCGCTCCAGATCGCTGCCGATGAGAATCGTATCGTTTTCACCGCCAGGAAATTTCGGAACGTAGACCTTTACATGTTGCAAGATGCTCGACTGGAGAAATTGACAATCGATGGCGGGACAAAGTTGTCTCCAATCATACTGAACGATCAAATTTACTTTGTGGCTGAGCTGGGAGACGAGCTCCGTGCGTGCACGGTGGATCTCCGTACAAACCAGATTCACGAATTCGGTGTGAAGGACTGCGTCGCCGCCGTTGGATGGAATGGAAAGATTTTTTCAATCAAGCCGCTGCCAGGAGGTTATGCACTGTTTTCTGAACCTGCAAACGTTGCTTCGAGAGGTTCTGTCAGGTTTGAAACTGTCTTCGTGATTGTTTCCGAGCCTGAAAAACCACGCATCAATTCCACAAAATACAGCGATGCCATGAGATTCAGATTCTTTCTGCCGTTCCCTTACGTGGAGTTAGCTCAGAAAGACTTCGGTGCTGGGGCTTATCTTGGCTTCTGGGACGATCTGATGGACAACACGATGGTCGTGGGCTTTGCAAAAACGCTCGAAACGGGCTGGCTGCAGCTTTCATTCAACTCTTCAAAAGGATTTGCAGCTTCAGTCACGGCAAACGACAAGCATTTTGCACTCGATATGCTCGTTTCCGAGACCAGCGATCGCTCCTTGAAAGCCGGAACTGTTTTCTCGGCGATGGGGGTAACGATCGAACCTGAAAAGGTTCTGCCAAAACTATCGATCGGTTATGCGTATGGGAGCGTTGGTGGTTTGGTTCACCTGAAAAGATTTCCCGAATTCTCCTTCACTGTGGGTGTTTTACCAGAAATGTTTTTCGAACTTTCCAGAGCGTTCAATTTCAGGCAGATCCTGTTCGAAGTACGAGGCAGGTTCGATCTCTCCGGGCTGAATTTCTCGGCTCAGACTGTTCTGCCAGCGATCAGAACGAACATTGGAAGTTTCGATGGATTCGTCGGATTTGAAAGTTTCGCTTTGAGTTTTGGCATGACGCGCGGTCAGCATGAAGAATACTGGATGAGGGTCGACATGAACGTGCACGTTTCATACCAGATCCCCCTGAAACCTTTTATAAAGATCGGTTTGAGAGATGGAAGAACGTTCCTGCAGTTTGGTTTTGACGACATTTTGAGCGGTATTCTTGGAGTTTCGAAGGACCGTGCTATAATTTCGACAGCGAGGTGAGATTCGTGAAAGTCGCGATGGTCGCTTATGAGGTTTATCCCTTCGCCAAGGTTGGAGGACTCGCGGATGTGCTTGGGGCACTGCCAAAGGCTATAGAAAAAAGTGGGGCGAAAGTTGCCATATTCATGCCTTTGCACAAGGTCGTGATGAAGAACAGCCAGAAGTTCGGTTATCAGTTGACTGAGGTGGCCAAGTCTATCCCTGTGGAGAACGTGCAGACAAAAGAGACGTTCGATCTGTACGAGTCACAGTTGCCAGGTTCCAGTGTGCCAGTATACTTCATCGCGAACGAGTACTATTTTTCTGCCGAGAACGTCTACGAGGGACCGGATCTGGCTGAGCAATCCATATTCTTCTGTGCAGCTTCCATTCAAGCTATGAAACATCTTTCGCAGCAGTTCGACATAGTTCACGCGCACGACTGGCAAACAGGATTGGTACCTGTTTATCTGAAAACACTCTACAGGATGGACCCGTTCTTCACACGCACCGCGATCGTCTTCACGATCCACAACCTGGGTTATCAGGGCATCTTCAGCCCGAACTACATGAAATTCGCAGGCCTTCCTGGATACCTGTTCAACATAGATGGGCTCGAATTCTATGGAAAAATCAATTTCCTGAAAGGCGGAATACTCTTCAGCGACATCGTCACGACCGTGAGCCCCACTTACGCCCAGGAGATCCAGACCGAAGAGTACGGTGAAAAGCTCGATGGTGTCCTGAGACTAAGGTCCGATGATCTGTACGGCATACTGAACGGGATAGATTACGAAGAATTCGACCCTGCTACGGACAGGAGAATATACGTGAATTACGATCTCAACAGTCTTGAGAAAAAGTACGAAAACAAGAAGATGCTGCAGAAAGAGCTCAATCTTCCAGTTAAGGAAAACGTACCGCTGATCGGCATGATCAACAGGCTCGTGGATCAGAAAGGTTTGGACCTCATCGAGAAAATTGCGGATTATCTGTTCCTCTTCGATCTGCAGTTTGTTGTGCTGGGCACTGGTGAGAAAAAGTACGAGGAAATGTTCCAGCGTCTTCAGCAGAAGTATCCGGACAAGGTATCAGCCAACATAAAGTTCGACATAGACCTTGCACAGAAGATATACGCAGGTTGCGACATGTTCCTGATGCCCTCCCGCTACGAACCGTGTGGTTTGGGACAGATGTACAGTCTCAGGTATGGGACCATACCCATCGTGCGGTATACGGGTGGTCTTGCCGACACGGTGAAAGAGTTCGACCCGGAAACTGGAACTGGGAACGGATTCGGGTTCAGAGAGTATGACCCCGCCCATCTGTTGATGGCAATCGCAAAGGCATTGTACTTTTACGGGAACGAGAAGCAGCACTGGAAAAGGATAGTCCAGAACGCCATGCAAACCGACGTGTCCTGGGAGCGTTCCGCGAAGCATTATCTTAGAGTTTATCAGGAAGCTTTGAAAAAGCGAAGAGTGTGAGGAGGATCAGTGATGCCTGAGTTCAGGAAAGATCCCGTGCTGAAACGCTGGGTGATCATCGCCACCGAAAGGGCCAAACGACCGCACGATTTTGCCCGTCCAAAAGTTGAAGAAAAACCCGCGTTCTGCCCGTTCGATTACGGTAACGAGCACACGACGCCCCCGGAAGTACTGGCATTCAGACCACCGGACACGGCTCCCAACACCCCTGGCTGGTGGGTTAGGGTCGTACCGAACAAGTTCGGGGCAGTTAATCCAAACCTTTCTCCGAAGCGCTATGGTGTAGGTATGTTCGATGCGATGGACGGTTTTGGATATCACGAGGTGATCGTTGAAACTCCTGATCACGACACACACCTTGCTCTGATGGATTACAAACAGGTGGAAGAGGTTGTTTGGGCATACAAACAGCGTTACGAGAGTATCGCGTCGGACAGCAGGGTCGAATACATCTTGATATTCAAGAACCATGGTCGCGATGCGGGTGCTTCCCTGCAACATCCACACAGTCAGCTCATCGCTCTACCGATAGTACCCAAGAGAGTTCAGGAGGAACTGGCCGGATCAAAGGAATACTACTCGTACAAAGAGAGATGCGTGTTCTGTGATATAGTGAATCAGGAGCTCGAAAGAAAGGAACGAGTGGTTGAAGAAAACGAAGACTTCGTTTCGATAGAGCCTTTCGCGGCGAGGTTCCCCTGCGAAACGTGGATAATGCCCAAGCATCATTCGCACAGCTTTGGAAGTATAACTGAAAAAGAAGTAAAGAATTTTGCGAGGATCCTGAAAAATACTCTGTATCGCATTTATGTTGCTCTGGACAACCCGCCGTACAACTTCATGTTGCACACCGCTCCTACAGATGGGGAAGGGAAAGAATATTATCACTGGCACCTTGAGATAGTCCCACGTTTGACTAATGTCGCTGGTTTCGAATGGGGTTCAGGGTTCTACATAAACCCGATGCCTCCCGAGGAAGCGGCGAAATACTTACGGGCGGTTGAAATAAAATAAAGATGTGGTAAAATCACTCGTAGCACAGTGCTGTTGAAAGGCTGTGCACGAGAGTCTTTATAGATCAAGGAGGATTGGTCGAATGGAGATTCTGAAAGTCAGTTCGAGTTCGAACCCCAACAAGGTGGCAGGAGCCATAGCAGGTGCTCTGTCCAAGGCTGACAGGGTCGAGATCCAGGCAATAGGTGCGGGGGCCGTGAACCAAGCTGTTAAAGCGATCGCCGTGGCACGGAGATTCCTCAACGAAAACGGCAAAGACATTTACATGGTACCTGGGTTCATGGAAGCCAAGATCGAAAACGAAACGCGCACGGGTATATCCTTCAAAGTGTTCGTGACCCCGAAGCAAAGCTGATGGATGACGGATGTGCTCCTGCAGATCGCCAAGGCCTGTGTCCAGGACGAATCGTTGCTCGCCGTTGTCAAACACGTAGCCTCGATGAATGAAGAAGAAAAGGAATCGTTCAAAGTCAAGGTGAAGATGTACTTTTTGAACAAAACTGACGAGGTCGATCTGCAGGCGTACGAATTCTTCAGGTTGATTCTGGAGTCCAACAACGCGGCACAGGTTCTGAAACTGGTCGAAGAAGAAACGCGCCATGTGAGTTGAGGTTTCGCTCGCGGCAGAATATTCAACACGTTGATGAACTACGTGTTTTGTGGTATACTTTGTTCTGGTGAGCGGGCGTAGCTCAGTGGTAGAGCATCAGCTTCCCAAGCTGAGGGCCGCGGGTTCGACCCCCGTCGCCCGCTCCAGACCTCAACTCGGATGTGGGTGTGATCCCCTTCTGGGTTGAAGGCTGACCAACGGAGGTGTGTTTGGTGGACAAAGAGCAGAAGCAACAGATCATTGAGCAATTCAGGATTAACGAGAAGGACACAGGCTCGGTGGAAGTCCAAATCGCACTGCTCACAGCGCGCATCAACCATTTGACAGAACATTTGAAGATGCACCCGAAAGATTTCCACTCGCGTCGAGGTTTGATGAAGATGGTCGGAAGAAGGAGAAAGATGTTGAGGTACTTGAAACGAGTGAACCCTGAGTCTTACAGGAATTTGATCGAGAAACTGAGTCTGAGGAAATGAGAAAGTCAATCGAAATCGGGGCGGGCGCTGGCCCGCTTTTAGTTTCGTGCTTGGAGGTGATGGGCTTTGAAATACTGGCGACGTGTCATTCTGGGTAAGGAATTCTACGTCGAGCATGGCAGAGTGGCCAAACAGGCCAATGGGGCCGTTCTGGCACGGATTGGAGACACCACGGTGCTTGCCACCGCTGTCATGTCTGACCAGGCGGTGGAGGGGGTCGATTTTGTTCCACTCACAGTGGAGTTTCAGGAACGCTTTTATGCGGCGGGTAAGATACCCGGAGGATTCATCAAACGTGAGGGTAAACCGAGCGAAGCTGCAATTCTTTCTGCACGAACGATCGACAGGCCTATAAGGCCCCTGTTCCCGAAGCATCTGCGCAACGAAGTCCAGGTCGTTGTAACTGTTCTATCCGTGGACCCCACTACTCCCCCTGATGTTGTGGGTGTTATGGCGGCGTCTCTCGCGTTGAACGTGTCTGACATACCTTTCAACGGTGTGGTTGCGGCAGTCAGAGTGGGACTCGTAGATGGCCAGGTTGTTTTCTTCCCGAGCGAGGAAGAACTCGAACGGAGCATGCTCGACATCGTCGTGGCTGGCACTGCGGATGCGATAACGATGGTGGAAGGTGAGGCGAAAGAAGTCAGCGAAGAACAAATGGTTGAAGTTTTGTTCAAAGCACACGAAGCGATCAGACAGATCGTTGAATTCGAGCAGGATATCCTCGGCGAGTTCAACGTGAGCAAGGCTCAGATCGAGGAAGTCAAACTGCCTGAGGATATCGAAAACGACTTCCGTGCTCTCATCGATAGAGAAGAGTTGCGAAGAAGATTACTCACGCAGGGTAAAAAAGCGAGAGCGCAGACCATATCGGAGTATTATGAATCTGTCCTCGAGCAATTGAAGCAGAAATACACGGAAGAGCTTTTGAACCAGTATGCGACTCAGTTGAAAGACCTGTATGAAGAGTTGATGAAGCACAGAATGAGAAGGATCATTGTGGAAGAAGGTATAAGGCTGGACTTACGAGGACCTAAGGACATAAGACCGATAACGTGTGAAGTTGGTTTGCTACCGAGAGTACACGGTTCAGCCCTGTTCACCAGGGGTGAAACGCAGAGCCTCGGCATCGTGACACTCGGCGCTCCGATGGATGAGCAGATCGTCGACACGATCCTCGAGGAAGGTACCAAGCGCTTCATGCTCCACTACAATTTCCCACCGTTCTGTACAGGTGAGGTAAAACCGTTGAGAGGTCCCAGCAGGAGGGAAATCGGGCACGGTCATCTCGCAGAGCGCGCTCTCAAATCCATTCTGCCCGATGAAGATGAATTTCCTTACACGATAAGAGTCGTTTCTGAAATTCTCGAATCGAACGGTTCGTCGTCTATGGCAACGGTTTGTTCCGGGTCTCTCGCGTTGATGGACGCAGGAGTTCCGGTGAAGAAACACGTCGCAGGAGTGGCCATGGGACTGATCCTGGAACCCGATGTTTCGGTGATACTGACGGACATAATGGGTGCCGAGGATCACTGGGGAGACATGGATTTCAAAGTCGCGGGAACTCGTGATGGTATCACGGCTTTCCAGATGGATTGCAAGGTGTCCGGAGTCTCAAAGGAACTTCTGTACAGAGCTTTGATGCAGGCGAAGGAAGCGAGAATGTTTGTACTTGACAAAATGTACAGTACCATCGATAAACCCAGACCGAGCCTTTCAACCTATGCACCTATCATCAAGACGACTATGGTCGATCCGACGAAAGTTGGAGAAATCATAGGCCCTGGTGGACGAGTGATAAAAGGTATCATAAAGGAGTACGACGTTCAGATATCCGTGGACGATGACACGGGACGTGTCAGTGTTATCGGTCACAGCGTGGATAAAGTTGACGCGGCGATCAACAGGATAAACGAGATAGTTAAGGAAGTGGCAGTTGGCGATGTCTTCGAAGGCAAGATAACCCGCATAGAACCGTTCGGTGTGTTCCTGGAGGTCGGAGCAGGTAAGATAGGATTGTTGCACCAGAGTAAGATCCTGAGCAACATGAAGAAGCTGAAGATTGGTGATACGTTGAAGGTTAAAGTGTCGAATATCGACAATCTTGGAAGACTCCAGTTCGAAGAACTACCCTCGGAACGGAAGGAGGAGGCCAAGACTGAGGAACAAAAACCCAAGAGCTTCCACAGAGATGAAAAGAATTCCATGCGAAGCGGGAGAAATCCAAAATCAGATGTGAAATGAAACGGAGGTAAGCGCGATGAAAATAGAAACGTTGCAAACCCTCAACGGGCACATCTATTTTGTGCCCGTTTCTTCTGTCAAGACTCTTTCATTGGCGTTCATCGTACCCGTTGGATCCGCGAACGAAAAACCTGAAGAAGCAGGTGTGGCTCACCTCATCGAACATGCTTCGTTCAAGGGGACAAAACGCTTCGATGAGTTCAGCCTGAAATTCAGCTTGGAAGTTGTAGGAGGAAGCCTGAACGCGTTCACCACAAAAGATTTTACGGTGTACTTAGCGAAGGTACCGTACAGCCATCACGAGAAAGCAATAGAGGTTCTGGCAGACATCGTTTTCCAGCCTCTTCTTGAGGAAAAGGCTATCGCGCTTGAACAGTCGGTTATAATTGAAGAAATAAAGACTTACCACGAGGATCATGAAAGCAGGGTTCAGGATTTATTCGCTGAAAGTTACCTTGAAGAACCGTACTCAAGGCCAGTCAGCGGTTACACAGAAACTGTGGAAAAATTGACCAGAGAGAAAGTTCTCGAGTTCCACAACAATCATTATGGAAATGTCGACGTCATTGTGGTGGGCAAGGTTACCAAAAGCGTTCTGGAAAAATTGAAAAAAGTGATTGAATCGTACAACAAAGCAGTCAATTCGCCAGATCCAAAGGTTCGTTTCAAGTCGGAAAGTATCAGCTGTGAAGAGAGGAATGATCTGACACAGATCCATTTGATCGGTGGAACACGCCTTGACTTCGGAATACTGAGTGAAGACTATCCTGCTTTCATGGTTCTGAGCACGTTGCTTGGAAGTGGGATGAGTTCTGTTCTGTTCACAAAAATCAGAGAAGAGCAGGGGCTCGTGTACGACATAGAGCTGCTCAACAATCTTTGGAACGATGTGGGTATCTTCGCAATCTATGCGTGTACCAGTTTGGATAAGCTCGAAAGGTACGTTGAGGAACTGAGAAAGATAATGAAAGGAGACATCACGAAGGATCAATTTGAATACGGAAAGCAACGGTTGATGGGTAAGCTTCAGATGATAACTGAAAGCGTTTCGGGCATTTTCGGTTACGTTGTCGAGTTCCTCATCACGAGGAGTAAGCCCGTGGTTCTGGACGATATGTTGAAAAAGATAGATGCAGTGACGCTGAGACGCGTGAGAGATCTGTGGAAACGGATCTGCGAGAGGCCCTGGCACTGGGCGTGTGTGGTGCCTTTCGAGAGCAAAAAAGACGTGGTGAATGTGCTTGGAAGCTGAGGTAGGTCAGTGTGTTCTGAAAAATGTTGGCTCCCTCACAGGTTTAGAAATATCACTTGAAACGATCACAGATCGGAATGGCTCGATCGTTGTAAGAGCGGGAGAGAGGATCACGCCAGAGAAGATCGAGCTTTTGAAGAGCAACGGTGTGAACAGAATATGGGTGAAAGTGGAGGAAGTTTTACCACCACTGGTTGATGTCAAAAAAATAAATGAAGCAAAGGAAGAAATACAACGGGTTTTTGATTCTGTGGTCACGAAGCTCAAGATAGAAACAGAACAAGTCTGGAAAGTTTCACAGACAGTTTTGAACGATATAGTGAGAAACTACGGTGAAAAAATATCGCTGGTTTTCCTCGTTCAGCAAACAGATGAGGATTACACTTACACCCACGAAGTTCATGTCAGCATGATCAGCTCTCTCGTCGGTTTAGAGATGGGGCTGAGATTGGAAGAACTTTCTCATCTTGCTTTTTCCGCGATGATCCACGATGTGGGCAAGGTACTGGTTCCGAAAGAGATCTTGCTTGCGACGAGAAAACTGACACCGGAAGAGTTCGAAGTCATGAAAAGGCACGTTTTGTACGGTGAAAGGATATGCCGACAATCTGGTTTGAACGACGAGCGTGTTATAAGCAGTGTGAGAGATCATCATGAAAAACTCGATGGTTCAGGTTACCTCGAAGGTTTGTCAGACCGACAGGTAAGCTTGTTTGCTCGCATCGTGAGTGTTGTCGACATTTATGATGCTCTCATTTCGAACAGATCTTACAAACCTTCTTGGACGCCTTATAGAGCCATGACGGAGATCATAAGGCTCGCCTCGCACGGCAAACTCGACGAGAAAGTGGTGAAGAGTATGGTCTCTTTGTTTGGGCTCTATCCAATAGGCACAACTGTTGCATTGAACGAAGGTACGAAGGCGATCGTTGTTGGTGTGAATAGAAGGAATCCTTTGAGACCCATTGTGCGGACTGAGAACGGTGAAACGATAGATCTGGCGGAAGAGAAAAATTTGAGAGTAATCTTGGTCCTTGAATGAAAACTCAGGGGGTGATTCTGTGGATCTGAAGAGCAAGTTGAATCAGGATCTGAAAGAAGCCATGAAAGCAAAGGATGAAGTGAAACTCAGAACGATCAGAATGCTTCTGGCTGCGATCAAGAATTTTGAGGTTGAAAAGATGCGTCCAGCCACGGACGAAGAGATCCTTCAGATCATGTCGAAAGAGATAAAGAAAAGACAAGAAGCAATTGAGATGTACGAAAAGGGGAACAGACAGGACCTGGCGCAGGCAGAGAGGCTCGAAGTTCAGATCATACAGTCTTACATGCCTCAACAGATGAGTGAGGAAGAGATAAGAGAACTTGCGAAAAGGATCATAACTGAGCTTGGTTTATCCAGTCCGAAAGACGTGGGTACAGCCATGAAGGCCATCATGCCACACGTAAAAGGTAGGGCGGATGGAAAACTCGTGAACAGAATAGTTTCAGAACTTCTCGGCGGGAGCTGAGAAATCGGTGGACACGATCGTTGCCATAGCGAGTCCGAGGGGCATCGGGGCCATTTCCATCGTTCGATTGAGTGGTCCTGAATCCTGGCGGATTTGTCTCCGGGCGCTGAAAACTGTTCCAGACCATGTTGAACCGCGCCGAGCTTATCATAATTTCATTCTGGATGAGGACAACGAAGTGCTGGACGAGGTGCTCGTTCTCTTCTACAGGGCCCCCCACTCTTACACCGGCGAAGACATGGTCGAAGTGATGTGCCATGGAGGTCCCATGGTGACACAGATGGTTTTAGAGAGGTTCATCAAGCTCGGCGCAAGGCTCGCAGAACCTGGTGAATTTACCAAGAGAGCCTTCTTCAACGGGAAGATGGATTTGACGAAAGCCGAATCGGTCAAGCAGATAGTAGAAGCCACGTCGAAGACGGCTGTCAAGATCGCGGCGGCGAACCTTTCGGGAAGGTTGGCAAGTTTCGTTGAGAATCTTCGCCAGGATGCGTTGCGTGTTCTGGCACGCATCGAAGTCGAGTTCGACTATCCAGACGAGGTCTTCACGGAGCCCGAATTCTTGAGACAGGAATTGATGAATTTGCTAGAGCGCGTTGACGATTCTCTGAAGAACGCAGACAGTCGGCTCGCTGTTTCCAGAGGATTGAGGATCGTCATTGTGGGCAAGCCCAACGTCGGTAAATCGACCCTGTTGAACACTCTTTTGAACGAAGAAAGGGCTATCGTGACGGAAATCCCAGGAACCACGAGGGACATCATCGAGGCTTTCACAACGATCAGAGGGATCACTTTCACTTTGATAGACACTGCCGGCATCAGAGAAACTCAAGACAGAGTGGAAAAAATCGGTGTGGAGAGGGCAATAAGCGCTGCCAGTACGGCGGATCTGATCCTCTTCGTTCTGGATGCCAGTACTCCACTCGACGAAGACGATTTGAAAATACTGCAACTCATAAAGAACAAACGGTATCTCGTTGTTGTCAACAAGGTCGATGTCATCGACAGGATAGATTTGGATCGGCTGAAGAGTACTTTGGGGACAAACGCGCATGTGCTGGTGATTTCGGCACTGAAAAGAGAGGGCATCGAAAAACTGGAGGAAGAAATCATAAGGCAGGTCCAGGATCTACTTGAAAACGTCGACGGTTACGTGTCAACGACCAGACAGTACGAACTCCTCCTGTCCTGCAAATCGAACCTGAATGGAGCGATTGAAGAACTGGAAAAAGGAAGACTCGACGCAGCTGCCGAGAGATTGAGAAAGTGCCTCGAAGCACTGGATTCATTGCTTGGGAGAGAGTACAGAATCGATCTCATCGAGCGAATGTTTAGCGATTTCTGCGTTGGCAAATGAAGAGGGGGCTTGCGCCCCCTCTGAACTCACTTGACCTTTTCCTTCAGAACCTTACCAGGTCTGAACTTTGGAACTTTTCTTGCAGGAATCGTGATCGGCTTCTTCGTCTGTGGGTTGACGCCTTTCCTCTGAGCAGCTTTGCGGACTTCGAAGCTTCCAAAGCCGACGAGCTGGACCTTTTCTCCTTTTGCAAGGGCTTCGGTGATAGCATCGAGCATTGTGTCAACTACTTTCTTGACATCCTTCTTCTTCAGTCCCGCTTTTTTCGCGACCTTGTCGACAAGTTCCTTCTTGTTCATCCTTCAACCCCCCTCCTTACAGCAATTTCGGGAGATGAGATCTCCCTCTTGCTTGTATAATAACACTTCTCGGTGGATCATTTCAAGTGGGTCCAGGATTACAGGGAAAAAGAGAGAGATGAGACGAAAAGAAAGCCGATATGAACGAGGATCAGAGAAAGATATTAAAAGCTCTTGAGCATTTTTCTGACTTATCGGCGATTCTGAAGCGATATCTGGCAATTTTATGGTATTATTAAGTGAAAAAATTCGTGGGGAGGTATCACGATGAAATATTTGGTAATCCTGTCAGTCCTGGTTGGCACATTGCTCCTCGGGGTGACACAGTTCATTCCGGCAACTTATGATTTTGTGCTACTCGCAACAGACAATGCGAAACATTACGACCAACTTAAGAAGATTCCTCTGTTCGACACTTTCATCAATGGTCTTGGCATCGAACCCATGGTTCAGGGCATGGTGGCGAGTCAACTGGTCAAATACGGTGTGAAGATGGATCAATTCAACGAACTGCTCTCGAACCAAGTTTTAGTGGTACAGAGAGGCGAGAACTTCTTCGGCGCTTTGGGTCCAGCGAAAGAAACAGAAAAGTTGGTCAAAGCAATAAGTGATCTTCTTGGAAAAGATGTCTGGGTGGGCGCTCAAAAGTCGTACGTATTTTTTTCCAACAACAAGGATTTTGCCGGAGAATGTCTGAAAGGCGGAGGGAGCATTGCGGCGGATATAATGAAATACTTCGATGATGCCACTGTGTGGGCGGTTGGTTATTCACCCAGGCTCGTACAAGGCGAAGCAGAATTTGAATCGGTCCTTGTCGTCAGGGTCGAACCAGACAGGATGAGTGGATCTTTCAAGTGGAAGGCGAAAAACGATGCTGCAAAAAAGATCATCGCGGAAGCGACACCGGACAGATCGTACCGTTTGCACGAAGATCCAAACCTTTCGGGTGAAATCTTTGTGTTTTCCAACGTCCAGAGTGTCAGGGCTGTGAAAGCTGTCCTCGAGCAGATGTCCAGCAATCTGGCTGATTCGGTATTTAATTCTGTCGGGCAGATTTTCGGAATATCGGCTGAGCCCAAAAATGTGGTACAGGAAATTCTGGCCCTTTCTGAAAAGGTTTCGGGTAAGATGGCTGCGTCGATTGGTGTTGGACAATTCCTGCAGAGCTTATTCGAAACGCAGTCTGCAACTGTGACTGTGGAGCCTTCTTTCTACGCCGTGGTGGAGGCTCGAACGACTCCTTCGGAAATAGCGAAGATTCTCGGGCGCGGTGAAGTTTCTGGTGAAGAACTAAAGATCGACAATCTCATCATCAGATGTGAGGGGAACTACGTCAAGATTTTTAGCCAGGCGAAGGGTGAAAAGGGAATATCTCTTGAGAAAGCTTTGAAATTCTTCGATCCAGTCAAACATTCGCTGTTCGTCTTCATCGATTTTGCCCCCATCGTTGAGAAACTTCTTGGAGTCAGTTCGCAGTCGGTGTTTGTGGCTGTTGGTACGATCACTGACAGCAGTTATACTACAGATTGGTATATCAAGTGAGGGAGGTGCGCTGATGAGCAAAAAGTTCGTGTACTTCTTTGCCAACGGCGTGGCAGAAGGGAACGCCGAGATGAAGGACATTCTCGGTGGAAAAGGTGCAAACCTCGCCGAGATGACCAACCTCGGTATACCAGTACCACCCGGGTTCACGATTTCTGCCGAGGTGTGCAGGTATTACTATCAGCATGGTCGAACTTATCCTGAGGGTTTGAAGGAAGAAGTAGAACAAGCCATGAAGAGGCTCGAGCAGGTCACAGGCAAAGGCTTCGGTGATCCAGATCGACCACTGCTTGTCTCCGTCAGGTCCGGTGCGGCTATATCCATGCCGGGCATGATGGACACGATCCTCAACCTTGGTCTGAACGATGAAACCGTGAACGGTCTGATCAAAATGACGAACAACCCCAGATTTGCTTACGATGCTTACAGAAGGTTCCTGCAGATGTTCGGCGATACCGCACTCGGTATACCAAGGAGCAAATTTGACAACGCGCTCGAGGAGATAAAGAAAAGGAAAGGAGTGAAGCTCGATATCGAACTCGATGCAGAAGATTTGAAGCAGCTGGTTGAGATTTACAAGAAGGTATACGAGGAAGAGGGTAAGAAATTCCCACAGGATGTTTACGAACAGCTGTGGCTCGCCATCGATGCGGTGTTCAGGAGCTGGATGAGCGAGAGGGCTGTGAAGTACAGAGAGATCAACAACATAAGGGAAGACGAGTTGCTCGGAACGGCGGTCAACGTGGTCGCGATGGTCTTCGGAAACATGGGTGAACGCTCTGGAACAGGTGTTGCTTTCACGCGCAACCCGAACACGGGAGAGAAAGAAGTCTATGGAGAATTTCTGCAGAACGCACAGGGTGAGGATGTCGTTGCTGGTATCAGAACGCCGGTTCCTCTTGAAGAATTGAAACGATTGATGCCGGAAGTCTATGAGGAACTCATCACCATCATGGAAAAGCTCGAGAGGCATTACAAAGATATGCAGGACATTGAGTTCACTGTGGAGGAAGGCAAACTCTACATGTTGCAAACCAGAAGCGGTAAGAGAACTTCCAAGGCCGCCATCAAGATCGCTGTGGATATGGCGAAAGAAGGCATAATCTCCAAAGAAGAAGCAGTCCTACGCGTCAAACCTGAGGATATAGAGCGAGTCCTGCATCCTCGTTTCGATGAGAAGGCGAGAGCAAAAGCAAAAGTGATAGCCAAAGGCTTGCCCGCCTCACCTGGCGCAGCCACGGGTATCGTGATCTTCGACGCAAAGAAAGCCGAAGAAATGGGAAGAAACGGTGAAAAAGTTATTCTTGTGAGACCAGAGACAAGCCCAGAGGACGTCGGTGGCATGGCTTTCGCTCAGGGTATCCTCACCTCGAGGGGTGGAATGACGTCACACGCAGCAGTTGTGGCAAGGGGAATGGGTAAGCCTGCAGTTGTTGGAGCAGAAATGATAGAAGTGAAAGAAGAAGAAAGGTTCTTCAGGGTGAACGACGTGGTAGTGAAAGAGGGTGAATGGATCTCCATAGATGGTGCCACGGGAGAAGTGCTGCTGGGTAAGGTTGAAACGATCAAGCCCATGGGTCTCGAAGGTGAAGTGGCTGAACTGCTCGAGTGGGCCGACGAGATCAGACGACTCGGCGTGCGTGCGAACGCGGACATTCCGAGGGATGCAGAAGTTGCGAGAAAATTTGGAGCGGAAGGTATCGGTCTGTGCAGAACTGAGCATATGTTCTTTGAAGCGGACAGGATACCGAAGATGCGCAGGATGATCGTAGCCAAGACGAAGGAAGAAAGAGAAAAGGCTTTGAACGAGCTGTTGCCACTGCAGAAAGGAGACTTCAAAGGTTTGTTCAAAGCTATGGCTGGCTATCCGGTCACCATAAGGCTCATAGACCCGCCACTCCACGAGTTCTTACCACACGACGATGAGCAGATCGAAGAAACCGCGAAGGAACTTGGTATCTCGCCGAGCGAGTTGAAAGATATCGTGAGATCTCTTAGCGAGCTGAACCCGATGCTTGGTCACCGTGGCTGCAGGCTCACCATCACTTATCCAGAGATTGCGATCATGCAAACCAGAGCCATCATCGGTGCCGCGATAGAGTTGAAGAAGGAAACAGGTATGGAAGTCGTCCCGGAGATCATGATTCCCCTCGTGGGGCACGTGAACGAGATCGCGTTCTTGAAGAAGATCATCAAGGAAGTTGCCGACCAGATGATACAGGAATCCGGCGTCAAGATCGAATACAAAATAGGTACAATGATCGAGGTTCCGCGCGCATGCGTTACGGCCGACGAGATAGCAAAAGAAGCGGAGTTCTTCAGCTTCGGAACGAACGACCTGACGCAAATGACTTTTGCCTTCAGCCGTGATGACGTTGGTAAATTCTTGCCAGAGTATCTGGAAAAAGGTATTTTGGAACACGATCCGTTCAAGACACTCGATTATGAAGGTGTCGGAGCACTCATTGAGATGGCTACGAAGAAAGGAAAGCAGGCAAGACCCAACCTCAAAGTGGGTGTTTGTGGAGAACACGGAGGAGATCCAAGATCGATTCACTTCTTCCACAGAGCCGGTCTCGACTATGTGAGCTGTTCGCCTTACAGGGTTCCTGTGGCGAGGCTTGCAGCGGCTCAGGCTGTCCTCATCTACGATAAAAAACTCGCAAAGAAGGCAGATTGACCGACTGAGGGGGGCCGCACGGCCCCCATTGTATTCGTATGGAGCACTATTACTCCGAAAAGCCAAAGAGCGAGTTGAGAATTAAAACAGCCATATTGAAATTGAAGAATGGAGCGGTATATCAATTTCAGACCCCGTCTGGAGTTTTCAGTTTTGGAGAGATCGATAAGGCTACGCGCATTCTCATCGAGCACTGTCACCTTCATGGCAGGAAGTTGCTGGACCTTGGTTGTGGTTATGGAGTGATCGGAATCGTTCTGAGGGCGGAACATCCAGACCTGGAGGTATACATGAGTGATATCAACGAAAGGGCTGTAGAGTTTGCAAAGATAAATGCGAGGAAGAACAACGTCGATGCCGTGATAAAACAGGGAGCATTCTTTGAGCCCTGGAAAGACGAAAAATTCGATGTGGTTTTGATGAACCCTCCACTCGCCGCGGGAAAAGAAGTTGTCCTCCGGTTGATCAGAGAATCCTACGAACATTTGAACTACAGTGGTTCCCTCCAAGTAGTTGCGTACCACAACAAGGGTGGTTCTTACGTCAAGAGAGCCATGCAAGAAATCTTCGGGAATGTCGAAGACATTTACAAAGAAGGCGGCATAAGGATATACAAATCCGTGAAGGTGACACAACAGTGATCGAGCTCAGAAATATTCACTTCAGTTACGGTGATGGATTTGCTTTGAAAGGCTTCACCCTTGCAGTGGAAAAAGGTTCCTTCAATCTCCTGGTGGGAGCCAACGGATCTGGGAAAACGACGTTGCTGAAAATACTGGCTGGATTGCTTCCTATCAGGTCGGGTACCATAATTATAGATGGAAGGATCGCAACGGATGCAGATTTGAGAGAACTTTGCTGTTACGTTCTCCACAATCCCTTCGAACAGATCGTGGGTTCAACGGTTGAAGAAGACCTTGCGTTCGGTCTGGAAAATTTGGGATTGAGAAGTGAAGAAATTCAAGAGAACATAGAAACAGCGTTGAAGATGTTTCAACTCTCTGAAGTGAGGCACGCAAATCCGTTTGTACTTTCAGGTGGACTTGCTCAAAAGCTCGTCATAGCTTCTCTTTACTTGTTGAAACCGGAAATCTTTCTTCTGGACGAACCCACATCGATGCTGGATGATACCGGTGTGGAAGAATTGTTGCAAGCTCTTCGCGAACTGAAGCAACTCGGCAAGACGATCTTCGTTTCGACGCATGAACCGAAAATCTTCTTTGGTCTTGCCACGTCGGTGATACACATGAGCGACGGAACTATTGATTTTTACGGTGGAATCCATGAATTTCTCGAGAGAAGATTCGAAGATGTTGAATGCTGAGCTGAGATTGATCGATGTAACGTTCGGATACGAAGATGGTAAAAAGCTTTTCGACCGGCTGAACGTTCGGCTCAGAAGTGGTCAGCTTCTGCTCGTTCAGGGTCCAAACGGAAGTGGCAAGACTACCTTACTGAAACTCGTCGCAGGACTTCTCAAACCTCAATCTGGTTCGATACTGCTGAACGGGATTCCCGCGGGTGATGCTGGCTTCAGCAGAATCGGTTATGTCATGCAAAGGGCTGAGGATCAATTTTTTTGCGAAACAGTTTTCGATGAGATCGCTTTTTCTGCCAGGAATTTTGGTCTTGACAGGATTGCCGAGCGAGTGAAAGAAGCTGTTCGCTCGGTGGGTTTAACGGAAGATGTTCTCAGCAAGAGTCCGTTTCAACTTTCAGATGGAGAAGCGAGACGTGTTGCGATAGCGTGTGCCTTAGTACACGAACCGTTGCTTGTGTTGTTCGATGAACCGTTGATAGGTCTGGACAGGGTCGGAAAAGAAATTGTGCGCAAGATCCTGAAGGAACAAAAAGGAAAGGGAAAGATTCTCATTGTAACCAGCCATCGCTCTGGCAATCTTTCCGATCTGGCCGACGTAGTGTTGAGACTTTGATCGTGGTCAATTTTGGAGTATACTTTATAGAGTGTAAGAACATTCTTGCTTGGGGGGTGTGAAGGAATGAGAAAAGTCTTACTGGTACTGCTTTTGGCTGTCGCGACACTCATCTTTGCAGAAGTCAAGAACCCTGATACCATCATCACGGTCACAATCGGTGAACCTGACACGCTCGATCCACACTATGCCTACGACACCGCGAGTGGAGAAGTACTGACGCAGATCTACGAGTGTCTGATCGCGTACGTTGGTTCCAGCGTCATAGAAATGGAGCCAAGACTTGCCACAGCTGTTCCGAGCCTTGAAAATGGGCTCATCAGAGATGATGGAAAAACGTACGTGTTTCCGATCAGGAAGGGTGTCAAATTCCACAACGGTGCGATTCTGACCCCTGAAGATGTAGAGTACAGCTTCGAGCGTGGTTTGCTGTTCGACCCAGCCGGTGGACCGATGTGGATGCTATGGGAAGCACTGTTTGAGGTCTATTCGCTGGATGAGTTTGTTGAGAAAATCGTGGGTAAACCGCTCAGCGAAATACTCGATCCTGCAACGAAGGAGCCTCTTCCGGAATATCGCGACGCGCTGATCAAGGTTTACACCAATTACATTGATCCAGCGATTGAAGTCGATGGTGACAGTGTGGTGTTCAAACTCTCAAGACCGTTTGGACCATTCTTGTCTATCCTCTGTGGTTATTCAACGTGGAGCATGATCTTGAACAAGCAGTGGGCGATCCAGCAAGGTTGCTGGGACGGTAAACCGGACACCTGGTGGAAGTACTGGGACCTTCCAAAAGAAGAATCACCGCTCTACGCAAAAGCTATGGGAACAGGCCCGTTCAAGCTCGTAGAGTGGGACAGAGCACAGATGAGGGTCGTTCTGGAAAGGTTCGATGACTACTGGAGAGGTCCCGCAAAGATCAAGAGAGTAGTCATTCAAACGATCGAAGAATGGTCCACAAGAAGGGCGATGCTTGAAAAAGGTGATGCTGATTTTGCTGCCGTGCCCGCACAGTATCTGCCTCAGGTTGAGAACATGCCCGGTGTTGTCATAACGAAAGGACTCCCAGTCATAAGCATCACATCCTTGCACTTCAACTGGAACGTGAAACCTGATAGCAAGTACATTGGCTCTGGAAAACTGGATGGCAACGGAATACCACCAGACTTCTTCAGTGACGAACATGTCAGAAGGGCGTTCGCCTACGTTATAAACTACGACGCCGTGATCAAGGACGTTCTCCGTGGCCTTGGTAGCAGGGTGCCCGCCGACCTGCCAAGCAGTTTGCTGGGTTACGATCCGAACCTGCCGATGTTTGAGTTCAGTATCGCTAAAGCGGCTGAAGAGTTCAAGAAGGCATGGAACGGCGAGGTGTGGAAGAAAGGATTCAAGCTCACCCTGCTGTACAACACGGGTAACGAGGCGAGAAGAACAGTCGCGGAGATGATCAAGACTTACGTCGAAATGATCAACCCGAAGTTCAAGATTGAGGTGCGCGGTGAGCAGTGGCCGACTTATCTGACGTCTTACAAGCAAGGTTATCTGCCGGCGTTCATCATAGGCTGGCTTGCGGATTATCCAGATCCCCACAACTTCATACAGACCTACTACCATTCGGCCGGAACGTACGGTTTTGCTCAGGGTGAAAACTTCAAGAAGTTCGTATCAACACCCACGCCAGAACTTGGAGGAAAGAGCTGTAACGAACTGATCGAGCAGGCTGCGATTGAAACGGATCCAGAGGTCAGAAGCGAGATCTACAGGAAAGTCCAGCTGTTTGCAATCAACCACGTGCTCGGTGTGCCTCTCTACGAACCTCAGAGTTTGAACGTGAGAAGAAGCTGGGTCAAAGGTTGGTACTACAACCCGATGATGCCAGGCGCCGCAGATTATTACTCGCTCTGGAAGGAAGAGTAAGAGAAGGAATTGAAAAACCCGGGCTCTGTGCCCGGGTTTTTTATTTTGCAAAATGACAGGCGACCCAGTGGCCAGGGGTGATCTCTCTCAACTCGGGTTCCTGCTGCGAGCAGATCTGCTGGGCTATGTAACAGCGTGTATGGAACCTGCAACCGGACGGGGGATTAACGGGACTTGGTACATCGCCCTTCAAGATGATCCTCTCTTTCTTGATATTGGGATTGGGTATCGGTATGGCACTCATGAGTGCTTTCGTGTACGGATGCAATGGATTGTCAAACAAGTCCTTCTTCGAAGCCATTTCAACGATCTTTCCGAGGTACATGACGATGATCCTGTCACTCACGTACTTTATCACGGCAAGGTCGTGCGAGATGAACAGATACGTCAGCTTGTGCTCGTGCTGAAGGTCTTTCATCAAGTTGATGATCTGTGATCTTATCGAAACGTCCAGAGCTGAAACCGCTTCATCGGCGATTACAAGCTTGGGAGAAAGTGCGAGTGCTCTGGCGATACCGATCCTTTGTCTTTGGCCACCGGAAAATTCGTGTGGGAATCGGTACATGTAATCGCCACTTATACCAACGTCCTCGAGAACTGAACGCACTTTGCTCACGAGTTCTTTCTCATTTCTGACGAGCCTGTGAACTGCTGGGCCCTCGCCGACGATCGACTTTATCCGGAGTCTTGGATTGAGCGAGCTGTAGGGATCCTGGAAGACTATCTGAACGTTCTTTCTGAACTGCTTGCGTTTTTCATCGATGTTGCTGAGCAGCAAGGAGTAGAATTTAGCAGCCGAAGATTTTGCCTCGTCGAAGAAGAGCTGGGCGTAGGTTCTGTCCACACCATCGAGTGATTTTATTACAGCATCTTTCGAACCGAGTTCTTTCAACAGGGATTTGAACTTATCTATGTACGTCTTTTTTATGTAAGATCGAGCGCGCAGCGATGGCATGAAGAAATATGTCGTATCCTCGTCGCCGATGATGATTCTGCCCGAAGTTGGCTCGTACAGTCTCAACAGGACCATACCGATCGTCGTCTTTCCACAACCGGATTCTCCCACCAGTCCAACGGTCTCTCCTTCGTTGATCTCGAACGATACCCCATCTACAGCCTTAACCCAACCCACGATACGTTTGAAGACGCCAGCCCTTATGGGGAAGTACTTCACAAGGTTTTCCACCTTCAATATTGTGCTCATACGAACTCACCAACCTTCTTCATTTTCGCCTCGTCCACTTTCTGCCAGAAGAAACATCTCACCGTGTGGTTCTCTCCGACTTCCACAAGTTCTGGTTCTTCCCTTGTGCATCTTTCTTCTCTGAATTCACATCGTGGATGAAACTTACACCCGGGTGGAAAATGCAAGGGATCTGGAACCACGCCTGGAATGTTGTACAGACGAGTCTGTTCTATGTCCAGTCTTGGAATGGCGTGCAACAGTCCCCACGTGTACGGATGTTTCGGGTCGTTGAATAGTGTTCTGACATCAGCGTATTCGACCACCTTCCCGGCATACATGACCACAACTCTGTCAGCGTTTTCCGCTATGAGTCCCAGGTCGTGCGTGATCAACATGATCGCCATTCCGTATTCTTTTTGAAGCTGTTTCATGAGCTCCATGATCTGAGCCTGAATCGTGACGTCAAGTGCCGTGGTCGGCTCATCCGCGATCAGAACTTTTGGTTTACAAGACAGCGCCATCGCTATCATTGCACGCTGCCTCATGCCTCCAGAAAGTTCGTGCGGGTACTGATCCACCCTCTTTTCCGGTTCTGGTATACCCACCTTTCTCAGCAGATCTATCGCCATGGCCCTTGCACTTCTCTCATCGAGTTTCTGATGGAGCATGATCGCTTCCATGATCTGTTCACCGATGGTGAACACAGGGTTCAGAGCCACCATAGGTTCTTGAAAGATGATGGCTATGTCTTTTCCCCTGATTTTCCTCATCTCCTGTTCGTCTATCTTGGTCAGATCGACTCCGTCGAGCAGGACCTGTCCATCAACGATTCTTCCCTTCTCGTCGAGTATTCTCAGAATGGAGAGTGCCGTTACGCTCTTCCCACATCCAGATTCTCCGACTATTCCGAGCGTTTCTCCCTGATACACGTCGAAATCGACCCCGTCCACCGCTTTCACTATGCCATCTTCCGTGTAAAAGTAGGTCTTCAGTCCTTTGACACTCAGAATCGGTTTTCTCTCCATCTCGCTCACCCTCTCAAGCGTGGATCGAACGCGTCTCTGAGAGCATCACCAACCAGGTTCCATGCGAGCACGAACAGGACCATCGCTGTGCCTGGATACACGACGGCGTACCAGTACTTCAAAGCCTCGCCTGAGGCTCCAAGCATCCAGTTTCGCGCAAAATTCAACAGCGCTCCCCAATCGGCGTAACCGACCGGTGCCCCGAGGCCGAGGAAGCTGAGCGCTGCAGCGGTGATGACCAAGGAACCTATTCTCATAGTGGCCTGTATGAGTACAGGAAATATCGTGTTGGGAAGTATGTGCTTCGTTATAACGAAGAAGTCGCTCACTCCGAGGGCCCTGGCGGCGAGCACGTACTGTTCTTCTCTTGCCTGAAGTATGTTCGCTCTGATGAGCCTCGCTGTACCCATCCAGCCGAAGATTATGAGCGAGATCATGACTTTATCGAGACCCATACCCAGGAACGCTGTCATGACGATCGCAGCGAGTATGTAAGGGATGGACAAGAAGACATCTGTGATTCTCATCAGAACTTCATCGATCCAACCTCCGAAGTAACCAGCGATCGAACCTATGACCAATCCCACCAGAGTTGATGTGAGCGTCACCACCAGACCGACTTTGAATGCTGTTCTCGTTCCCCACACAACACCATAGAAAATGTCACGACCATCTATGATTCCGAACGGATGCCCTTTCGTTGGAGGTTGCGGTGTCTTGTCCCACGTCACGATCGGTATCATGTACGGATCGTAAGATTGTGGGGGGCATATAATTGGTGCAAAGATTGCGACCAGCGTAAAGAAAATCAGCAGTGCAAATCCGAGCACGGCTGATGGATTTCTCAAAATTCTCCTCAACATTCTTTTGGTCTCGACTCTCATGTTCTTTCCCCCTCAACCAAGCCTGACGCGTGGGTCCACAGTGGCATACAGTATGTCTATAACGAGGTTTCCTATGACCAATATCAGGGAATAGAAGAGCGCCGAAGCCATGATCGAAGCGTAATCGAGCTGCGTCGCAGCCGTCGCTGTGAAACTACCCATACCGGTCCTGTTGAACACCATTTCAACTATGACAGTACCCGCGAACAGTTGTATGACCATACCTCCACCCACTGTGATCACAGGTATCATTGCATTTCTTCGTGCGTGTTTGTTTATCACCACCCGCTCTGCCAATCCCTTGGCTCGCGCTGTTCTTATGTACTCCTTCGTCAGGACTTCGAGCATGCTCGAACGTGTGATCCTGAGCAAGTACGCCCACCACAGCCAAGACAGCGTCAAGATGGGGGCAACAAGATGACGCAACGCATCGACGAAGACATCGAACCTGCCGTTGAGGAGAGCATCTATCGTGACGAGCGAGGTGAATCGTTTGAATTCGGAAGATTTCACAACTTGATCTGCCCAGAAGCTGAGATTACCTGGTGGAAACCAACCAAGCACGCTGTAAAAGATCATGAGCACGATGAGTCCGAAAACAAAATCCGGAAAGCTCCATCCAACGACCGCGAAAATTCTCACAAAGTGATCCAGGAACCTGTCTCGATTGACGGCTGCTATCACGCCGAGCCATACTCCGACGAAGACCACCGGAACGATCGAATAAAGGGCCAGTTCCACTGTCCACGGAAGTCTGCTCAGTATCGCGTCCTTCACAGGTTGTTTGCCAACCAAGGACCAGCCGAGATCCCCTTGGAGGGTGTTCTTGAGCCACTTGATGTAGCGAATCATCATCGGATCGTTCAATCCGTATTTCTGTTTTATCTTTTCAAGTTGTACAGGTGTCAGCTTGTCCAACACGCCGGGATTAACGTAGGCTGCCAGCAGTCTGTCGGGACCCAGGCTCTGGATCATTCCAAAAATGATCAAAGATAATCCGAAAAGTATCAGCGGCAGCAAAAGCAACCTTCTGATGATGTAAGTGAGCAATCGAACCACCTCCAGGGTGTACTGTAACCTTGTCAAGACATATCTTACCAGAAGGTAAGAAAATCTGAAAAACGAAAAGAAAAAAGGTGTTCACGAGAGCTATTAGCTATTTTTGGACTCACATTTATGAAAAAAATGGTTTTCGGTTAAAAGCAACGAAAGCAGACCTTTGACTGCGAGGGTGTGAAAGTGTAGAATAAAAACAGTGTCCAGCTGCTCAACTTCTCAACGCCTGTCGAATTGGAGGGAAAAAATTCGTGGAAGCGCTGGTACAGACTTTCACCGTGGGCATGAGGATCAGTCTCCAGCCGTTCAACCTTCTTCTCATACTTGTCGGTACCATCTGGGGTTTGGTGTTCGGTTCTATTCCGGGTTTGACAGCCACCATGGGTGTCGCACTCGCAATACCACTCACGTACGGAATGAGCCCCTTTTCGGGGTTGATACTCCTTTCCAGCATTTACATTGGTGCCATATCGGGCGGATTCATATCCGCGGCGCTCCTGAACATGCCGGGCACCCCCTCCTCCATAGCCACGACTTTTGACGCTTATCCTATGGCTCAAAAAGGAAAAGCTTCGTTGGCACTCGCTCTGGGTTTGATGAGTTCTTTCTTTGGTGGTCTTGTGGCTGTTCTTCTCATGATCGTTGCGACCTATGGTCTGGCACAGCTGGCGCTGAAATTTGGGCCATTCGAATACTTCGCGCTTGGCCTGCTCGCCTTCGCAGGTTGCATAGGAATGATGGGAGGTAGCATCATAAAGAGCGGTCTCAGTGTTGTTCTTGGCTTGTTGCTGGCGACGATGGGCTCAGACATGCTGACGGGAGTCAAGAGGCTCACGTTCAACGTCCCGGACCTGGTTGCAGGTATAGACATTCTGCCACTGCTGGTTGGCCTGTTTGGGATCTCTGAGATATTCGTCGCGATAGAAAGAAGATACCAAAATGTGGTACCTCCCGAGGCGAGGAAGGCGAAGATGGGATTCAAGGCTGTTGCCGAAGCCGTTCGCCTGATATTTTCACAACCTGTGAACTACGTGAGATCCCTCGTTATAGGTTTTGTGATAGGGGTTTTTCCCGGTGTGGGTGGAGCCACATCGAGCGTTGTTGCTTACGGTTTGGCAAGGAGTGGTTCGAAGCATCCTGAAGAGTTCGGTAAAGGAAATCCTGAAGGTGTGATCGCCTCCGAGGTTGCAAACAATGCGACAATAGCCGGCGCACTGGTTCCCCTACTCGCGCTGGGTATACCAGGTGATTCTGTCACAGCGATGATGATAGGTGGTTTCATGATACACGGTTTGTTTCCTGGTCCTCTGCTGTTCAGAGACAGTCCCGAATACGCTTACACAATCTTCGCTGCTCAGATCATCGGCAATTTGACGATGGTTCTGCTTGGAATTCTGTTGATGAGGTTTTTCATCTACACGCTCAGTATCAGATCGTACTATTTGCTACCCATCGTCGCTCTGTCGATGGTCATAGGGGCGTTCGGACTCTACAACAGGGTGTTCGACATATGGATAAGTTTGTTCTTCGGATTCGTCGGTTATCTTTTGAGAAAGATTGATTTCCCGCTCGTACCACTCATTACGGCGTTCGTTCTTGGACCGATCGTGGAAAAGAATCTGAGACAGGGTCTGGCGTTTTCAGACGGAAGCATGATGCCGTTGTTCACAAGGCCCATATCCTTGACGCTTTTCATCGGAGCCGTAGTTCTGTTCCTAGTTGGAATCTACGTAAACAGGAAGGGTGCCAGGAAAGAAAGAGCGTAAAGGAGGTGTATTTATGAAAAGGTTGTTCCTCACGTTGGTGTTCGTGACATTCTGTGTGGTTTTGTTTGCCCAGACCGAGCGTTACCCAACGAGGCCCGTCACAGTTGTAGTTCCCTACTCTGCGGGTGGAGCGAGTGACATCATGGCAAGGTTGGTGGCCGAGTTCTGGAAAAAGTACACGGGCCAGGAAATGGTCGTAACCAACGTCGTTGGTGCGGAAGGCGCTGTGGCAGCGAGACAAGTCAAGGGAACCAAGCCAGATGGTTACACGGTACTGTGGTACCATCAAGCAATGCTGGGTAACTACTACCTCGGTGTCGCAGACATCAACTGGTACGATTTCACACCTGCCTGTGTTGTTACCAAGACCTCGAGGATAACGGCAACGAGAGTGGACATGCCTTGGAAGAATTTGAAGGATGCGATCGAAGACGCCAAGTCGAATCCACGAAAGTACGTCTACGGTACCGGCGCGGGTGGTATAGCGTACCTCGAATACGCACCAGTCGAGATTGCGGCGAGAGGTTGCTGGCGCGTTGTCCCCAACGAAGGTGGTGACTCGCAAAGGATCGTTGCCCTGCTTGGTAACCACGTGGACATCGTGCCACTGGCACTCGTTTCTGCTGTTTCATACATAAAGTCCGGACAGATCAAGCCACTCGTCGTTCACGACGTTGAGAGAGATCCGTTCATACCGGATGTTCCTTCGGCTGCAGAACTGGGTTATCCAGACCTGGTCTTCCCAATGACGAACACGTTCTTTTTCCCGCCGAACACGCCCAAATGGATCGTTGAGGAATTCAACAAAATCATGGAAAAGATCGTGAACGATGCAGAGTTCAAGGCAAAACTCGCGGAAATGGCGTATGCAACCGTGTTCTTCAAGACCGGTAAAGATCTGGAAGATTTCTGGAAGAGTCAGGAAGAAATTTACAAGAAAGCCGCTGAAGTTCTCAAGTGAGTTAGGAATGGGGGGCACTGCCCCCCGTTTTCACGGAGGGTGAGTTACGATGGTTGAGCTTGTGAGTGCAATATGCTTTTTCGTCACGGGCCTGGCCTTCCTTTTCGAATCTTACAAGATCAGAGTTCTAAAATTCGGCGGTTCACTCGGTGGGGATTTCTTTCCGAAGTTTTTGTCCGTCATGGTCATTGTGATCTCGAGCATGTGGGTGGTATCAAATTTGGTCAAAATGTGGAAGAAAAAGCAAACGACACGTTTGGAGTTTGCACCTGGTGGCTTGAGAAGGATCATAATCTATTTGTTCGGTTTCATTGTTTACATAGTTATGCTCGATCTGTTCGGTTTCTTCGTGCCCAGCATCGGCGTATCGTTGCTCACGTACTTACTTTTGAAGGAAAGAGTCAAACCAGTGGATTTTTTAACTGGTAGTGCTTATTCCCTCCTCGTGGTAACGATCATTTGGTTCCTTTTCACGAAAGTTCTTGGGCTATTGCTCCCCTCCGGCCGTTTGGTTTGACACCGACCTCTTCGTTTTCTCCTCAGAAATGCCACGTAACTGCTTCGTTAGGAAGCCTTTTTTTCACTGAAAGGAATAAGCGGTATAAAACGCCCAGGAGAGGTGTTTATATTGAGTCGCAGCGTGATCATAGACGGTTCTGTCATCTATACGAATTACAGTCAGATAATGGGTCAACAAAAGTTCGAACTTCTGTTGAGGGAGTTCATAGATATCCTCAAAGAGAAACGCAGTCCCCTCCTGAACGCGCTGAATGCGTTCAAACTCGACGGTGATTACGATCTTCGAAGGTTCATCGAATATCTGCATTTGTTGACGATGAGGAATGTGAAGGAGCTCACGAACATCATCTACTACGTCAACCCCAGGGATCTCGAGCGGTTCGTCGAAGCGTTCTACTCGTTCTGGCGATCCAAGCACAGGTTCATCGTGCGTTACGAGAAGTACTCCGACGATCACATCAGAAGGGCGAGTATAGAATACACAGTTACACAGATCAGTGACCAGTTCAAAGCCGTGATCAAGAATCTGTATCGAGAGTTGATGATGAACATCTCCAACTCGTTCCCCACGGTGATGAGGCAGCTCCCCAGTGGGGCACAGGTAGCCTTTCTCGTGGAAGAACTAGAAGAAGAAAAGTTCGACAGATTACCCTGGCTCAGGAAAGTTCCCACGGTCTGGGGTGCGGTGTTCGATCCTCCTGTGATTTTCTACACGAAATCGAACAAGAGAAAAGGTGTGTTGCCGGTCGTAGAAGAACCGATTCTCGACAAAGTAGAGCTGAACCCTAAAGAGTGGTTCAGGTTTCCCATCTTTGTGGGAGATCTGCTCTTTTACAACATAGTTCATGTTGATTACCTCACGCACGGTGCTGGCCTGGCGAACCTGTTCGAACTTGCCACTCCTAAGGATTTGAAGAATAGAGAGCCCGATGGAATGCTGATCTTCGGGCTGGATCCAAAGAGGATTCCAAACTTCAACGAACGCTGGAAAAACGGCGTGATCTTCAAAGATGGGAAGCTGTACGTGGGAATCATTCCGGCGATCGATGAAAACGACTATTTCGGTTACATGAAGAAGACCACGCTCACAATACACAATCTGATCAGGATCGATCAGGGAAGACTGCCCATTCACGGTTCGATGGCTCGCATCATTCTGAAGAACGGTAAGATGGCTGTTGCGATGTTCGTTGGTGACAGCGGTGCGGGGAAGAGTGAGACACTCGATGCCCTGAGCAGGCTCGAAGAAGTAGCTCAGGTGGACACGATAATCGATGACATGGGTAGTCTCGCCATCATGGACGGTCATGTGGTTGCGTACGGTACAGAAACCGGCGCTTTCGTCAGGCTCGATGACCTGCCACCTGGATACGCCTATTCGACGATGGACAGGAGTATCTTCATGAACCCCGATCAGATCAACGCCCGCGTCATAGTACCTTTCAACAATTACAGTGAAGTGATAACACCCACGCACATCGACTTCTTCTTCTACGCGAACAACTACACCGAAGTGAACAGAGACGAGGACAGGATCGTTTTCTTTAACAGTGTCGAGGAAGCTTTGAGGGTCTTCTCAGAGGGTAAACGCATGAGCAAGGGAACCACCTCTGAGAGTGGACTGGTGACTTCGTACTTTGCAAATCCTTTTGGCGCCGTGCAGAGGCAGAAAGAGCACCACAAACTCGCCGAGTATTATCTGAGAAAGATGTTCGAAACGGGTGTCAAAGTCGGTGAAATCAGGACCATGCTTGGTGTTGAAGGTTATGAAAAGGAAGGAACGATGCTTGCAGCAAAAGCGTTGCTGAAATTGATCGAAGAACTTTGAGTTCATACAGATGATCGGAAAACGAGCATCATGAAACTGTACAAAACGAGGATCCCCAAAGCGATCGAGGCAGCTCTCCAAGCGAGGAAAGCGGATCTCGTGCGACTGTAAATCGACGGAACGGGTTTGATCAGATAACCGAGCATAACACCGCTGAAAAACCCCCCGAGGTGTGCCGCGTTGTTGATGTTACTGCCCGGCAGGAAACCGTACACGATGTTGAAGATTATCATGGGCAGCAGGGCATAGCCAGTTACGGTGCTCGCATAAAAGCGAGCTTCCCGTTTGAAGCCGAGGATGAAGAGCATACCGACCAGACCGAATATCGCCCCACTGGCACCCACCGAAACGGATCTGTAATAAAGCACGTGTGTTGCGATGTTACCAACGAGCCCTGTTAAAAGGTATGAAACGATGAACTTTTCCGACCCGTAAATGGTTTCCACCACGTTGCCGAAGTAGAACAGCGCGTAAGAGTTGAAAAGAAGGTGCAATATCCCTCCATGTACGAAGATGGCCGTGATCGTCCTGTACCACTCACCGCTTGCTACCAGTGGGCCGTACTGCGCTCCGAATTTCAACAAAAGATAGGCCTCGTTTCGAAAGGAACCAAGCCCCACGATCATCATTGAAATTGTGATCACCACGTTTATGATCAATATCACATACGTGACTCTGATCCTTTGCAAAATTCCTCCTCCCAGAACCATTATAACCTGAATCGATTCTTTCGTTCCTTCTCTCCGAGAACTGTCTTGAACAGAACGGACGAATGTGGTATAGTTTAACCAAACCAATGTGAAGGGGGGATTGATTGTGAGAAAAACAGCGGTGCTCTTACTGGCAACAATCCTGCTCTTTGTCGCGTTTGCGAAGACCCCGAAAGACACGCTCGTTATCGCCGCCAACACGGAGATATTCATCACGCTCGATCCTGCTGTATGTTATGAAACCTTCGCCGCCGCTGTGGTTACCGCCGCTTATTCTGGACTGACCAAGATCGAACCTGTTAACGGCGTTTTGACACCCGTTCCCGAGCTCGCCGAACGCTGGGAGGTTTCTCCAGATGGCACGATGTGGAAGTTCTATTTGAGGAAAGGTTTGAAGTTCTCGAACGGGGATCCTCTCACTGCAGAAGACGTTGTGTTCTCATTCAGAAGAGTGCTGAAGATCAGGAAATCACCCGCGTGGCTCTTCGAAGAACTCGGACTGAATGCCCAGAACATGGAGGAAACTATATATGCTGAGAACGATCAAACGGTTGTTCTGAAAACGAAGCCTCTCGCGCCGAACATAGTTCTGTCCATCATCGCTCCACCTTGGGGAGGTATCGTGAACAAGAAGCTCGTGCTCGCCAACGAAGTGAACGGAGATCTTGGTGAAGCCTACTTGACGGATAAATCGATCGGGGCTGGAGCAGGTCCTTACGTGGTAACTGAATGGAAGCGTCGAGAGGTCATCACTATGGAGGCCAATCCCTATTACTGGCGCGGCCAGCCACCTTTGAAGAAGATCATCATACGGGATGTGCCTGAAGAAACCACGCAATTCTTGCTGATCCAAAAAGGTGATGTGGATGTGGCCTGGAACATCACAACGGAACAGGCTGCACAACTCAGAGAAACAAAACCGTCTAACATCAGGCTGGTCACAACACCAGGGCAAAGCAACGAGTACATCGCTATGAACACTGGCTGGGGACCGTTCAAAGATGAACGGGTTCGTTTGGCGATCAAGTACGCGATCGATTATGATGCGATCATCAACTCCGTTATGAGAGGTTTTGCGGTGCTGAACCAGAATTTCATGCCCATAGGTTATTTTGGCTACATCGAACTCAACCCGTTCAAGCGTGATGTCGAGAAAGCAAAACAGTTGCTGGCGGAAGCGGGCTATCCGAATGGGTTCGAGGTTGAACTCATAACGAGTACCACGGAAATTAGAAGGAACGAAGCTGTGGTTGTTCAGGCCAACCTGGCGGAGATAGGCATCAAAGCGAACATAGTGTTGATGCCCTCAGGTGAGATGTATCAAAAATACCGTCAGCAGGGCCATCAAATGATCATAGCAGGTTGGGGTATAGACTATCCGGATCCTGACGCACTGGCGAAACCGTTCGCGAACTACAGAGTCAGACAGCTTGCCTGGCGAAACATGTGGTACGACGACTATGCGGCAGACCTCGCGGAGAGGGCGGGAATTGAGCAAGATCCTGAAAGGCGTGCCCAGCTCTACAAAGAATTGCAGGAATACTGGATCTACAAGAGTCCGTTCGTGATGCTCTATCAACCGATAGCTTTCTGGGCTGTCAGCAATGATGTAATTGGATTCGAAAAAGCCTGCGAGGGTTACACGCTGGTCTTTGATTTCACCAAGATAAGCAAAAAATGAAACAGGCGGCCAGCTTTTGCTGGCCGCTTTGCTTTCAATCTTTCTTTCCGAGGAGGCTTTCTCAACTGCATGAAACTCGCAACTTTCATAGCTAAGAGATTGTTTTTGATGTTGCTTGTACTTTTTGGTGTTTCGGTCTTGGTGTTCGTGATCTCCAAAGTTATTCCCGCGGACCCCGTTGGAGCCATTCTGGGTGGGAACGCACCGGTTGAGCTGGTGGAAGATCTAAAAAGGCGGCTTGGTCTGGACAAACCTTTGATCAATCAGTTTCTCGACTATATGTCCGGCCTATTGAAGGGCGACCTCGGCAAATCTTTGAAGACAAACAGACCTGTGGTTAAGGACATCGCAGAATTTTTTCCAGCAACTCTCGAACTGGCGATATCCGCAACGTTATTTTCGATCGTGTTGGGCATCCTGCTGGGAATATTCTCGGCCGTTTACAGGAACAGATTCATAGATCATTTTGCACGTGTGTTTTCGATCCTTGGTGTTTCAATGCCTGTCTTCTGGACAGGTCTTTTGCTGTTGTTACTTTTCTATTTCCGCCTCGGTTGGTTGCCCGGTGGAGGAAGGCTCAGCCTCTTCACCACACCTCCCACGAAATACACGGGCTTGCTGGTGCTGGATTCTCTTCTTTCCTGGAACACGGAAGCTCTGAAAGATGCACTGACCCACCTCGTTTTGCCGACGATCGTTCTGGGATATTCGGCAACTGCTTCCATCGCGAGGATCACGAGGGCGAGTATGCTCGATGTTCTGCGACAGGATTTCATAAGAACGGCGAAAGCGAAAGGTATAGGCAGGCGTTTGGTTATATACAGACACGCTTTGAGAAACGCACTGATACCCATCGTAACGATCATCGGACTCACGTTTGGTGGTTTGCTCGAGGGAGCGGTTTTGACGGAGACGATCTTCAGCTGGCCCGGCTTGGGTAGATACATTGTCAACGCGCTTCTGGTACTCGATTATCCTGCCATCATGGGAGGAACACTCTTCGCCGCGGTTATTTACTCGCTCGTGAACCTTGTGGTGGACATCATCTACGCTGTGCTCGATCCGAGGATGAGGATCTGAGAGGTGGTTGAATTGGACAGCATCCAGGTTGAAAAAAGCACGATATCCCGCTGGAAACCAGTGATTGAAGACTGGAAGCATACGTTCTACCTCTGGCGAAAGACAAAACTTGCCATGGTTGGTACGTTCATCGTCATAGGTTTTCTCCTGGTGGCGCTCCTGGCACCGGTTCTTGCGCCTTACGATCCGATAAAGGTCGATCTTGCCAACAGGTTGAAACCTCCGAGCAAGCAATTCATTTTCGGTACGGACCAGTTCGGCAGGGACATACTGAGCAGGGTGCTCTACGGAGCGAGAGTTGAGGTGTGGATCATATTCCTCGTGACGGTGATCAGTGGAACGATCGGCACGGCAATAGGCATCGTTGCGGGATACTTCGGTGGCTGGATCGACGAAATCCTCATGCGAATAACGGACATCTTCCTCGCGTTTCCAAGATTGATACTCGCCATGGCACTCTCTGCGGTACTGGGACGTGGCTTGACAAACGCGATCATCGCCATTTCTCTCGTCGAATGGACCGTCATAGCGAGGCTGGCGAGGGCTGAAGCCATGCGAGTGAAATCTCAGCCGTTCATAGAGGCAGCCAAGGCTGTCGGGGCGAGTGATCTGAGAATTTTGGTGCTTCATGTGCTCCCCATGTGCGTTTCGCCAATTCTTGTGCAACTGACCATGAGGATGGGAACGATCATTCTGACTGCGGCTGGTTTAGGTTTTCTCGGACTCGGCGCGCAACCTCCAACACCCGAGTGGGGCGCCATAGTGAGCGATGGACGGAGTTATTTGATAAACCACTGGTGGATCTCCACCTTTCCTGGTCTCTTCATAGCTGTGGCGGTTCTGGGTTTCAACCTGCTGGGTGATGGCATCAGGGACATTCTCGATCCGAGACTGCGAAGGTGATTAAAGGTGCGAGGATCCTTGCTGAATATTGAGAAATTGCGCGTGGTCTTCTACACCTATCGCGGTGTGATAAAGGCGCTCAACGGTGTCAGACTGTGGCTGAACGAAGAAGAGAGGCTCGCGGTGGTTGGTGAAACTGGCTGTGGAAAGTCTGTGACAGCCTTGGCAATCATGAGGTTGATAGAACCGCCGGGTGAGATCGTCGAAGGGAAGGTTGAGTTCCTCGGCCAGGACCTGTTGAAATTGCCGGAAGAAGAGATGGAAAAGATCAGAGGAAAGTCGATATCGATGATCTTCCAAGAACCCATTTCGGCGCTGAACCCTGTGTTCAAGGTGGGGTTTCAGATCGCTGAGGCGATCGCTCACAGTCAGAACATACCGATCAAGGATGCTTATCAATTTGTCCCCGAAGCGCTCACCATGGTGGGACTCGACTGGAAAAGAACGATGAACCTTTACGCTCACGAGTTGAGCGGTGGAATGGCGCAGAGAGTCATGATAGCCATGGCGTTGGCTGTGAAACCGAAACTGCTCATAGCGGATGAACCAACCTCGGCACTGGACGTGACGATTCAGGCTCAGATACTCGAGTTGCTTGACCAACTAGTTCGGGTGGGCAGGAACGCCGTCATTTTCATCACCCACGATCTGGCTGTGGCTTCCGAATTCTGCGACAGGGTCGCCGTGATGTACGCGGGAAACGTTGTCGAGGTGGCGAGCAGTGAAGAAGTCTTCACCCGGCCGTTTCATCCATACACAATAGGTTTGATCGATTCCATACCTCTAGTGGGTCAGAGGAAAGAACTCAAAGGAATTCCAGGTGTGGTTCCAGATCTGGTCGATCCACCGAGTGGGTGTCGTTTTCATCCGAGGTGTCAAAAAGCATTCGATAAGTGTAAGGTTGAGCTTCCTGAATTGATCGAGGTGAGCAAGAACCACTTTGTAGCGTGCCACCTTTACGCTGCGGGGGATCGAGATGGCAGTGTTACTCAAAGTTGAGGCACTGAAAAAGTATTTTGAGATTCGAAAGTCCATCTTTTCAAAACCCATCTACGTGAAGGCTGTGAACGGTGTTTCTTTTGAGATCGAGAAAGGTACGATCTTTGCCGTGGTCGGTGAGTCCGGTTCCGGCAAGAGTACCCTTGGAAGGACCATCATAAAACTTATCGAGCCGACCTCAGGAAGGATTGTTTATGACGGTCGTGACATAACACGCCTCGATAAGAAGGGTTTTCTCGAATACAGACGCCGTATGCAGATCGTTCAGCAGGATCCTTATAATTCTCTGCACCCTCGCAAACTTGTCAAGGACATCATCGGCGAGGGTTTGAAGATCCATTTCAGGATGCGGTCCGATGAGATATATGTTCGTATAAAGGAGATGCTGGAGTTAGTAGGTATGAGAGAAGAGCACATGTTCAGATACCCTCACGAGTTTTCGGGTGGACAGAGGCAGAGGATCGCCATCGCGAGGGCTTTGGTTCTGAGACCGGAGTTCCTCGTTCTGGATGAGCCCACATCCGCTTTGGATGTTTCTGTTCAGGCGAGAGTGCTTACGCTTCTGAAAGAGCTCAGGGAGAAGTTCAATCTGACCTACATGTTCATCACGCACAATCTTGCTGTCGTCGATCACATGGCGACGCACGTTGCGGTGATGTATCTCGGAAAGATCATGGAAATGGGATCGAAAGAGGATATCTTTGAAAGAGCTTCGCACCCTTACACCAGGGCTTTACTCGATTCCATCCCCTCTTTCGGAACTGGTAGACGTATCAGATCGATCCCGAAAGGTGAAATACCGAGCCCGGCGAACCCTCCATCTGGTTGTGTCTACCACACGCGCTGCATTCGGGCAGTTGAAATCTGCAAAAGTGTGGAACCGGATCTCATCGAAGTTTCACCAGGTCACTTTTGCAGGTGTCACTTCTGCAGTTAAGTCACCGAGAAATTCATCTGTTCTTCCAGCTTGGAGACGTTCAGGTTGACCCCGGCGACACCCTTGAACTTCCCGTTCTCACGGATCGTGAACGCGATTGTGAGTACCATATTCCCAGTAGCGCGAGATCGAATTGGATCGGAGATCGTCCAGTCCAAGTTGTCGCTTTTCAAGCGCCGAAAGTAATTCCTGTCCTTTATCGTGCCCGTTGTGCCTATGGTTGTGATGAAGTTGCCATCGCTATCTGCTATGAACACTGCTTCGTATATACCACCTTTCTCCTCGAGGAAGCGTTTCGCTATAGGTTCGAAAGAACGCCAGTCGAGATTCTGACACTCTGGTCTCGCAAACAATTCAGAAAGCTCCCTTATCCTATCCATGATCCATGTCCTCGCACCAGCCAGACCTCTGAGCTTGAGAGATCTCAATCTCAGGATCTGAGATTTCTCTGCGAGCTGTGAGGCAACTTTCTCAAGAGAGACGGCATTCTTCTCCATTTCTGTACCAAATTCCATCAACTGTGACGCGGTGTTCGTGTTGCTGTTCACGGCGAGCTCGATCTCTCTGGTGGAATTGACCTGACTCTCTATGGACTGCACCATTTCTTCTAGTGTTTTTGCGAAACTGTTTGCCTGGTTTTTGAAATTTTCCAACCTTTCGGCGAAGATTTGGCTGTACTGGGCAGTTTCTTTCACGATCCTGGCGACATCCTCGTTTTCTTTCACGGACTCCACAACGGCTTGTTCGACGTCATGAACGTTTTCGACAATTGAATCGGCAAACCTCTTGGACTGTTCCGCGAGCTTTCTGACTTCTTCTGCCACCACTGCAAACCCACGGCCATGTTCACCTGCGCGTGCTGCCTCTATAGCCGCGTTGAGGGCGAGGAGGTTCGTCTGGTCTGCAATGTTTCTGATGAGCTGAACGGCCTGTACTATGGATTCGGTCCTTTCTCTGAGATTCTTCATCGATGAGAGGAGTTGATCGACTCTCTGAGATGCCTGAACATTCTCTCTTGAAAGCTTCATCAGCGCATCGTGTATCTCGTTCACCCCGAACTCGAGCTGAACAAAATCGTTCCGCATTTTCCTCGCATCGTCTCCAACGGCCTTTGCAGTTCTGGCAATCTCACTCGTGCTTGAGGAAGTTTCCTCGAGTGCTGCCGTAAGGGATTGGATCAGCTGGGATATTTTTTTCGATTGTTCAGACAGATCCATCGACATGGTTTGAGCCTGGTTAGAAACGTCGCTCAGTTCCTGCGCATCTTCTTTCAACATGTTCGCCGACAGGAATATCTCTTCGAAGAGTTTTTCACCTTTTTCTCCATGTTCAACGATTTCCTGTTTCTTTCCGCGCGGTAAGAAGAATCCAAGCGCCAGAAGTACAAGACAGCAAACTGTGACGATTTTTGAAAATGGAAAGACCAACACCGCTGAAACCACACCAACTGCAGCAACTGTTGCCCACACGAGTTTCATGCGTCCCTACCTCCATTTGGAAGAGTTTGTGAAAAGATATCGTTTCCAGCGCTATCAATGGCGACGATCAGTGGAAAGTTCTCCACACGGATCTCGTACATCGCCTCGGTGCCAAGATCTTCGAAAGCCAGCAGTTTTATACTTTCAACGTGTTCTGAGAGTGCAGCTGCCGCACCACTTGGTGCGATGAAGTAAATTCTTCGATACTCCCTGCAGAGTTTCTTCGCCAGTTCACTCCTTTTTCCTTTTCCCACCGTGGCCATCACCCCGAGTTCAAAGAGCATCTTCAAATACTTATCCATTCGCTCACTCGTGGTAGGGCCTATGGCGAACCTCCCATCGACGACTCTCGTTGGTCCTGCATAGAAAACGATCGTCCCCCGCAAATCTACAGGTAAACTTGAACCTTCTTTGAGTAACTTTTCGATCCTTCTTTGAGCGGCATCCCTCATTACGATCATGGAACCTGTGTATTCGATACGTTCACCAACTTTCAATTCTAACAGGTTCAAATTTCACCACTCCTATCCTCGAAAGATAACAATCGAACGAAACCGCAACAGGAAGATTCGCTATGTGAACTGGGTAGTGCAAGATTCGCACTGAGAAAACTGTTGGTCCGATTCCGAGACCCTGAAAACCTATTCTCAACTCGTTGAGTTTTTTCAGAGTCTTTTGCTCGAGTTCAACGTAGCGCGGGTAGGGAATCTCTTCATCAAAGGCATACGTGAGTGCAAGCTTTGAAAGTACCAGAGCCTTATCCGCGCTGCCGCCGATACCTACACCGATCCTCAAAGGAGGACAACCCTTCGAGCCATGCATGTACACATGGGCGGTCAACTTATCGATGAGTTCTTCCTCACCGCTGGTGGGAGAAAGCATGAAGAGCGTCGTCAAATTCTCGCTGCCCCCACCTTTGATCAGGAATCTTATCTGTACTTTCTCTCGGCTCCAGTGAAATACGTGACAGATCGAGGGGGTATTGGTCTGGGTATTTTTACGCTCATAGAGTGGATCGCTCACGATGGAAAAACGATAAGGTTTAGAAGAGTAAGCCCTGAAAACGGCCTCATCACAAATCTCTTGAATCGGTTTTTCAAAAACCACGTTGGGAGGCGTGAAGATGAAGAATTCAACGAAACCCGTGTCCTGACAAAGTGGAAGGTCTTTGTTCTTTGCCACTTCGGCGTTTCGGCGCAGCACGTCGGAGAAAGGGCCATCGTAGGACAGAAGCTGTTGCAAGATCTCTTGCCGCAAGATGCTGTTCGCCTCAATTAACTTACGGGAAATCTTTTCCACAAGTTCCTCGTGGTTCACCAGCGATGGTTTCATCCACGTTCACCTCTGTTTTGAGCCGCATCAACCTAAATGATACAATACGAAAGTGAAGGAGGTTGACAAAGATGGAGACTATTTCGAAAGGGACCGTCATCAGAGCACCGAGGGGCACAACCTTGACGTGTAAAAGCTGGCAAACAGAGGCAGCCATGCGTATGTTGATGAACAACCTTGACCCGGAAGTGGCGAAGGATCCAGCGAATTTGATCGTTTACGGCGGAACAGGAAAGGCTGCGCGCAACTGGGAATGTTTTTACAAAATAGTGGAAACTTTGAAGAAACTCGAGAACGATGAAACGTTGCTGGTTCAGAGTGGAAAGCCGGTAGCCGTTTTCAAAACGCACGAGTGGGCACCGAGGGTTCTGATAGCCAACTCACTCCTCGTGCCGAAATGGGCCACGTGGGAATATTTCAGAGAACTCGAAGAGCGCGGATTGATAATGTACGGACAGATGACGGCTGGTAGCTGGATCTACATCGGAACGCAGGGAATACTGCAGGGTACTTACGAGACTTTCTACGCGGTGGCCAAAAAGTACTTCAATGGAACGCTCAAAGGAAGGTTCGTTTTGACGGCAGGACTCGGTGAGATGGGTGGTGCGCAACCACTGGCTGTGACTATGAACGATGGTGTTGTGCTCGCGGTCGAGGTTGACAAGAGAATGATAGATAGAAGATTGAATACTGGATACCTCGATACCTGGACGGACGATCTCGACGAAGCTTTGAGGCTCGTCAAAGAGGCGATCAAGGCCGGTAAACCGCTCTCCGTCGCATTACTCGCGAACGCGGCGGAGGTTCATCCAAAACTCGTGAAGATGGGGATCATCCCAGACGTCGTGACCGACCAGACGGCGGCACACGATCCGCTGAACGGTTACATCCCCAAGGGTTTGAGTGTCGAAGAAGCTGCGGAGCTGAGGAGGAAGAATCCGCAGGAATATCTCGAGAGAGTCTATGAATCGGTGGTCGAACACGTGAACGCGATCCTGGAGATGAAGATGCAGGGTGCGAAAGTCTTCGAATATGGGAACAACATCAGAAGGCTCGCTTACGAGCATGGGGTCAAAGATGCTTTCGAAATACCGGGCTATGTTCCAGAGTACATAAGGGATCTCTTTGCGCAAGGTAGCGGTCCTTTCAGGTGGGTTGCCCTTTCTGGTGATCCTCAGGATATCTACGCTACCGACAGGAAAGTTCTTGAGCTGTTCCCGGAGGATGAACACCTGCGCAAGTGGATAGAGATGGCCGAGAAGAAAGTCAAATGTCAGGGACTTCCGGCAAGGATATGCTGGCTCGGTCAGGGTCAGAGGACACTCATGGGACTCGCCATGAACGAGATGGTGAAGAAGGGAGAACTCAAGGCTCCCATCGTGATAGGTAGAGACCACCACGATACAGGTTCTGTGGCGTCACCATACCGCGAAACAGAAGCGATGAAAGATGGCAGCGATGCGATCGCCGATTGGCCCATCCTGAACGCCTTGCTTAACACCGCCAGCGGAGCCACGTGGGTGAGTGTTCACCACGGTGGTGGAGTTGGAATAGGCTATTCGATCCATGCGGGCATGGTGATCGTTGCCGATGGCACCGATCTGGCGCGCCAGAAGCTTGAGAGAGTGCTCACGAACGATTCGGGTATCGGGGTTATAAGGCATCTCGATGCAGGTTACGAGATCGCCTTGGAAACGGCAAAGAAAAAAGGCTTAAGGTATCCAATGATGGAATGAAACTATAGAGCCTGGGAGGTCTGTGCGATGTTACAAGGTATTCTGCAAATGTTGCAACAAACGGCCTTTTCACATTTCACGGTTGGAAACCTTATAATGTTCGGCGTGGCTGCCGCTCTGCTCTACGTTGCCGTGAAAAAGGACGCTGAGCCTTTGCTGCTGGTACCAATAGCTTTCGGCATAGTACTTGGAAACATTCCACCCCAGCTCACCAAGATTCTGGATGAGGGTGGTCTTCTGTGGTATCTGAGTTACGGTGTGATCAAAGGTATTTATCCTCCGTTAATATTCTTAGGGATAGGTGCCCTCACGGATTTCTCTTTCATGCTTTCTTACCCCATAACGATCTTCCTTGGGGGAGCAGCACAGATAGGAATATTCACCGCCTTCATGCTCGCACGGACGATGGGGTTCACGTTGAAACAGGCCGCGACTATAGGTGTGATCGGAGGCGCGGACGGCCCCACCACGATTTACATCGCGAGCCGTTTTTCTC
Source organism: Thermotoga sp. Ku-13t (assembly GCF_011057685.1). Taxonomy (NCBI): domain Bacteria; kingdom Thermotogati; phylum Thermotogota; class Thermotogae; order Thermotogales; family Thermotogaceae; genus Thermotoga; species Thermotoga sp. Ku-13t. The sequence goes on along the minus strand of NZ_LNFY01000001.1, from coordinate 750,162 downwards.
CGGAAATACTCCCGGCAGTAGCCATAGCTGCTTACTCTTACATAGCGTTGATCCCCATCTTGCAACCCCCGGTTTCCAAATTGTTGACCACGAAGAAGGAACGAATGATTAGAATGGGACCACCGAGAAAAGTTTCAAAGCTCGAAAGGATCATGTTTCCCATTCTGGTCACGGTCGTTTCGGCCACCTTGGTACCTCAGTCGTTACCGCTTGTGGGCATGTTGATGCTCGGTAATCTTCTGAGAGAAGTTGGGAACGTCAAAAGACTTGTGGAAGCCGCCAGCAGGTTCATTCTCGACACCGTAACGATCATACTCATGGTGTGCGTTGGGGCTTCAGCACGTGCGGATGTGTTCCTCAAACCGGAGAGTCTGAAGATATTCGGCTTCGGAGCCTTTGCCTTTGTCTGTTCTCTCTCAGGTGGGATTCTGTTCGCCAAGTTCATGAATCTCTTCTTGAAGGAGAAGATCAACCCGTTGATCGGCGCAGCGGGCGTGTCGGCGGTCCCAGACTCTGCAAGGGTGGCACAGAAGCTTGCGAGCGAGGCCGATCCGACGAACTTCATACTTATGCACGCGATGAGTCCGAATGTGGCAGGAGTGATCGGTTCAGCGGTTGCCGCAGGTGTCTTTTTGACGTTGCTCAAGTGAGGAGGCGTGTGCTGTGAAAAAGCAGTACGATATATACATCAATTACGAGTGGTGCAAGAGGTGTGGGATCTGTTACGCGTTCTGTCCAACCGGTGCTCTTTCCAAAGGTGAGCTGTTCAGGCCAATCGTTGCGGATCGAAATAAGTGCATAGGATGCTTGATGTGTGAAAACCTCTGCCCCGATTTTGCCATAGCAGTCAAACAATTTGAGACAGCTCAGGGGAGTGTTGAAAATGGCTGAACGAGTCCTGATGCAGGGAAACGAAGCGTGTGCGCTGGGTGCCATAAGGGCAGGTTGTCGTTTCTATGCTGGCTATCCAATCACTCCTTCATCCGAGATCGCTGAGGTCATGGCGCGGGAGCTTCCAAAGGTTGGAGGTGTTTTCATACAGATGGAAGATGAAATAGCCAGCGCTGCGGCAATTATCGGCGCTTCCCTTGCAGGTGTCAAGTCCATGACGGCCACGAGTGGGCCTGGCTTCAGCCTGATGCAGGAAGCTATAGGCTATGCCGTAATGACCGAGACACCGTGCGTTTTCGTCAACGTGATGCGTGGAGGTCCATCCACAGGTCTTCCCACTCAGCCGGCGCAAGGAGACATCATGCAGGCACGCTGGGGTACGCACGGTGATCATGAGATCATAGCTCTTTATCCGTGGAGCGTCGGAGAAACGTACCGCCTGATCATAACGGCTTTCAACTACGCCGAAAAGTACAGAACGCCGGTCATTTTCCTTATGGATGAGGTACTGGGGCACATGCGCGAAACTTTTGAGCTACCGGATGAGAAGGAAATCACCATCGTGCCGAGACTCCAGGAGGAACAGCTCGAAGAAGAGGAAATATACACTCCGTTCGTTGAAAAAGATTTCGGCGAACCGACTCCGGTACCGCTGGTTGAGATGGGAAAGGCCCGATTCCACGTTTCCGGGTTGGTTCACGATGAATCCGGTTTTCCGCAATCCAGCTTCGAAGTGAGCGACAAGCTTGTGAGGAGGTTGTCGAACAAGATCAGGTTGCACGCCGATGAGATTGCCATGTATGATGAGTACATGACGGACGATGCGGAAATTCTGGTGGTCGCCTATGGGTCTGTGGCGAGGAGTGCGATCAGGGCGGTGAAGATCGCGAGAAACAGCAAAGTGAAGGTAGGCCTGTTCAGGCCCATAAGCATATGGCCCGTGCCTGCCACGAGACTCAAGGAACTGCTTGGCCGTGTCGAGGCGGTGTTGTTCGCCGAGATGAACCTTGGTCAGTATGCCAAGGAAGTGCTCAGTCTGACTAAGAAAAGTCTGAAAGTCAAGCTCGTAACCAAGGTTGGAGGTGTACTGATAACACCTGAAGAAATTCTGGACGGTATCAACGAACTTCATCTAGAATTAAAGGAACTTTGAAAGGAGGATCAATCTCATGGTGAGCCTTGTGGAACTCCTCTCCATCGCTTTGAACATCGAAGCGGAAGGCTATGCTTTCTACACAAACCTTGCTGCGGTACAGACGGAAGAATCTTCAAAAAAGCTTTTCCAGAACCTAGCACAGCAGGAAAGGGAACATCAGAAAATATTCAAAAAGCTGATAGGTGAGGTTTCTCAGCAAAGTTCTTCTATCGATAACTGGGTTTCAGAGGAAGTGGCGGGTTATTTGAAAAGCTATGCGAACATGTCCATATTTCCAGCCATGGCAAAGATGAAGCAGGTAAATTTCAAAGAAGGTCTGCATCTTGCCGTGGAAGTCGAGAAGGATAGCATTATATTCTACTCTGAACTTCTGCCTTACGCAGGTGAGGAGAAGGAAACGATAAAAAAGGTCATTTCCGAAGAGAAGCGTCATTTGATGGATCTTCTGGCTTTGCTTTCTCAATGATCCTGAGGATTCTCGGCTTGAACTTTTTTCTGAACCGTCTATCGTAAATGTTGAGCGCCAAGAAATAAACCGCTACCGATATCAGACCGAGTAAGAACGCAGGGAGTTCTCCAGCAAGTTTGACGGTCGCTATGACCATGGCAATGAACAGAAGAGTCGGGATCGTGTAAACAACGAACGCAATCCTGGTAGCACTGACCGCTGGGGTCTCGACGAGAACGACATCCCCTGGTTCGAGATCAAGATGGCTTTTCTCAACCACGAGTTGAACTTTCTGTGCATCGCCCGTGCAAATCATGTGCGCCGGGCATTTTCCACACATAGAAGTCCTGTCCCTCTCCAGCACGATCCTATCTGGCAGGATTTCTTTCACCACCATCGTTTCACGCGCCAAGGTTTTTCATCCTCCTCGCATTCCTCTAGTTTTTTCCTGATCACCTTAAGAATATCATAGGCGTTCGATCCGTTCGATCTTGTCAGAGCGTTGTCTCTGGAAAGAAAGAGTGTACTTGCGATCAAAGTTCTGAGTGGAACGTACCTCCTCGCCCGTACCTTGGTGAGCAGTTTCAACGTGAAAATTCTCAAAATTCCTGAGGCTAAGAACATCAACTGGACTCCATATATGGGAAAGATGTCTGAACCAAATTGACTCCCTGCCAGGAGCTTAGCGGTTGCACCACCTGCGACAGCTCCTATCAAACCACCAACGCCACCGAGGGCTGCATAGGTTGCGAAGTAAGCACTCGAAGAACTCTGTGCAACTTCCATGGGCAATGTGAGGAACGAAAGGTTAATCGCAGACCAACCGATGGCCGACACCACCGCGTCCGCAAGCATGAGGTAGCGGTAAGTAAACGTGTTCATGAAAAACCACATGGGAGGAATAAAGCTCACAATGAATACTCCGGCAACGGCAATGGATTTGTGTCCCACCTTGTCGGAGAGTCTTCCCCAGAAGAAATAAAAGATCATCGCGGTGATACTGTTGAGTACACCAGTCAAACCTATGTACGAGAACGGGACCTGAAGGTTCTTCAAAAGGTGGTAGGTGAAGAAAGGAGAGGTAAAAGCGATCACCACGTTCCAGAAGAAATAAAAGACACACAGTCTCATGAAATTCTTGTCCTGGAAAACGAGGCTGACCTCCGCTCGTGCACCCGAACTTTTCAGTGGGACTTCCGGCACCTTGAACATCGACCAGAAGGAAATCAACGTTCCTAACATACCGATCGCTATGGAAAGCTGATATCCCAGAGGATCTTTCAACCTGTCTATCAGAAGAGAATAGACGTAGAAGAACACGAGCGAAGTGAAAGAGATGTAGACGTTCCTCCTGCCGAAGAACCTTCCTCTTTCCGATTCCGGTATCAGATCTCTGACCAGCGAGGTCCAGGCGTTTCCCGCCAGTGCTCCGAAAATCTGCGAAACGGCGAAGACAAAAACAAAAAAAAGTGGATTTCTATCCTTGAACGCAAGCAAGACGATCAGCAAAGCCCATGGTAAGCGCGAGAGCAAGTTGAAAAGATTGACCAAGGTTCTGCGCTTTGGGATTTTCTCCACAACCACGGGGGAGAAAATCTGAAAGACCTGGGCGATCATTGGAAAAGATGCGGTGACTCCTATCAGGAGCTCGTCCAACCCGAAGGCGAGAGCGAGGCCTGTGAATATCGCACCCTGTGTGAGCAGGATGTAGAGAGTCGAAGCGACACCTTCAAGGTTCAGATAGAACTTCATCCTTTGACCACACCTAGTGGTATAAGCCTTGCAACTTTTTTACTCAGTCCAACCTGATCGACGATTTCCACAACCCGATCCACATCTTTGTAAGTTTCGGGCGCCTCTTCCACAAGCGTTTTCTTACCCTTGCTCATCACTTCTACGCCTTTTTCCTTCAGTTCTTTCAGCACTTCCTCATAACTCAAATTCCTCAGCGCGGCTCTTCTCCCCAAGGTTCTGCCCGCACCGTGCGCCGTGCTTCCGTAGGATAGTTCTTCGGCCTTCTTCGTGCCGACCAGCACATAGGAGGCGCTTCCCATACTGCCGGGAATGAGCACGGGTTGTCCAATGGATTTATAAACAACTTGAAGCAGCGGGTTGTTCGGGCCCAGAGACCTCGTGGCGCCCTTCCTGTGTATTATCAATCGTCTACCATTGTATGTTTCCACTTTCGCGATGTTGTGTGCGACATCGTAGAGAAGCCACACTCGCGCCGTTGGGAAAATCTTCAAAAAGATCGTTCCAACTGCATGGCCGATCATCTGCCTGTTGGCAAAGGCGTAGTTCGCAGCACAGTTCATCGCACTGAAGTACTGCTGGCCTATCGGATGATCGAACGGAGCGTTTATGAGTTGCTTGTCCGGAAGATCTTTGTTGTGCTGTGCAAGTTTGTCTCGCATGATCTGTATGTAGTCGGTCGCTATCTGATGGCCGAATCCCCTGCTCCCACAGTGTATGGATATCGCCACCTGTCCCTCAAACAGGCCGAAGGCCTCCGCAACGGTCGGATCGTAAATCCTTTCAACTTTCTGTATCTCTATGAAGTGATTACCTGCCCCGAGCGTGTTCAGTTCGTCGAGACCACGTTCGAACGCTTTCGAAGAAACATGGTCCGGATTCGCTGGAGAAAGTCTGCCCGTGTCTTCTATTCGTCCTAGGTCTTCTTTCAGACCGTAGCCGTTCTCGACGGCCCAGTGTGCACCCTCGATGCACACCTTCCGCAACGTCTTTTCACTCACTTTGAGTGCCCCGCTCGCACCAACGCCCACAGGTACACTTTCATAGATAGCCTCAACGAGCTTGCGCAGGTGTGGTTTAACCTCTTCGAAGCTGAGAGAAGTCAGCATCAATCTGACCCCGCAGTTTATGTCAAAACCTATGCCGCCTGGCGAAATGACTCCGTTTTTTGCGTCAAAGACTCCAACCCCGCCGATGGGGAAACCATAACCCCAGTGTATGTCTGGCATCGCGAGTGCGGCCACGATCCCTGGCATGTGTGTGACGTTCACGATCTGTTGCAGAGCTTCCCTGAACTCCGGATCGTTGATGGTTTCTTGATCTGTGAAGACGATGGCGTCAACGTTCTTGCCCTTGATGCTGAAGATGTACTTGTCGATGCGCTTGATATCCATAAGGATCACCCCGAGGAAGGCTGAGCAAAAAGGGAGGGAAACCCCTCCCCTGGAGGCGACGGTGGGATTCGAACCCACGTATAGGGATTTTGCAGACCCCCGCCTTAACCGCTTGGCTACGTCGCCTTCCGTTCGCATTATAACACATCGTTCTTGCATGTTCAAGACTCGGGTACTCCCGCTTCAACGTGTTGTGTTCTTGTTCGACAGATTCGGATCACAGACAGATGGTATCATTTTAATTGTAACCACCTTCGGGTTCGAAATTTTTCGACGTTCAGGGGAGGTCTATCGATGAAGTGGGTTTATGTGGAGGAGTTGAAAAATTACATTGGTCAGCAGGTAGAACTTCGCGGCTGGGTGTGGAACTTGCGCTCGAGCGGTAAAATACATTTTCTGCAGTTCAGAGATGGTACGGGCTTCGTCCAAATAATTGTGGAACGTTCAACGGTTCCGGAGGACGTGTTCGAGAGGGCTGGGAAACTTCGAATCGAATCCAGTGTTATTGTCAGAGGTTTGGTGAAGGAAGACAGTCGATCTCCTTACGGTGTTGAAATACTTGCCAGCGACGTGATACCCGTTCAGATTCCTGAAGAGCCCTATCCTATCTCCAAGAAAGATCACGGAATAGACTTTCTCATGAGTTACAGACATTTATGGTTGCGCTCGAGAAGACAGTTTCACATACTCTGGGTCAGAGATGCGATCATATGGGCGATAAGGCAGTTTTATAAGGAAAGGAAATTCGTTCTGATCGATACGCCGATCTTCACCGGATCTATCGGTGAAACTGCGGGAAACCTGTTCGAGCTCGACTATTTCGATTACGGTAAGGTCTATTTGACGCAAACCGGTCAGCTCTACCTGGAAGCAGCCTGCCTGGCTTTCGGTAAGGTGTACAACCTCGGTCCGACCTTCAGGGCGGAGAAGTCAAAAACGAGGAGGCATTTGATAGAGTTCTGGATGCATGAGGCAGAAGTCGCGTATTACGAACACGAAGACAACCTGAAGCTTCAGGAGGAACTGGTTTCCTACATAGTCAAATACGTGCTCGAGAACGCCTCCGATCATTTAATAGCCCTCGGTAGGGACATCTCGAAACTGGAAAAAGTGACGCCTCCGTTCGAGCGCATAACCTATGATGAAGCGATCAGGTTCCTGCAGTCGAAGGGTGTCGATATTCAGTGGGGCGACGATTTCGGCGGTGATGAGGAAACGATGATCGCCTCGCAGTTCGAAAAACCCGTGTTCGTCACACACTATCCCAGAAAAGCGAAAGCTTTCTACATGCAGCCAGACCCGAACAGACCCGAAGTCGTCCTGTGTGCGGACCTGCTCGCTCCCGAGGGTTACGGTGAGATCATAGGAGGTTCTCAGAGGATACACGATTACGATCTTCTGGTCGAGAGACTCAGGGAGTTCAACCTGCCTATCGAGAAGTACCAGTGGTATCTGGATCTGAGGAAGTGGGGAAGCGTTCCGCACAGTGGTTTCGGGTTGGGTGTTGAGCGTACAGTCGCATGGATCTGTGGACTTGAACACATCAGAGAAGCCATTCCGTTTGCGAGGACCCTCTACAGGGTGTATCCGTGATGAAAGAAATCGAGTCGTTACCGAGTTTCAGACCGGACAGCCTGGACGAGTACGTTGGACAGGAGGAAATAAAAAAAAGGCTCAGAATAGCACTTCAGGCGGCTAAACTGCGTTCAGAACCGCTGGATCATGTGTTACTCGCAGGACCTCCTGGCCTCGGGAAAACAACGCTTGCTTATGTGATCGCAAGAGAGTTGAGGAAAAACATATACATCACCAGTGGCCCTGTCATCGAGCGTGGTGGAGACATCGCGGCCATACTGTCGAGCCTTGAAGAAGGTGATGTGCTCTTCATCGACGAGATCCACAGAATGAGCAAACCTGCAGAAGAGGTGCTGTATTCGGCGCTGGAGGATTTCCAGGTGGATGTGATGATCGGTAAGGGACCAACGGCCAGGTCCGTTAGGATCAGGCTGAAACCTTTCACGCTGATCGGTGCGACCACAAGGAGTGGTCTGCTCAGTCCGCCTCTCAGGAACAGGTTTGGCATGATTTTCGAACTCGATTTCTACAGTGTGGACGAGCTAACGAAGATCGTCGAAAGGGCGTGCCAGCTCATGAACATACCCATAGAACGGGAGGCAGCCTGGTTGATCGCCCAGCGCTCGAGGGGAACACCCCGTACGGCATTGAGACTGTTGAAACGCGTGAGGGATGTTGCGACCGTGCGGAGGGAAGAGAGGATAACGCCGAACACGGTTCTCAGGACCATGGACATTCTCGAGATAGATTCCCTCGGACTCGACGAGATGGATCGAAAGATACTGCGCACGATCATAGAAATTTACGATGGGGGACCCGTGGGTCTGGAGGCGCTCGCGGCCACTCTGAACGTGGAGATCGACACGCTCAAGGAAGTGTACGAACCTTACCTGCTTCGTTCAGGTCTTTTAGTCAGAACGTCGCGTGGCAGAGCTGCTACGGATCTTGCATACCAGCATCTCGGTTACAAGAGAGTGAGGGGTGGTCTCTTCGATGGATATCCAGCAGAACCTTCAGAGGATAAAGGAAAGAATTGCTCAGGCAGCCTTGAGGGCGCATCGTGATCCGGATTCTGTCAGGTTGGTCGTGGTCGTGAAAGAAGCGAGTTTGGAGCAGATAATCAAGCTGAGGGAGCTTGGTGTTGAAGATTTCGGCGAAAACTACGCTCAACAACTCGTGAAGAAGTACGAATCAGTTCCCGACGCAACGTGGCATTTCATAGGCAGGATCCAGACGAACAAGATCAAGTACATCGTTCCGAGGTGTGAATACATACACTCAGTTTGCAGGCGGGAAGAAATTGTTGAGATAGAAAGGGTCGCATCGAAATTGAAAAAGAGACAAAAGATTTTGATCGAAGTGAACGTCTCAGGGGAGGAAACCAAGGCAGGTGTCGAACAAGGATCGCTGTCGGAGCTTCTAACGTTTTCGAGTAATTTTCCACACGTTGAGGTGATCGGTCTGATGACGATGGCTCCCCTGGTCGAGGACGCGGAACAGGTTCGGTGGGTGTTCAGAAGGCTCAGAGAACTTCGTGATGAGCTCGTCGATCGCTGGCCTAATGTCGTTCACCTGTCGATGGGTATGACGAACGATTTTGAAGTGGCCATAGAAGAAGGTGCAACGATGGTCAGGATCGGTAGGGCGATTTTGAAAGGAGAGTGAGTATGTTCGTAATCTCGAATCTTCTCTACGCGCTGGCAAGGGTTCTTCAGCTGTTCATCTACATAGAGCTTTTCGCCGTGATATTCTCAGTAATCCTGAGCTGGATAACACCCTTCAGATACTCTATGTTCAGACAGTCCATTGATGCGATCGCGAACATTCTGCTGAAGCCTTTAAGAAGGTTCATTCCGCCCGTAGGACCTGTGGACATCACGCCGATGATAGCGATCTTTCTGCTCGTGTTCCTGGACAATTTCCTCGTCAGAACGCTGATAGATCTGGCGGTGAGGTTGCGTTGAGACACAGCTGTGTCATTCTGTACAAGTCCGGAAGGGATAGAGAGGCGAGGGAACTGTTCGAAAGCGTGAGAAAACATCTTGAGGTTATCGATGTTCAGCAGCTTTCCTGTCAACGTGTGGAGAAAGCGTGCGACTTTGCGCTCGTAGTTGGTGGCGATGGAACCGTCCTGAGGGCGGTGAAGTGCGTGTCCGTACCGATCGTGGGATTCAAAGCGGGCAGGATCGGTTTTTTGACCACCTACAGGGTGGAAGAAGCGGAGCGATTCCTTGAAGATCTCAGGAATGGAAATCTCGTACGGGAAGATAGATGGATGCTGAAGGTCGTGGCGGATCAGAAAGAGCACGAAGCCGTCAACGATGCGATTCTACGTGCGAGGGCAAAACCCATGAGCGAATTCAGGGTGTTTGTTGATGGTTGCAGTGATTTAGATTTCTTCGCAGACGGTATACTCGTCTCCACACCCACAGGTTCCACGGCTTACAACCTTTCGCTCGGCGGAGCCATAGTCATACCCAGTTGTGACGTTGTACAGATCATGCCCGTGGCGCCGTATTATCTTCAGAACCGTAGCATAATACTGCCGGCCGCAAAAACCATTCACATTTCGAGCCAGCTCGAATCCGAGCTGGTGATCGATGGAGTCTGTGTTGGAACAACCAGAGAGGTGCTCGTGAGCAAGTCCAGTAAAACTTTTTCGCTTTTGAGACCCGCCGGTTACGATTTCTTCTCCGTCCTGAAAAGCAAAGTGGGTTATGGAAGGGGTGTGAGTGAATCTTGAGGTGGTTGCTCGATCAGAAGGTGGAGAGGTTCAAAAGGGCTCTCATGAAGATGGGCTGGTTCACCGAGAAAATGATGATGAGGGTCATAGAATCGATGGAAAACAGGCAGAGTGCCTCCGCAAAACAGGTTGTTGAGGACGACGATGTGCTCGATGCGATGGAAGTCGAGCTCAGGGAAGAGGCCGCGGTCGTACTCGGTACACATGCTCCCACGGGTTTCAACCTCAGATTCCTCATCAGTTCGGTTGAGGTGGCGAACACCCTCGAGAAGATAGGCGATAGAACGCGCAGAATTGCCCAGATTCTGCTCTCTTTCTACAGAGAACAGTCTGCGAACGTTGATCCTAAGATCATCAGGATGGCTAAGAATGTGGCAGGACTCCTCAAAGAAACTCTCGGTGTCATGGCCGATATGCGATCGGAGGCCGCTTTCGAGATATGCACGAAAGACGACGAAATAGACGAATTCTTTCAGGAAGTGAGGTTAGAGTTCATCAACCTGTTGAATGAGAAACCCGAACAACTGGAGCGTGCCCTATGTCTTCTGGAGATCGCACGCGAGCTCGAAGAGATAGCGGACCTCTGTACGAACGTTGTTGAAGCCGTGTTGTACGCCATCTTGGGTGAAAACTACAAGTGTTTCAAAGATCAGATGAAGCCGTTCAAAGGCAGGGAGGGCGTTCTGTTTGACGATTCTGATTAAATATCTGTTCAAGCTCTCCCTGGGCCCCGTGTTGATCGGACTCGGTGGGTTCATAATCTTCGTCAGTGTAGAAATCCTCTACCAGCTTTCCGATCTGATCGTCAGACACAGGGTGAGTTTCTTTGTTCTGCTGAGAATCCTGTACTACTATCTTCCCTATTTCACAGCGCTCGGTGTACCTGTGGGAATCCTACTTGCCGTGTTCTGGGTGCTGTCAAAGCTGTCAAACGATCGTGAACTCATGGCCATGCAGGTGCACGGGATCTCCTTGAAAGTGCTGATCGTTCCATTCTTGTTGCTCGGTGCAGTTCTCAGCCTTGTCGCGTATATGCTCAACGACAGGATCGTTCCCGTTTTCAATCAGAAGGCTGACCAGGTGCTCTCGAAGTACGTTTACAGAAAACCCGAAGTCTTCATCAGCGAGAACGTGCTTACCAAAGTCGATGAGAACCAATACTTTTACGTGAAGAAATATGACAGGCAAAATGGGATACTTGAGAACGTCGTGCTGTTCAGGAACGAACCTTCTGAGGAAGAAATCATCACTGCACGTCGTGTGATGAAAGAGAACGACAAGTGGTTCATGTACGACGGACGGATGTACAGGGTCGATAAGGACGGCTTTTTGAGGTTCGATGTGAGCTTTTCAAAAGTGGAACTCGATTTGAAACAGGACATCGAATCCATCTTGAGAAGTGGGAAAACTCCTAGGGACATGAAGAGCGAGGAGTTGAGAGAAAGAATAGTTACACTCAAGAAGCTGGGAATAGATCCTGCACCGTGGATCGTGGAACTTCATTCACGCTACTCCATCGCTCTGGGTCCGATCATAATAGCCCTCGTGGGCGTTCCTCTCTCACTCATGTTCAATTTGAAAAGCAAGTCCTGGGGCGTCATACTGACGTTCACTTTGATCGTGCTGTACCAGGGCTCAGGTGCCTGGGTCAGTGCCATGGGGAAAGAACGTTTGATAGATCCTGTCCTCGCAGCGTGGTTGCCAGACCTGAGCTTTGGAATCGTGGGAGCTTTGCTGTTCGTGCTGCTCGACACAAGGATCAGTTACAGACTGAGGGAGTTTCTGACGAGGTTTCTGGTCATCGTTTTTGTTGTCTTCCTCGCCTCGCAAGTTCAAGCTGGAACGATGGAGCTGAAAGGTGGTAACGTGCTGGTCGAGAAGGGAAGACTGATCCTCTCAAATGGAGTCGAGGTTCGGTACGAAGATGTGACGATCCAGTCTGCAACGCTGACGGTTTTTCTGAACGATTCAAATGAGGTGGAAAAGATTCTCGCGGAAGGAAACGTGCTCTACACAAAAAAAGATACACAAATAAGAGCTCAACAGTTGCTGTACGTGTTTTCCGAAAAACTAGCGTTGGTTCTTCAATCTAAGGGCAAAACGATCTTCACAGATGAAGAGAAGGTTAAGCACACGATCTATTTCGCGGCAGAATCTTCAAGAATGCGAGGTGAATCTGCCCAGCTCAGCATTTCCTATCTGACCACGTGTGAGTTTGAAAAACCGCATTACAGGCTTCAAGCGATTGACGTTGAGATAAAGGAGAAAGAGTATCTGGCCGCCTACAACGTGGTGCTATACATCTACGACGTACCAACCATTTACTTACCAGTCTATTTCGTTTCGCTGCGCGAAGGGCCGCAACCGTTCTCTGTTAAAATGGGTTATTCGAAAGACGAAGGGTTCAGTGTGGAGAGCCTATACAGTGTGACCTTCCCGCAGGGTTACGTGACCACGCGGATAGGTTTCAGAGAGAAAGGCGATCAGGCCGGGAATTATTCTCAATTGACGCTCAATTACGAGCAGGAAAATTGGAAACTCACAACGAGCGTGTACAATCTCGAAGGTCCAGCTGGAAGAAGCTATAAGATGAACACGACGCTGACTGTACCATCGCTTTTTTCAAAACTGAATGCATACTTCAGTAACGAGAGATTTTCGTTCCAATACACCTTAAACCCTACGAAAGATTTCGTAATCCAGAGTTCCGTCAGCAAGTCTCAAGATTATACTCGCTGGACTATGCCAAGCGTTTCAATAAAGAAATTCACCGTTCTGGAAGAACCCTTCTTGCTGGCCATCAACAATTTCTCGCATATTTCATCGCTCCAGTACAATGAAGGTAGCCTTTTCGATCACGTTGATGAATTTTACACATTCGGTCGCTACAGCGTTTCTGCCCGGTGGAAACTCCCGTACGCCTTCAAGCAGCTCAATTTATCACTGAACGGCACTTACGAATTGAGTGGAATAAGCATAACGGACAATTACTCGAAGAATTACTTCCAGCTAGATTCAAACTTGCCCATGAGAACTGCACTGTTGCGAGGAGGCTGGTTCGACATTTCGTTCGATTCTGCTCTCCGCGCCGGTCTCTGGCTCGCCCATGGGAAAGAACCAGAGTATCTCTTTTCGCAGACGAGTAAGGCGAACTTCACGTTGAAGCCAGTTGATTTCTTCTCCATCGCGGTCATATATCAGAACAGAGCCTCATTGAACAACGTCACCTATTCCGGTTTTTCAGATCTTTCAGATCTTTCAAAAGCCACATTTTCAGCGGTCCTGAAAGTTCCAACCAGTAGTTTCGAGCTTTCGACAGGGTACGATCTGATCAGTTTCAAATGGGATGATCTTCTGTTCAAAACCACGACCACGTTCGACCTCTTCTCACTGCGCTTTTCCATCTACACAGAGACGGTGTATCTAATCGAGAATGAGAAGTTGGACAGAACAGACTGGGATATAAATGTTGGAGCTGGATCGTTCAGTCACGAGACGAAATTCACTTACCGTTACGACAGAGAAATCCCCATCGATGTGCTGGAAAACAAGTTGAGCATCAGAGGTAAAAGCTTTTTGTTCATGGAGAGGCCTGATCTGTTGGTTCGTTACACTCTGAACGTTCAACCTTTCGATCTTCTGACGCTGCAGGCGGGAGGATCTTTTTACACAGGATCTGCCAGACACGCCATATCTCTCACATACACCAGAAATTCTTACAGGTTGAAAGCTTCCTATGAATTGTCGGGGTTCGACCCATCGGTGAAGGTTTCATTTTCTGGTCGCATTCAACCTTTTCAGATCAGTTCTCTGGATCTGGCCATGACAAAGGATCTGCACTGCTGGGGTTTGGTGTTCGAAACGAGTTTTTCGACGGTCGGAGGATTCAGCCTGGAGAAATTATCGTTCAAATTCTTCATAAAGGAATTCCCGAAGAAGAGCTTTTCTTTCGATCCTGTGACAGGTTCTGTCGGTCTCGATGTTTTCTAACGGTGGTGAAAACGTGAAAGTCGATTATCTTCAGGAACTTGATGAGGAGCAAAGGAAAGCTGTTCTCGAATCATCAGGAAGGTCTCTGGTGATCGCCGGACCTGGTTCTGGAAAAACACGTGTCATCACGTACAAGCTGCTGCATCTACTCATGAGCGGGGTGAAGCCTTCGCAGGTTCTGCTTGTTACGTTCACGCGTGCTGCGGCGAACGAGATGATCGAACGCGCGAAGCAGGTCACAGGGATGGACCTGGAGGAACTGACAGCAGGCACCTTCCACCACGTGTGCAACCTTATTCTCCGAAAGTACGCTCCCAGGGTCGGATTGACGCCCAATTTCACGATACTCGATGAAGAAGACTCTCTGAGCCTCATCAAACATGTGAGGACCAGGGTCCTAGACAGGATATTCACCGAAGAGAAGGAAAAACACTTTCCATCGCCATCGATACTTCAAAAAGTTTTCTCTTATAGTGCGAACACGTTGAGTTCCATCAGGGAGGCTCTGTCAACACTCTTTCCGAAACATCTGGAATTCGAAAACATCGTGGAGGAAATTTACAGAGAATACACTCTCGAAAAGAAAACGCAAAACTGCGTAGATTACGACGATCTCTTAACTTTGACAGTCTTCCTTCTCGAAAATGATCCTCATATCAAGCAGAGGGAAGCTTCAAAATACAGATGGCTCCTGGTGGATGAGTTCCAGGACACGAACGTTCTGCAGTTGAAACTGGTGGATTATCTTTCTAGCGTGCACGGAAACGCGTTCGTTGTGGCGGACGATGCTCAGAGTATCTATTCGTTCAGAGGTGCGAGGTTCGAAAACGTGAAAGATTTCGCTCGATCGGGCGCAAAGATATTCAAAATACAGACAAACTACAGAAGTACCGAAAGAATCGTCGAACTTGTTAACGCCATGATCCCGAGAAGCAGTGTGCCCAAGGTGCTCAGATCGGTCAAACCCAACGGTGTCAAACCGAAGGTAGTCAGCACGTGGGACAAAGCGGCCGAGGCGAGCTTCGTGGCCAAAGAGATTCTGCGACTGATCGAGTTCGGTTACGAGCCCAGCCAGATAGGTATCCTCTACAGGAGTCATTCACATTCGTTCGATATACAGATGGAACTGACCAGGAACCAGATCGATTTTCGAATCCTCTCTGGAATGAGGTTCACAGAAACAGCACACGTTAAGGATGTTCTGGCCTTCCTCAGGCTGGTCCAGAATCCCAAAGAGAAGGTTTCGTGGATCAGAGTGGCGAGATTGTTCCCCGGTGTCGGTGCGAAGACGGCTTCCGCCTTTGCAGATCATGCGGCTTCGGTGGAATCCATGGACATAGACATTATATTTGAAAGTTTCCCAGCCAAAAAGCCATCCCTGCTAAAGCTCCGTGAGATCTTCTCGCATCTGCTGCAAGAGGAGGGTGTTTCGAAAAAGATAGAGAGTCTGTACGAAAGCTTTTACAAGCAGTATCTGGAAGAAAACTATCCAGACTTTGTCGAAAGACAGCTCGACGTACAAAGGTTGATCGAAATGGCTGAACGCTACAAATCCCTGGAGAGGTTCCTCTCCGATTTGATGATCAGCGAAGATGTGACCCGGGAGCCGGGCAAGGGAAAGGTCACCCTGACGACAGTGCATCAGGCGAAGGGTCTGGAGTGGGACGTGGTGTTCGTTCTGAGTGTGAATCCTGGAGATTTCCCCAGCTATTACGCCATAATGGACGGTAAGCTGGATGAGGAAGAGAGGATCTTCTACGTCGCCATAACACGTGCGAAGGAATTGCTCTACATTCTAAGACAAGAATCGGTGAAGAGGAACTACTTTTCCTGGATGAGGTTACCTGATTTCGTCGAGAAGATCCCGACAGAGTTAGTGGAATGGATAGACATGACCGAATGAGAGAGTGATGATTCATGATCCTGAGGTACAGCGGGAAAAATCTGCTGTATTTCGAATCCTTCGACCTCGAATTCAGTGAGGGCCTCAACGTCATAACGGGTGAGACGGGTGCTGGCAAGTCCGTGGTTCTCAAAGGTTTGCAGGCGCTCTTTGGAAAAAGGGTGGAACTGTTCGAGAACGAGAACACGTGGCTCGAAGCGCTCGTGAACGTCGATCAGGTCGATGAGGAACTGAGAGAACTGGGCATTCAGGAAGGCGAGCACATCGTGACTCTGAACGCGGGCAAAAGGTGGACCTACAGGATCGACGGAAGGATGTATCCACAATCGATCGTTGAAAGACTGTTCGAAGATCTCGTCCACTTCCACCAGCAGAACACGCACGTGAACTTGCTCAAGAAACGTTATCAGCTGTCACTCTTGGACAAGCTTGCGGGCAACGATCAGATGCTTTCCGAGTACACGAGGGCGTACAGGCGGATGGTTGAGCTCGAAAAGCTTCTGAGCGAAACTGGAATAGAAGCGCTGGAAGAAAGGATCGAACAGTTCAACAGGGAGCTCAGCTTTTTCGAAAGGCACAAACCGAGCGAAGACGAAGAAAGATCCCTCAGAGAAAGGTTCGAAAGGATCAACAGAGCCAGGCAGATCCTTTCCCTCATAGACGAGATATCGCACGTGCTGAGTGAGGATTCGACGACCAGGCTCTGGAAACTGGCCGCTTCTACAGAGAAGATGGTGCCTCTGGTGCCAAAAGATTTACCGGAGATGCTCAAAGACATCGCTGAAAAATCGAACGAGCTGCAGAGGCTGATTCGAAAGTTCGTCGATCAATTGCAGCTTGAGGATTCTTACGAGCTGGAAGCCAGACTGAATGTGTACAACGAGCTCAGGAGACGTTTCGGTCCCGACTGGGAAGACATAAGGAGGAACTGGGAAAGACTGGAAAAAGAAAGAAAGGAATTGCTCGAGAAAAAACAAGAACTGGAAGTCGCAGAAAGTGAAAGTCGTCGACTGGAGGAGCTCTGTTTGAAACTGGCGCAAGAGCTTCATGAAAACAGGTTAAAAGCCGCGACCGAACTCGAAAGACAGGTCAGGTTCCATCTCAACCAGCTCGCCATGAACCTTGATTTTTCTGTGAGGGTCGAAAAGCTGGATCGTTTGACCGCGAGTGGTTTCAGCGATATCGATTTCGTGGTTGGAACCGACGGTGAAACCAAACCATTGAAAGACGTTCTGTCCGGTGGTGAACTTTCCCGTGTGGTTCTGGCCGTACACCTTTCGGTTGCGAACGAAGCTGGACGCGTTTTTGTCTTCGATGAGATCGATAGTGGGATCGGGGGAACTGTCGGGAACGTGCTCGGAGAAAAGTTGAAAACACTGTCAAAGAATTCTCAGGTCATAGTGGTCACGCATCTACCGCAGATAGCGAGACTCGCCGACACCCATTTTACAGTAGTAAAAGATGGAAACACGATGCACGTGAAAGCCCTTGGAGTAGAAGAAAGAAAGAGCGAACTGCTGCGCATGATCGGTGGAGAGAAAGTGTGGGGTGAGCTCTCATGATCGTGTTCGGCACGGGTGGTGTAAGGGGGATCATGAGGAAAGGAGAGTTCGATGAAGAACTCGTGATCAGTGTTTCACGTGCTGTGTCTCTGTGGATGCACGAGGAAGGTTTGAATGGGGTAGTCATCGCCCACGATACGAGGAGGAATTCAAACCATTTTGCGAAAATAGCCGCCCAAACGTTCTCAGAGTGCGGTATCGAAACGTTCATCTTTGATGCACCGGTTCCGACTCCTCTCCTCTCTTTCGCTGTCCGGGAACTCGGCGCTGGTGCTGGTGTGGTGATCACCGCGAGTCACAACCCTGCTGAGTACAACGGATACAAGGTGTACACGAACGATGGTGTTCAGGCCATACCAGAACACACAGAGAAGATCTCTTCCCTGCTGGGAAAGTCCGTTGAGGCGAAGAGGAAAGCCCCGATGAACATTGTTCCGAAAGAGGTGGAGGAACGTTACGTTGAGGGGATCGTACGACTGGTGAAAGACTATGTGAGAAGCGGTGGCAAGATCGTTTATTCACCGCTTCAAGGCACGGGTGCTCGCTTTGTTCCCATGGTCCTGCGTGAACTTGGATTCGACGTGATCGTGGTTGAGGAACAGATGGAATTCGATCCGGACTTCTCCAGAGTCAGTTCGCTGAATCCAGAAGACGAGAAGGCGTTCGACAGGGTGAAAGAAGTGTGCAACGAACGCAACGTGAGGTTCGGTATCGCGACCGATCCTGACTGCGATAGAGTTGGCTTGATCGTGGATGGAAAAAGGTTGACCGGCAACCAGGTGGGAATCCTGCTGACCGAGATGTTGAGACGCAGAGCGAAACCTGGGAGCTGTCTGATCAAAACCATCGTCACCACCGACATGGTCAAACCGATGTGTGAGGAACTGAACTTGAAGGTGATGGAAACCCCGACCGGATTCAAGTACATAGGACACCTCATAGAAACCTCCTTGAAGCAAACGAACTTCAGTTACTTTCTTGCTTTCGAGGAGAGCTGCGGTTATCTCATGGGGGACCTCGTGAGGGACAAGGATGGAGTTCTTGGTTCTGCGATGGTCGCTGCACTTTGCTCTGAGTACGATCCAATCGAACTTTTGAAGGATTTGTACGAAGCTTATGGCTATCACTTCGAGGAATTGATCTCGATACCTTTTGAAAGTCCTCAAGAAGCAAGGCAGAAATACGAAACGCTTAAGGCTTCTCCCCCCATCAAAGTTGGCGATCATTCAGTGAAGCGCGTGTACGATTACGAAAAAGATCCGGAGATACCCAGCGAGACACTCTTGCTCGAATTGGAATCGGCAAAGATCTACATCAGGCCTTCCGGCACTGAACCGAAGCTGAAGATCTACGTGAAAGTCGTGGGTTCAACGGAAAAAGAAGCGAGTTCGATTCTGGAATCCGTGAAAAAGGCTGTGATGAACCTATGAAGATTTTGCTCAAGAACGCCTTGATTCTGAGGGATGTTCGTTCAGAGCCAGAAATTTCTGACGTACTCGTGAAGGATGGCAGGATCGCTGCGATGGGAAATTTGAAAGGGTTAATTGCAGACGAAGTGTACGATATGTCTGGAAGGCTCGTCATGCCCGGTTTCGTCAACGCACACACGCATGCCGCGATGACGTTGATGCGAGGCTTAGCGGAGGATTTGAGACTCAGAGAATGGCTCACGGAGAAGATATTTCCCATAGAGGAGAAACTGACCGAGGAGGACGTTTACTACGGCACGATGCTGGCACAGCTGGAGATGGCGAGGCGGGGCGTCGTCGCGTACGCGGACATGTACTTTCACTGCGATGCGGTGGCGAGAGCGGCTCTCGATTTTGGCATGAAAGTTTTGATCACGCGAGGCCTGGTGGATCTGGATTCGGACAAGGGAAGGCTCAGACAGAACATCGAGTACTACGAAAGGTGGAACGACAGGGATGGATTGATAAAAGTAGGATTCGGTCCACACGCTCCATACAGCTGTTCAACCAGTTACATAGACGAAATAGCCAGGGTTGCTCTGGATCTCGAAGCACCCGTGATGATACACCTCTACGAAACCGCCGAGGAGAAGTACGAGCTGAGAGATCTGCTAGAGACTTCGTTGAAATACTGCAAAGTTCTGTTCGCGCACTGCGTCCATGTGAAGGACGAAGACATTCGCCTGCTTGCTCAGGAGAACTTCTTCGTGGTTCACAACCCCACGAGCAATCTGAAGCTGGGCAGTGGCATAGCTCCAGTGCAGAAATTCCTCGCGGCTGGGGTTCAGGTCTGCCTGGGTACTGATGGGGCTGCGAGCAACAACAGTCTCGACGTGTGGCACGAGATGAGGCTGGCAAGCCTGCTCCAAAAACTCTATGATCCGAGGAACATCTCTGCCGAACAGGCCCTGTGCATGACGATCGAACAAGGTGCCAAGGCGGTGGGACTGACGGAAGGAAGGATCCAGGTTGGAGCCGATGCAGACCTGATCGTTGTCGACATCGATAGACCCTGGTACGTGCCGCGGAGTCAGATCAAGAACCACATCGTGCATGCGGGGAGCTCCTCGGACGTTTTCGCGACGATGATCAAAGGTCGCTGGGTCTATTACGATGGGGAGTATCCCACGGTCGATGCCGAACATGTTTACAAGAAATGTGAGGAGGCGATTCGAAGATTGACAGGTACAACAAGTTGAGTGATCATCTGAAACGCCGTTACGGTGCTCGCGTGCATCGACTGGTCATAGACGCCGGCTTCACGTGTCCAAACAGAGAAAAATCTGGTCCCTGCATTTTTTGCGATCCCACCGGCAGTGGATTCAACGCGCTGCACAATCTGTCAATCCGCGAGCAAGTGCTCAAGCAGAGAGAGTGGGCGATGAAAAAATACAACGCAACCAAGTTCATCGCGTACTTTCAATCGTTCAGCAACACCTACGCGCCGATAGATGTTTTGAGAGAGAGGTACTCCGAAGCCCTCGTGGACGATTCGATCGTTCAGCTCGCAGTTTCCACCAGACCGGACTGCGTTCCCGAAGAGGTTCTGAAGCTGCTCGACGAGTTCAAAGCCAGGGTGGACGTTTCGCTGGAACTTGGGCTTCAAACCATAAATTCGAAAACGTTGAGGATACTGCGTCGGGGACACGGTGTCGCGGAGTTCATCGATGCAGTAGTCAGGGCGAAGAAACACGGTCTTGAAATCGTCGCCCACGTGATCGTTGATCTGCCATGGGACGAACTTGAAGACGTCATCGACACCGCAAGAACTCTTTCCTATCTGGGAGTGGACGGTGTCAAGATGCATTCGCTCTACGTGGTGGAAGACAGCCTGCTCGGTGAGTTGTTCAAAAAAGGTGCTTTTCAACCAGTGAGCTTTGAAGAGTTTGTCGAAAGAACCATAGCCTTCTTGGAACACCTTTCACCGAGCATCGTGATACACAGGTTGACCTCCGATCCACCGAAGATGGGAACACTGTTTGCCAGGTGGGGGCTTTCAAAGTGGCAGATCATCAGCGCGATAGAAACTGAACTGGAACGCAGAAACACCTTCCAGGGGGCAAAGTTTAAGCCCGCCGGTGGCGGGCAGTTCAATCGGTCTTGAAACATTCTGTCGGATCGAACGTGTCGCGCTTAAGCAAGAGTTTCTGCTTGAAGAACTCGAGGATCAATTTGTACCGTTTCAACCTGTGTGAATAACTCGCCTGAACGCTGTGACTGTGTGCGCCTTTCTTGAAAATCGCTATGTACACTTCTTTCCCCAGATCTTTGAGCACGTGGTAGAACATGAGCGACTGATCGAGGGGACAGCGGTAATCTTCGAGACTGTGTATGAGTAACAGAGGTGTTTTCACGTTCTTCGCATAGAAGATGGGGCTGAGTTTTCTGTAGTTTTCGTTCAAGAGAGGATCGTCACCGATCAGACTTTTATCGAACCAGAAACCTATGTCTGAAAAGGCGTAACTCGTGAACCAGTAACTTATGCCGTTCTCACTCACCGCCGCCTTGAACATGTCCGTCTGCGTTATCGCCCAGTTCGTCATGAATCCACCGTAGCTGATGCCCGTGATGCCGATGTCCGAGATCGCTTCTCTCTTCTTCAGCTCTTCCACACCGCTGAGGATGTCTTTGAAGTCTTCCATACCAGTTCTCTCTTTGACTGCAAGGGCAAACTTTTCATCGTAGTTGTCACTGCCTCGCGGGTTTGTATACAGCACGAAGAATCCTTCCTGCGCGAGGAGCTGGCCCATGAAATAGAGACATTTTCCGTATGCACCTTTTGGACCGCCGTGGACGAAGACGATCAATGGAGCCGGAGAATTGTCGGGCTTGAGGTACCATCCATCGATCTTCGTACCGTCGAAGCTTAAGTATTCGAAATGGTTCAGTTTCCTCACCTTCAGGGTAGAGAGGAACTGTTCGTTGAGGGCTGTGACCCTCTCACTGCGCCCTTCACGGTGCACGTACACCTCAGCTCCCTCTCCATCGTTCACCGACACATAAACGACCTTTCCATCTTCGCTTGCATCGAAACAGCTCACCGCTCCTTCAGAGAGGATGGTCTCTTTTTTCTTCGACGACAAATCGATCCTCTCCAGTTTCACGTTCCCTCTTTCCCCACTCTTGAAGTAAACCCATCTTCCAGACGCGATGGGATAAGTTTCACCGTCTGCCGCCCAGACTTCCAAGCTTATGTGACCGGAGTTATCCAAGCCGTACTCCTCGGTGAGTGGAACGAGTTCTCGATCTTTGAGAAGATAAACATAATCGTGCTCGAAGGCGTTCTTTTTCTTCCTTCCGAGCAGTATCAACCCCCACTGTGACTCCCCCGTCGCGATGAGACCGACGTCCTGGAGTATCAACCTTTTGCCTCTTCCATCGTACAGGACGACATCGAAACGGGTGAACGGTTCTCTCTCGTGATGGATCGTGTACACGATGCCGGCTTTCCCCCAGAACGCGTGAGTTAAGTTTCTCTCCTCGAACTGGTCGAGTTCCTGGCATGATTCGGTGTCGAAGATGTGAAACACGTTCGTCTGGTCGTCTAAGAAGCCTTTCGCATCGAACCAAATCGGGATGCGCGTTTCAAAGTACAGGTCAGGGTCACGCCTCTTCTTCGGAGTTATCACGAACAATCTGCGCTCGTCGAATGACCAGTCGAAAGAGCTTATGGACTCCGCCGCCGTCAACGTGTAGGTTGAGAAGTTGGCCAGTTCCATCACGCAGAGACAGCTCTTTTCTTCGTCCTTTTTCAGATAAGCCAGTTTTCTTGAACTCGGCGAGAATTTGGGTTTCGAGGTGTCCTCAGGTAAAAAGAAACGCTCTCCAGTATCGAGTCTGTATAGAACAACCTGCCTGACACTTTTGTTTTTCTCTGGAACTATCCTCTTGACAGTGTAAGCGATCCAGTTTCCATCGGGACTGATCTTAACTTCGGTTGGAACGACGAACCTGGCGAAGCTCGTCACAGACCACATACTTCCTTCACTCTCCTTTCGAGAGCCCGAACTTCTCGAGTCTGAGCACCCTCTGTTCAGTGAAACGCTGTCTCACTTCCAGCACCTTTCTTTTCAACCTTTCCAAGTCCACGTTGGGTTCGTATCCTATCGGTTCATACTCCATCAGCACTCGTGCCGTTTTCGTCACCAGCAGACCAACGTTGTACGCATCCATCATCGCCTGAACGTCTGTTGTTGGATCTTGCGTGTGTGTGTAAGCCATAGACCAGGGTACAACGTGAACGCCCATGCTGTTGAACGTGATGGCCAGGTAAGATATGGCCATCATGACGCCGCTGTCGGACCCTGTTGCGATGAATCCGGCCACCTTTCCTTCGAGCAAGCTTTTACCCACGTGGTCGATCATGGCCTCCAGGCTCGTGAGCCTGTCGATGAAATTTTTCAAAATTCCGTTTGGGGCGTACCAGTAGACCGGTGTGGCTATCACGAAACCGTTGGCTTCAACGAGTTTAGAAGCGATCCTGTTGAAGTCGTCATCCTGGATCAAACACGGATATCTACAGAGCTTTTCCTCGTCTGAGACGCAGCCTATGCAAGGTTTTATGCTGTAGTCTGGAAGGTAAAGGATCTCAAAATCACCATGGGCATCTCGAACGCCCTCCGCAGCGATGTGAAGCAACTGGGACGAACAACCATACTTCCTTTCGGAAGCACCCAGGAGCACGATGAAAGGTTTCATGCCAAACTCCCCCTCGAGCTTCTCTCGGAAAAATCTTAGCGTAATAGGTGCGCAGATGAGTTGAAGGAAACTTTACAGGAGGGCACCGGAAGGCGAATATCCCTCAACGGATCTGAAGAAAGTCTAAAAGGGGGCCAAGCCGGCCCCCCCGCAGTTTTCATCAGGCCAGCTTTGCAACCTTCGTTTGCACCTGGATGGGTTCTGTCAGCACTCTTTCGATCCTCTCGAGTGCCCAGTCGATTTCGTCTTTTTCTATGACCAGTGGTGGGGCGAATCTTATGACCTGTTCGTGAGTCTCCTTGCACAGTATTCCCAGCTGTGCGAGTTTTTCGCAAAAAGGTCGCGCCGTACCGAACTCCTTCTTTATCTCGACACCTATCAGCAAGCCTTTTCCTCTGATTTGCTTGACGTAATCACTCCTGATCTTTCTGAGCTGATCCATGAAGTACTCACCCAAAACTTTCGCCCGCTCGTCCAGTTTCTCTTCAACGAGAACGTCTATCGCCGCGATACCCACTGCGGCCGCCAGTGGATTGCCTCCGAAGGTTGAACCGTGATCTCCAGGTTTCAACACGTCCATCACGTCGTTGCTTGTCAGCACCGCGGAGACCGGGTAAACTCCTCCTCCGAGAGCCTTTCCGAGTATGAGCACGTCTGGTTTGGCGTCTTCCCACTGCCACGCGAACATCTTTCCAGTCCTACCCAGTCCCGTCTGTATTTCATCGAACATGAGCAAGATTCTGTGTTTTGTTGCGATCTTTCTAAGTTCTGCAAGATATCCATGAGGTGGCACACGCACACCGCCTTCACCTTGAATCGGTTCAACGAGTATGCCAAGCGTGCGCTCGTCGATGAGAGCTTCGACGGCTTTCGCATCTCCGAACGGAGCGATCTTGAAACCTGGTGTGTACGGTCCGAACCCGTCTCTGTACTGGTGTTCCGTCGAGAACGAGACTATGGTGATCGTTCGACCGTGGAAGTTGCCTTCCGCGACGATGATGTTGCCCTCGTTCATTGGAATTCCGCGTTTGTAGTATGCCCATTTTCTTGCAACCTTGAGGGCGCTTTCCACCGCCTCTGCTCCCGTGTTCATGGGAAGGACCTTATCGTAACCTGCAAATTTCGCGAGCTTCTCTTCAAAGAGGCCGAGAACGCTGTTGTGAAAGGCGCGCGACGTGAGCGTGACCTTCTGAAGCTGCTGTTCCAGTGCTTTGATTATTCTTGGATGCCTGTGACCGTGGTTCAGAGCCGAGTAAGACGACAGCATGTCCAGATACCTTTTTCCCTCCACGTCCCAAACCCAAACCCGTTCAGCTCTATCGATGACAACAGGGATTGGTTTGTAGTTGTGCGCACCGTACGCGTATTCCAGATCGATGTAGTCCTGGCTCCTCATGCAGGGTTCCTCCTTTCTACGCAACAACATGATAACACTTGTGCTAAAAAATTCAAAGTCTGGCAAAATATGGCAATCCTTAGCCAACAGGAATTAATCTCGACCAAATATGGTTCTACTTTCTCTTTCTCACGTATGCTCACGTATGCTCTCTTTTGCTTTCGTATGCCCAGTCTTTCACCGAACATGATAAATTCTTCTTGGGGGTGACGATTATGAGAAGGTTGGCGGTCGCATCGTTTTTGCTCCTGGTCGTTATGGCTTTTTCCTGGTCTGCGCACGAAACACTCACCTATTTGATTGTGAAATCTGCCCTTCCCAACGCCAACGAGTTGATACAGATAACACCTTACAGTTACGAGGAAAAGAGGATCTACAACACCGAAAGATTGGTGCTGGACGACATCTGCGGTCGGTTCGTGAGCAACTTTGTTCCAGCCTGGGCAAAGTTCTACCCTCCGGACCCGACACCGATCGGGGGCAGAGTGCCCGTCTGGCAGGTGCTGACGGTTTACTCTGTGGAGCCTGACCTCGGCATGGACGAAGGTTTGAATCTGTCGAAACTTCAGTCCATCATAGGCAACAGCCAGGGTGTGAGGCACATGAAATACAAACTCCTGTTCTTCGATTTCTTCGAGGGCAGCGAGTCTTTCCTGTACTTCGTTGAGATGTCCAGAGAAGCTTTTCGAAAAGGCGATCGTTACTGGGGCTACAGGTTCCTCGCGAGGGCCGTCCACCATCTCGAAGATCTGTCGATGCCTTACCACAACGCGCCTGGTAGATTGGGAGACGTTCTTGAAAGCCTTCTCTGGAACAGAAACAAGGGTATGGAACTCGCGTACAGACACTTCTCCTACGATGAGTATCTGGCTTATTTGCTGTACCTCAAGGATGAAGAAACTGTGAAAGCAATCGTTGAAGCGCAACCGAAACGTACCAGGAATCTTAGAGAACTCATTCAGCGTGTTCGGTTGCTTGGCCTGAGGAAACTGTACGATGTGGACAAGATGTTCGAAACGGTCTACCCAGGACTCGATAAAGTTCTGTCCTGGAACGACTTTGAAGCCAGCACAGAACGGTTGAAAGGTTTGAAGAACATCACGGTACAGATCATGGAAGAATTTTCTTGCTATTTAAAAGGATTCCTTCTGGATTTTCTCGCTCAGGTTGGAGAAATGTGACAGAAACGAGTAGGAAAGACTCTGGCACTTCATTCACTTGTCTGTTATAATGTTAACACGGTGAATGTTCGTGAAAGGAGGTGTACCCGAAAGGGTGTGGCCATGGCCAAGAAGAAGATTCTGGTTGTCGATGACGATCCTTCGATCATCGAGCTTGTGAGTTACAACCTGGCGCGCGAAGGCTACGATGTGCTCAAAGCTTACGACGGAGAGGAAGCACTCAAGGTCGCCACGAACGAGAACGTGGACATGTTCATCGTGGACATCATGCTCCCGCAGATGGACGGCTTTGAACTCGTCAGGCAGCTCAGATCCATGGAGAAGTACAAGAATGCACCCGTCATATTCCTGAGCGCGAAGGGCGAGGAGTTCGACAAAGTTCTTGGTCTGGAGCTCGGCGCGGATGATTACGTCACAAAACCATTCAGCGTCAGGGAGATGATCGCACGCGTGAAGGCGATTTTCAGAAGGATCCAGCTGAGCGCCCAGGAGCGCGAGGAGAGACCGAAGAAGATCGTGGCAAAGGGTCTGGAAATCGATGTCGAAAGGTATGAAGTCAGGGTCAATGGTCAAAAGGTCGCCCTGACGCCACTCGAGTTTGAGCTTCTGAGGTTCCTTGCCGAGAATGAAGGTAAAGTCTTCAGCAGGGACGTTTTGCTCGACAAGCTCTGGGGTTACGACTACTACGGTGACACACGAACAGTGGACGTACACATCAGAAGGCTGAGAACGAAGATCGAAGAAGATCCGTCCAATCCGAAGTACATAATCACTGTGAGGGGCAAAGGTTACAAGTTCAGAGATCCGGGGAAGGAAGAATAATTCGTGTTAGTCCTGCTCTTCGTCGCCGCAGCGGCAGCGACAGCGTTTTTTTTGTACTCGCTATCGCTTTCGAGGTCCAACAGAAATCTTCTGAAGTTTTTCAGGAGGGTGGCAGAGCTGGCGGACGTTGTCGAGGACTCTCCACCCTCTTATGTGTTAGAACGTCTCCGCAAGAAGCTGAAAATGTTGGAAGAAGAACTATCCAGAGCTCAGAGGAGCAGAGAGAACATTTTAACGTTGCTCGACAACATTTCTGATCCCATACTCTTCGTGGAAGCAGATGGGACCATAACGTTCGCCAACACGGCCGCACAGAAGATCACACGATCCGAGCCCATCGCGAGGAAAATATACGAAATCGTCGAGGACTACTATCTGATCGAAATGTTCGAAGAAACCGTCAACGCTTGGCAAACGCAGGATGCTGAGATCGTCATGTATGTGAACGATGAAAAAAGATACTACGCCTGCAAGATGATACCGGTGATCTTACCTGGAGGGGAACGAAGAATCATCATCGTGATGAGGGATGTGACTAAGGAGCACGAACTTAACGAGCTCAGAAAGCAGTTCGTATCGAACGTTTCACACGAACTGAGAACACCGCTAACATCCATACACGGGTACGCAGAGACGCTTTTGAGCGATCCGGATATGGACGTGGAAACGCGCAAGAGATTCCTCACGATCATCGAGAACGAGTCGGCACGAATGTCGCGGCTCATAAACGACCTGTTGGATTTAGAGCGCATGGAATCGGGCGAAGCGAGGTTCGAGTTCAAAGAAACGAACCTGTGCATGGTCATCAACTACGTGCTTTCCATCGTCGAACCCCTCGCGAAGGAATACGGAGTTGAAGTCAGTGCACAGTGCGATGATGTAACTGTGTGGGCTGACCAGGACAGGATGGTACAGATGATTCTGAATCTTGTCGACAACGCGATCAAATACACTTCATTGAAGGAGATCGGTGAGAAGAAAGTCAAAATCAAAATTGCGAAAGAAGACGATCGTGCAAAGATAGAAGTTTCAGACACAGGGCCCGGCATACCGAAGGAAGCCCTCTCGAGGCTGTTCGACAGGTTCTACAGGGTGGACAAGGGCAGGAGCAGGAAGATGGGGGGTTCTGGACTAGGCCTATCGATAGTCAAATCCATAGTTGATAGACATGGTGGGGAAATAACTGTGAGCAGCGAGATCGGAGTCGGAACGACCTTCACCGTGAGATTACCGATCAAGAGGGAAGTGGAAACATGAGGATGTACGATATCATAAAGAAAAAGCGCGATGGATTCGAGCTGAGTGAAGAAGAAATTCGATTCGTCGTGCAGGGTTACACTCGCGGAGAGATTCCAGATTATCAGATGGCCGCTTTCCTCATGGCGGTTTATTTCCGCGGTATGAACGAACGGGAAACTTACGATCTAACTATCGCGATGCTCGATTCCGGCGATCGGCTGGACCTTTCCTCCCTCAGTGGGATAAAGCTCGACAAGCATTCCAGCGGGGGTGTGGGAGACAAGATCAGCTTCGTTGTACTTCCGATCGCTGCGTGTTTTGGAATCAAGATTGCCAAGATGTCCGGTCGTGGTCTGGGTCACACCGGTGGTACGATAGACAAACTCGAATCGATACCCGGTATGAAGACGTCTCTGGACAAGGAGCAGTTCCTCAAGGTAGTGGAGGAAGTGGGGTTCTCCATCGTCAGTCAGACAGAAAACCTTGTGCCTGCGGACAAGAAAATTTACGCGCTCAGGGATGCCACGGCGACGGTCGAAAATCTTTCCCTGATAGCTTCGAGTATAGTTAGCAAAAAGTTGGCCGCTGGAGCAGACGCGATAGTTTTCGATGTGAAGGTTGGCTCGGGCGCTTTCATGAAGGATCTGGATCAGGCCAGAAAGTTGTCCTCGTTGATGCTCGACATTGTGAAGCGCAACGGGAAAAAGGCGAAGGCAGTGATCTCGAACATGGACCAGCCACTCGGTAAGATGGTGGGCAACGCCCTCGAGGTGCTCGAAGCCATAGAGTGTTTGAAGGGACAGGGACCACGGGATGTGATGGAACTTTCGTACACCCTTGTGAAGGAAATGCTCGACCTTGCAGGTGTAAAGGTTAGTTTTGATGACATAGAGGAAAAGGTCCGTTCTGGAGAACCGTTGAAACGATTCAAGAAGTTCGTAGAGATGCATGGAGGAGATCCTTTCATCGTTGATGAGCCGACAAAGTTGCCCATCAGCAGGGACGTCGTGGAAGTGAGAGCTCAAAGAGAAGGTTACGTTGCAAAGATCGATGCGGAACGCATAGGTAATGCTTGTGTGCTGCTCGGCGGTGGCAGGTCGAAAAAGGAAGACACCATCGATCACTCCGTTGGTATAGAGTTGCTGAAAAAGGTTTCGGATCGGGTGATGGTGAACGATGTGATCGCGAAGGTGTATTATTCGAAAAAGAGCGATCTGGAATCGGCGCTGAAGATCGTTGAATCGGCGTATGTGTTTTCGGAACAAGCGGTTGAACCATTACCAATCGTGCTTGAGGTGATCGAATGAAATTTTTGCCTTTGATTCTCGTTTTGCTTTTTGTGAGCTGTTTCGCAGGTCAGGTACTCGTTGGCTTGCAGGGAAAATTCGTTTTACTTGAGGAATCAGACGGTTTCGTTGATGTGAAAGAGCTGGAAAAGCTCGGACTGACCTTCGTACTTTCCGAAGTTTCTGGACGTGCCTATCTCATCTTTGAGAAAAAAATCGTCTTGCTCACGAAGGATGGAAACGTGACGGTGGACTTCCTCGACGTGTACGAAAATGCGGCAAAGTTCATCGACAAAAAAGTTTTCATCAAAGCGGAAGTACTTCAGCAGATTCTCCAATTGAGAGCGGAAAAGACACCATCGGGTCAGCCGGTGCTCCTGGACAGCGTACCGATCCTCAGTTCGGCGAATTTTGAAAAGAACCGGCTCAGATTGAACTTCGTCGGCTTTGTCTCGGAGCAGATGGTTTCCACACGCACGTCGAAGGGAAAGCTGGTTGTCGAGATATCACCGTGCATCAACTTCGCCACCGCGGCTGACCCGGTGAAGATCCAGGCCGACGCGACATCCGTGAGGGTGGAGCTCGAACTCGGTGTTGATGTCGAACCTGTGATGGTTTCGAAGTTCGAACCGAGCGCACTCACCTTTGAACTGAGAATGCCGATGCTCGGTAAAGAATGGATCGCCAACGGTGTCTACTGGCAACAGACGACCGAGCGGATCAGCAACAAAGAGGTCTTGGTGAACTATCTGTGGATAGACCCAACCGTGGTGGAACTGAGGCCCGCGATCAGTTCTTCCGGCATAGGCACGCTGGAGAGTGTCGATGCCATGGTGATGAAGAACAACGCGATAGCCGGTGTCAATGCGAGTTATTTCGATCCCAACACGGCAATGCCGATAGGCCTCTTGATCGTTGACGGCAAGATCCTGCAGGCTCCTTACGGTGACAGGCCAGTCTTCGTGTACACTTATGCTGGAACTGTACACATAGAGAGGTTTTACTTCGACATCAACGTGCGCATTGGACAGCTTCTGTTCATTGTGAAAGGCATCAACACTGTGGCGATCGGGGAAGTACTCATTTTTACGAAGGAATTCGGACTTCCAATACCGAAGAGGGACGATATGCTCTATTTTGTGGTTGAAAAAGGAAAAGTCGTCTCAAGGGGCTGGACATCCAGGGTCCCTGAGGCGGGTTTTGTCCTGGCTATCTCGAATAAGTACGAAAAATACCTGCAAGAAGTGAGACCCGGTGATCCCGTGGAGTACGTCATAAACACGAACTTCCCATACAGAATAAAGCATGCGGTCGAAGCGGGACCTCTGTTGCTCTATCAGGGTGCTCCGATACCGGATCGAAACCAGGAGAAAAACCGTTACGGTGGCAACATCGCGAGGGTCAATGCGACCAGAACCTTGATCGCCACGACGCAGGACGGGAAGGTGGTTCTCGTGGTCATAAGTGATCAAAATGGCACTGGGGGTGTCAATTACGATGAATTAGTCGATTTCTGCATGAGCAAGGGTTTCTACTCGGCCATGAACTTCGACGGAGGGAGTTCCTCCGTGATGGTCATCAAGGATAAGATCGTGAGTAGAACCCCGACTGGCTGGACGAGGGCCATTCCAGTTTCACTCCTGGTGGTTCAGAAATCTGATTGAAAACGGAAGAGATGGAGGTGTATAGAAATGGCAATCGCTACTGAGAAGAAAAGGAACTTCGTTCTGGTTGGTCATAACGGATCAGGAAAGTCCCTTCTGGTGAGCTCGATCCTGAAAACGGCCGGTCTGGTCGATCGAATCTCAACCAAATTCGTTGACACTGATCCGATAGAAGAATCGAAAGGTTCAAGCATCAACTCCCACGTGTTCACCTTCACGTGGAAGGATCATCTTCTGACCGTGATCGACACACCTGGTTTCGGCGATTTCATAGCTGACGTTATCAACTCGATCTTTGTCAGTGAGAACGTTGTGAGTGTGATCAACGCGGTTGCCGGTGTGGAGATACAAACAGAAAGAACATGGCAACTGGCCCAGGAAATGTCCAGGCCCATACTGGTCTTTGTGAACCAGATGGACAAAGAAAGGGCAAACTTTGAAAATGCTCTGGAATCGGTGAAGTCGGCGTTCGAATGTAAAGTTGTACCCCTCGTTTTGCCGATCGGTGCCGAGTCCGATTTCAAAGGCTTGGTGGATCTGGTCGGTATGAAGGCATACGTCTACGAGGATGGCAAGGCTAAGCCTGTGAGCATTCCGTCGGAGTTGCAGAAGAAGGTCGAAGAAACCAGACTCAAGTTACTGGAAGACATCGTGGAGAGTGACGATGCACTGATGGAAAAGTACCTTGAAGGTCAGGAAGTCGACGAGGCAGAACTGAGGAACGCCCTTGTCAAAGCTTACAAGTCCGGAGCCGTTGTACCGGCACTCTGTGGCTCTGCAGAAAAAGGAATAGGAATCGATCTGCTGCTCGACACCATTGTAGAACTGGGTGCGAACCCGAAAGAAGCACAACCGTTAAGGGCCGTACTGGAAAGTGGAGAAGAGATTGAAATTTCCCCCAGTGAGACTGAGCCTTTCTGCGCGTACATCTTCAAGAACGTTGCAGACCCGTTCGTTGGACGCGTGAGCTACATCAAGGTCATAGCTGGGACCGTCAGACCCGGTGACAACTTCGTGAACGTGAACCGCGGAACGAGCGATAGGATAAGCAAACTCTACTTCGCCCGCGGGAAGGAGCAGGTGGAAGTAGAGGAAGCGTCCTGCGGGGAAATCGTGGTGTTACCGAAATTGAGGGAAGGCAGCGTGGGAGAAACCTTAACTCACAAGGACAGAAAATTGAAGATCGTTCCCCCCCAGTTCCCGGAACCGATGTTCTCACGGTCCGTCAATCCGAAGAGCAAAACCGACATAGATAAGATAAACAACGGCCTGGCGAGGCTCGCTGAAAGCGACCCAACCTTCAAATGGGAATACGATCCCGAAACGGGCGAAACCGTTGTCTCAGGTCTTGGAACGATCCATCTGGATGTGATGATAGAAAAGCTGAAGAGCATCTTCGGTGTGGAAGTGGACGTCGGCAAGCCGAAGATCGCCTACAGAGAAACCATAACCAGAAAGGCTATAGCGGAGTACAAGCACAAGAAACAGACGGGTGGTCACGGTCAGTACGGACACGTGAAGATAGAACTCGAACCACTTCCACGCGGAGCGGGCTTCGAGTTCGTCGATAAGATTTTCGGTGGTGCGATCCCGAAGAACTTCATCCCTTCGGTGGAGAAGGGTGTCATCGAAGCTATGAAACGCGGTTCCCTTGCGGGGTACCCTGTGGTTGACGTCCGCGTGACACTGTTCGATGGATCCTACCACGAAGTTGACTCTTCGGATATC
Organism: Thermotoga sp. Ku-13t; assembly: GCF_011057685.1. Lineage (NCBI taxonomy): Bacteria > Thermotogati > Thermotogota > Thermotogae > Thermotogales > Thermotogaceae > Thermotoga > Thermotoga sp. Ku-13t. The sequence goes on along the minus strand of NZ_LNFY01000001.1, from coordinate 717,265 downwards.
GCATTCCAGATCGCGGCGATTCAGGCCTTCAGGAAAGGCATGGAAGAAGCCAGACCTGTCATACTCGAACCCATCATGGAAGTGGAGATATTCTGTCCGGATGAAGTCGCGGGCGACGTCATGGGTGAGGTAACGAGCCGAAGGGGAAGACCTCAAGGTATGGAACCCGCTGGTCGTGGTATGTCCAAGATAAAGGCGGAAGTGCCGCTGGCGGAGATGCTCGACTTCTCTGGCAGGCTGTCCGGCATCACGAGCGGACGAGGGTATTTCACCATGAAGTTCCTGAGGTATCAGGAGGTTCCACCGAACATTCAGGAAAAGATCATTCAGGAAAGGAAACAGGAACAGCAGAACGCCTGAGGTGAGAAACGCTCGATGCACGTAGCTGTCGTGAGCTTCAAACTGAGATTGTTCGGCGTAAGCAGCCTGAAGGAAAAACGCAGTTTGATCAAAAAGCTGATCAACGAATTGAGGAGCAAATACAACATCTCCATCTCTGAGGTGGGTATGTGCGATTCGAAAGGCTGGGCTGAAATAGGGATCGCGGTTGTGAATTCCGCAAAGGAGGTCGTTGACAACACCGTGGAACAGATAAGTAACGCTCTGGAATCGACTTACGGGTTGGAAATCGTCGAGTTCGAGAGAGAAGGATGGTGAGAAGTGCGGCGCATAATCGAAGAGCTGAGACACGTACTCGACATCTTATCGAGTCCGAAGCGAAAGCAGCACGTGCTTTCTTGTTGCGAATTCGCGAGAAAGCTTGCAAAGTTACATCGAGTCGACGAAGATAAAGTGGTCGTTGCCTGCTTGGCACACGATGCGTTCAGGGACGTTCCGGCAACCAAACTGTTGAGGATTGCAAGATCTTACGGCATCGAGCCGAGTGAAATGGAACTCGAGCATCCGGTTCTCCTACACGGAAAGATCGCGGCGGAGTATCTGAAGAGAAGATTCAAGTTCGACGATCAGGATGTGCTCGATGCCGTTGCTTTTCACACCAGCGGGAAGGCCGGAATGAACGAGGTCGGAAAGATCGTCTTTCTCGCCGATGCCCTGGAAGAAACGAGAGTGTACGAAGGCGTTGAAGATTTGAGAAGACTGGCAGAACGTGATTTAGACGAGGCCTTGATTCGAACTCTCAGGAGCAAGGTTTGCTATGCGATGAAAAAGGAATACCTTCTGCTTTCGGAGACGGTCGAAATGTGGAACTGGTTGTTGCGTAAGAGAAGACCCAGATCGTTCACTGAAAACAACTACGATGAGCCTGGAGGTGCATGAGCGTGGCGATCAAAAAGAGGAAGACGGGTCTGTTCTGGATTCTTCTGGCCTTGATCTTTGTTGCAGCGGGCTTTGGTCTCTGGTTCATTCTCTCTTTGAACAGTTTGAGGCGTTCTCCCGAGTTTGCATCGCCCGTAGTACACTATGTTTTCATTCTTAAAGATCAGCAGAAGGCGTATTTCATCCGTGTGGACGCCACGAAAAAAATGTTGTACGTGATCGAGCTTCCGCAGTACGCGTTCAACCCGTTGAACAACAGATCGCTTGACGTTCAGAATCCGCTGGAAGTCTTCAGTTTCACTGAATCGATGATCGAATTTTCCTCGAGTTTCAGATACTACGCCATTGTTGATTCACAGCAGATAAAAAAACTCGCCAGGTACATGCTTGGCAACGGAGTCGAAAGTTTCGAGAACTTCTTGAGGAGTTTGAGTGTGAGGAAGGGCAATCCCTTCGATCATATTCTGGTCCGTCAATGGTTGAAGGAGATTAAGAACGAGAACACACTGACAACGGCCGCGTTTTACAAACTGATCTACGAGGCCAGCAGGAACGCCTTGAGGTTCTACTCGGTGAAAGGGTCTCTCGAGAAACCCTTGACGATAACGGTCGATGGGAAAAAGTTTCAAAGGCTTTATCTCGATGTTCAGACCATACAGGCCATCAAAGAAGACATGAGGAGGTGATGCCCATGCAGCACGTTAAGATCACCATCTACACCACTCCCACCTGTCCGTACTGTGCGAGGGCGAAGAATTATTTCAGACAGCTGGGACTGAAATTCACCGAGCTGGATGTTTCGAAGGATCCATCCGCGGCAGAACGTCTCGTCAAAAAGACGGGTCAAACCGCTGTGCCCGTGATAGAAATAGGTAACCAGATCGTCATAGGCTTCGATAAGGAAAAGATAGACAGACTTCTGGGAGTGAAATGAAACCTTGATCAATGTGGTCTTCGTACCGGAAGAAAAGATAAGGGCAAAGGTTTGTGTCTTGATCGATGTGCTCAGAGCCACGAGTGTTATCGTCACGGCCCTGGCGAACGGGGCAACTTCAGTAGAACCAGTCCCAACGTTGAAGCAGGCGCTCGTGAAGAAGAACAAAGACGTCCTCGTGTGCGGAGAAAGGAGGAGTGTGAAACCGAAAGGTTTCGATCTTGGAAATTCGCCGCTTGAATACTTGAGCGATCTGGTTCAGGGAAAAGAGATCGTGCTGTCGACCACCAACGGTACGCGTGCGATTCAAAGGATTGAGTGTGAATTTCTCTACGCAGCGAGCTTTCTGAACCTCTCCTCGATCGTGCGCGAGTTGAAAAGGCACGATTCTTTTACGATCGTTTGTTCCGGTCAGAATGGAAGGATCGCTCTGGAAGATGTGCTCTGTGCGGGTGCGATCGTGGCGCTGAGCGGTGAAAAAGAAAAGACGGACTCAGCGTTGATAGCTGAGTCCGTTTGGCGGTGCAATAGTTCAGTTTTCGAAACCATCAGTAGGTCTCAGCACGGTCGAGAACTCATCGAAAAAGGATTTCTCAGAGACGTCGAGTACTGCTCGCAGATCGATTTGTATTCTGTCGTGCCGATTTTCGATGGAAGCTCGTTCATTCTACAAAGGTCTGAACGATCTCTGCAAGCTTAACGAACTGTTCGTCCAGGCTGGCACCACCCACCAGACCGCCATCCACATCCAGCTGGGCCATGATCGCGAAGAAGTTGTCCGGTTTTATGCTCCCGCCGTACAGAATCGGTGTGCTTTCCGCGAGCTCTTCATCGTACAGTTCACGGAGCAATTTCCTGATGAATGCATGTACCTCTTGAGCTTGCTCCGGCCTGGCCACGATGCCCGTACCGATGGCCCACACGGGTTCATAAGCTATCACGAGGTTCTGAACTTCCTGCCTCGAAAGATTGTAAAGTGCTTGTCTGATCTGCATCTCAACGACGCAAAAAGTCAGGCCTTTCTCACGTTCTTCCTTCGTTTCACCAACACACAGTATGGGTCTCAAGCCCTCTTTGATGGCCGCTTTCAGTTTCCTGTTTATCATTTCGTCAGTTTCGTTGAAGTATTTTCTGCGTTCGGAATGTCCGATGATCACGAATTCAACGCCGATCGCTTTCAACATCGTGGGCGAAACTTCGCCGGTGAACGCTCCACTACGTTCGAAGTGGCAGTTTTGGGCACCGACAGAGATAATGGTTCCGCGCGTGAGTTCAACCGCATCGACCAAGGAAACGAAAGGCGGGCAAACGACTATTTTGAAACGTTTGCCCGCCAATTTATTGACCAGCTGGTTCACGAAGAGCTTGGCTTCCTGGTTGGTCTTGTGCATTTTCCAGTTGCCGGCCAGGATCACCCTACCTATTTTTTTTTGTCAGCGATGCTCTTTATGCCGGGTAGCTCTCGACCTTCCAGGAACTCCAGAGAAGCTCCTCCACCGGTCGAAACGTGCGAGTAAGCTGATTCTAGATTGAACTTGGCGACCGCTGCCGCTGTGTCTCCTCCACCGACCACTGTGGTACCCTTGACCTTGCTGATCGCCAGGGCGACCTTTCTAGTGCCTTCCGCGAAGTCATCTATTTCAAAGACGCCCATGGGTCCATTCCAGACAACGGTCTTGGCATCCGCGAGCTCTTTCTCGAACAGCTCAGCTGTCTTGGGTCCGATGTCCAGACCCATCCAGCCTTCCGGGATACCGTCCTTCAGATCGACAACTTTCTTTTCGATTCCGGCTTCTATCTTCTGCGCCATGACACAATCTACAGGCAGTACCACTTTGACTTTTTTCTGCTCAGCCTGTTCGAGTATCTGTTTGGCCAGGTCGAGCTTGTCATTCTCGACTAAGGAAGAACCGACGTTCACGCCCTGAACTTTCAAGAACGTGAACATCATTGCCCCGCCTATGAGGATCTTGTCCGCCTTGTTCATCAGGTTCGTGATGACACCTATCTTGTCGGACACCTTCGCACCGCCGAGGACAACCACGTACGGATGATCAGGCTCGTAAGTCACTTTGCTCAGGAATTCTATTTCCTTTTCCATCAAAAATCCCGCCACACTCGGGATGAACGAAGCGATACCAACGTTTGATGCGTGGGCCCTGTGAGCCGTGCCGAAGGCATCGTTCACGTGGATGTCGGCCAGTTCGGCCCAGGCCTTCGCTAGCTCGGGATCGTTTTTCTCCTCTCCCGGGTGGAACCTCGTGTTCTCCAGGACGATGACATCACCAGATTTGGCTTCCTGGACAGCTTTCTTCACTTCTTCTCCAACGACATGGGGTACGAAAATGACGTTCAGGCCGGAGATCTGCTTGAGGTGATCCGCAACGGGTTTCAAACTGTATTTTGGATCGACTCCTTTCGGCCTTCCGAGGTGTGAGAGCAGTATGACCTTGGCGTTGTGTTCCACAGCATACTTTATGGTGGGCAATGCCGCCACGATGCGTGTATCATCTGTGACCTTGTTGTTCTCCACTGGAACGTTGAAGTCCACTCTCATGATGACAGTTTTCCCATTCAGATCTACATCCCTGATGGTCATCTTCTTCATCGTTTCACCCCCTCAAAAAGTGAGGGAGCAAGGCTCCCTCACAGAAGTTTCGCAAGCATTTCCACTGTGTCGACGACTCTGCAGGAATAACCATATTCGTTGTCGTACCAGGAGAAGACCTTTATCAGTTTGCCTTTCACGTTCGTCAAAGTTGCGTCGAAGATTCCCGAGTACGTTGTCCCGATGATGTCGCTGCTCACGATCGGTTCGGTGTTGTACCCGATGATGCCCTTGAGTTCCGTCTCGCACGCTTCCTTCATAACCTGGTTCACTTCTTCTATCGTCGTTTCTTTGCTCACAACGGCGACGAAGTCAGATATGGATCCATCTGGAACTGGAACTCTCAGAGCAACTCCGTCGAGTTTACCTTTCAATTCGGGAACAACAAGTGCCACAGCCTTCGCGGCTCCCGTGGTTGTGGGAATGATGTTCAGTGCTGCTGCCCTTGCTCTCCTCAAATCCCTGTGAGGAAGATCGAGCACTCTCTGATCGTTTGTGTAGGCGTGCACCGTCGTGAGGAACCCGGTTTCGATGTTGAACTTCTCGTGGAGCACTTTTATTATTGGTGCGATGGAGTTGGTCGTACAGGAAGCGCAGGAGATGATGGTATGTTCACGGGTGAGCTTGTCCTCGTTGCACCCGATGACCACCGTGATGTCTTCACCTTTTGCGGGAGCAGTTATGACTACTTTCTTCGCACCTGCCTGCAGGTGAAGAGCTGCCTTTTCACGATCGGTGAAAACACCGGAAGACTCAATGACGACGTCGACACCGAGATCCTTCCAGGGAAGCTTGGCGGGATCCTTCTCACTGAGAACTTTGTAGCTCTTGCCGTCGATAACGATAGCATTTTCTTCCGCGCGAACTTCACCCGGGTAGATCTTGTGCACCGAGTCGTACTTGAACAGATGGGCAAGAGTGGCGGCATCTGTGATATCGTTGATGGCAACAACCTCGATCTCGGAAGACTTCCTTTTGAGAATCTCTCTCAATACCAACCTGCCGATCCTGCCAAAACCGTTAATCGCAACTCGCATCTCTGAAAACCTCCTTTCGTTTGAAAGTTCACCTTATATGATACTGCTTCTCAATTGAGAAAAAGACAAGATTGTGTAAAAATTCACAAACTCAGTCCGCCCTGGACGAGCTTCGCCATCTCTTCGTCCCTTCGCTTCTGAATTTCTCGAAGAGCCTCGTTGACTGCGGCGATGATCAGATCGTTGAACATCTCCTTATCCTGCAGCAGTTCGTCGTCGTACTCGATCGACAAGATTCGATAATCACACGCGGCGGTCACCCTGACCGCGCCTCCGCCGGCCGTTGCGGTAACTTCCATCTGGCCGAAACTCGCTTCGAGTTCCTGAACCTTCTTCGCCATCTCTTCTTGCATTTTCTGAATAGAAGCCAGACTCAAATCTTTCGATTCTCCCTTGGGACCATAACTCCTTCCACCAAAGCCCTTGATCTTTTTCAACCCCATCACTCCTCTATCCTGATCCTGCCCGGAAACATTTTCTGCAGCTTTTCAAGCAACTGCCTTTCGCGCTCTTCATCGAGTTTGAGTTCGACCTCCACATTGGATTTGAGTTGAGTTTTGAAGAGGTACTCCAGTTCGAACAGTTTTTCTCTCAAGTATTCGTACTGAAATCTCTGTGAAGGTAGGAACGATATCTCTATTCTGTTGTCTTTTTTAGAAACCTTGGCTTGGACGAGTGCCACATACATGGCCATATCGCCATGTTCCTTCAGATATTCCAAGACCTTGGAGATATCCACCGTCTCGCTCTGCTGGGATTGTTGTTCCACTTTCTGTGTCTGCTCTATTCGCTCCTGGGCTTCTGTTTTTTCGACGGACTCCACTGCTTTGGCTTTCGCACTTCTCTTCATCGCGATGTCCATCGAGAGCAGTTTGCACGCTATTCTCTTGTTCTCGAAGAGTCTCAACTCACTGGCCATGTTCATCAGGTCTCTCGCTAAGGCGATAGTTTCAACCGAAGGATCTGCCGCGATCGTTTCTTCCAGCTGTTCCAGACAGAGCTGGACGAATTGGTCGATGTCGAAGCCATCCTCGTACACTCTCTCGATTATGTCGGTCGCATTCTTTACATCACCGCTCATGAGCGCTTGAAGGTATTCTCTCACAGTCCTAGCTGGTGCGAGCCCCAGGGCTCGTTCCACCGTTTCAACCGTGATCTTCTCGCCAAAAGCGTAGCTCGATACCTGTTCCAGCAAAGTCAATGCATCCCGCATGCCACCCGAGGCGCGTTTCGCGATGAGGGCGAGGGCTTCTCGATCTGCATCGATTTTTTCCTGCGCAGCGACGCGGGTGAGATGCTGCAGAATGTCCGATTCTCTGAAGCTTTTGAATTCTATCACCTGGCATCTCGAAACGATCGTTGGTGGAACTCTTTCCAAATTGGTCGTTGCGAGTACGAACACAACACCTTTCGGGGGTTCTTCGAGAGTTTTCAACAAGGCGTTGAAGGCTTCCCTTGTGAGCATGTGGAACTCATCTATTATGTAAACTTTGTACGATCCCATCATGGGTTTGAACACCACGGCGTCCCTGATCCTTCTTATTTCGTCTATACCGCGGTTCGAGGCGGCATCAAGCTCGAGCACATCCGGATGGCTTCCTTTGTCGATCGAAATGCAGCTATCGCAAACGCAGCATGGTTCATAACCTTTGCGGTTCGGGCAGTTCAAGGCCTTTGCCAGTATCCTCGCAAGGGTGGTCTTCCCGCTTCCCCGCGGGCCAGAAAAGATGTAAGCGTGTGACACGCGATCGGTTAAAATAGCATTCTGGAGAACCAGTTTGGCCTGAAGCTGGTCTATAACCTCGGAGAAGCTCTTCGGCCTGTATTTTCTGTAGAGCGCTTCCATGCGGTTCACCAAACCAGATTATATCAGAAACGGAGGTTGCGCAGAAAGTGAAAATTCTGAAGTTGTTGGTCATATTTCTCCCCGTGCAGGTGACCTTGTTGCTTTCGCAAGGAGTGCCTGACTGGTTCACAGATCTCGTTGTGGAAACAAGATCGAAGCACGGATTGACCACCGACGAAGCCTATGTGACGAGCCTTTATGAAGCGATCGTCGATGTGAGCAACCGCTTGGGAATAGATCACCTTTTGATGATCGCACTCATACTCGCGGAGAGCGAGTTCAGAAACGTGGTGGGAATGCACGGCGAGCTTGGCTTAACCCAGATAAAACCGGAGACCGCACGTTTTGTCTGCAAAATTTACAACTTGAACGAGCCTGAAGATGGTTGGGTGAGGTTGCTGTGGGATCACCGGCTGAACGTAGAGTTCGGGGCGCTCTACCTCAAGTACCATCTCGAAAGAAACAACGGAAACATACTCAAAGCACTGGAGGCCTACAACGGTGGAAACTCGAGAAGTTCCTATGCTGTCAAGGTGCTGGAGCGCTACAAGGAGTTGATGAACCATTCGCTTGCTGATCGTTGAGGATGACCAGAAAATATCGCGCCTGTTGCAGATACTGTTCGAGAGCCACGGTTATGAGGTCAGGATCGCCAGGGATGGAGAGGAAGCCTGGCAGACTTTTCAGTTGTTCGATCCTGCCGTGGTCATTCTGGATCTCATGTTGCCTGGAATGGACGGATTCGAAGTGCTCGAAAGAATCAGGTCGATCGATGACGAAGTTGGAGTCGTGGTGCTCACCGCACGTGGTGAAGTCGAGAACAGAATAAAGGGGCTCAAGAAGGGGGCGGACGATTACGTTCCGAAACCTTTTCATCTGGACGAGCTACTCGCGCGGGTTGAGAGTGTGGCGAAGAGGGTGAGAAAGAGAGACAGGTTCCAAATAGGCGATGTTGAATTCTTCCCAAGGCTGAGAAAACTGCGTTACATCGGCGGAAAAGAGGTGAGTCTTTCGGACAGAGAATCCGCAATATTGGAAATACTCTGTGAGAAAAGGGGTACGGCGGTCAGCAGGGAAGAGTTGCTCGAAAGGGTCTGGGGAGATTCAGAAAACATCAGCCGTAACGTGGTCGATGTGTACGTGAAATACATCAGGGATAAGCTCGGGGAAGCCGCAAAGTTCTTGAAGACAGTGAGGGGCGTTGGGTATGTTCTCGACGCTTAAATGGAGATTGACGATAACTCAAACGATTCTGTTTTCCCTGGTGCTCGGGCTGGGATTGTTGCTCGCTTACAACGCGACGAAGCAGGTACACATATCCCGTTCGGTGGAGCTACTGAGGCAGGCTGTCACGGCTTACCTGCGCAGACCCATGATGGGTGTGCCAAGATCAGGTCTGCCAGCCGGCTTGGTCATCATCGACTCTTCCGGTGAGGTCATCCTTGGGACGATAGACACAGAGCACGAAAATTACAGGAAGTTCTTGTCGCACGTTCTTGCGACCAAGAAACCCACTTATTTGAAACTCGGCAACACCGAGTACCTCGTCGTGAAACTGCTGGTCCAGACCTTAGTTGGACAGAACGAAGTGTATCTGCTCTCTCCGGCCGGCGGAATGGGAGATTTTTTAAAGCTTCTGGCACGCATGTTTTTGGTCCTCTGGATGGTTTTCTCTCTGTTTTCTTTCCTCCTGGGGCATTATTTTGTGAACAGATCTCTCGCCCCGATGAAAAGGATCACTGAGGAACTGAGAAACATAAACGCGTCGGATCTGACCAAGCGCGTTTACGATCCTGGAGGAACAGACGAGGTTTCCGAGCTTGCCAGGACTATCAACGAAATGCTGAACAGACTCCAGCTCGGCTTTGAAATGCAGAACGATTTTGTCAACGACGTCTCACACGAACTGAGGACACCTTTGACGAGCATACAAGGTTATGCGGAACTGATAGAGAAATTCCCTACGAACGGTGAGATCGTCATCGAGTCGGCGCGAACGATCAAGGAGACGGCCCAGCAGCTCACGAACCTCACGGAAAATCTACTCACTCTTTCGAAGCCGGTTACAAAAGTGGAGATCGTCAAAATGGACCTGCGAAAGTTTCTTCAAGAAGAAGCTGAAGAATTTTCAAAGCAGTTCAGAGATTTCGTCTTCGAAGTTGAAGGCGAAGGATACGGTTGTGCGGATCTGAGGGTACTTCAAATCGTTTTGAAAGCTCTCGTGGAAAACGCGGTGAAGTTTTCAACGCAGGAAAAGAGAGTTGTCTTACGCTGCGGTGATGGTTGGGCCAGCGTGAAAGATTTTGGCATCGGTATAGACGAATCGGAGAGGAAGAAGATCTTTCAGAGATTCTACAAATCTGACCGCTCCCGATCCACTCCAGGTTATGGACTGGGCCTTGCTCTGGTGGACAAGTTGGTCAAGGCGATGGGTGGTAGCATTGAATTGGTGAGCGAGATAGGCAAAGGAAGTGAGTTCATCGTCAAGCTTCCATCGTGCTGAAGGAGGCAGTGCTGTGAGGATCGGTGGACAGGCGATCATCGAGGGTGTGCTGATGCTTGGAAACAGAGTGTCCATGGCCGTCAGGGATAAAGATGGAAACATCGTGGTGGAAGACCTGTCGGAAAGTTCCGTGACCGCAAACAAACTGTTCAGAGTACCTTTTTTGAGAGGGTTTGTGAGTTTGTACTTTTCCCTTTACTTCGGTATCAAAGCTTTGAACAGATCCGCTGAGCTGAGCAGCGGCGAGAAGATCAAGAAGTCCGAACTCTTCTGGACCACAGTGTTTGCGTTCGCTCTTGCACTGGGTCTGTTCGTCGTTTTACCGATGTGGATCACCGGGCTCTTCAGCTTCTTAAGGAAGAACGAAATCGCCTTTGCCATCGTTGAGGGAATCTTACGGTTGATCCTCTTTGTGCTCTACGTGTGGATCATATCCTTCTTTCCAGATGTGAAGAGGATCTTCCAGTACCATGGAGCCGAACACATGGTGATCAACGCTTACGAAAACGGTGAACAGCTCCAACTGCAGAAAATCAAAAAATACAGCACCATCCATCCTCGCTGTGGTACCAGCTTTGTGATGATATTCCTGTTCTTCTCCGTTGTAATACTTTCCCTGGTCAGTCCTCTCGCTTCAAAGAGCCTCGTCTGGAGGTTCTTCAGCAGGCTGGTTTTTCTTCCTCTGACTGCGGGTTTCGCTTATGAATTTCTTCGGATCTCGGCGAAAGGACCAAGACTCTTGAAAATTCTCTCCTATCCGGGTTTGTTCTTCCAAAAGTTGACGACCGCCCGACCCGATGATTCACAGCTCGAGGTGGCAATCGCTGCTTTGAAGAGGGTCTTGCCCGATTCGGCTAAAAGTGAAGGGCCAGAATATCTGGGTTGATTCACCAGCGTGTCGTGAGTTGAAGTTTCACATTCGGCACGATGCTGTATCTGGTCAGCAGGTCCCTGACGTCCTCGGTAACGTAGACGCGCACGATCTGAACCAAATTGCTTGCCAGAAGTTTGTACGCTGGATAGTTCTTCACGTAATCTTCGAGAGAGATCACGGTGTCAGTCTGGGGCTCGTACAGAAAAACGTTGCTGTTGATGAATTCCTGCGGGTGCACGAGAGACAGCTTGTACGGTGTGTCGGATTTGAACACAACCTCAAAGTCGTCGAGCAACTTCCTCAACATCCTGCGGTCTTCGTCGGGTACCTCCTTCGAATCGACGAGTTTTTCGAGCCTCAATCTTATCTTCTGCAGAGTGTCTGCAACGATTCCGACGCTCATCACGTAGGGATCCGCACCTTCAGCGGTGAAACTGATCTCCACGATGAGTTTCCATAAGTCCCTGGTTTCCAGCCTTCGCAGAATCTTGTACGCCTCGATGAGGTTGTACTCGTCCTCGTCCAGATCGGAACTTTCCAGCTCGTTCTCATCGTTGACTCGATATTTTTCGAATATTTTCTTGGCTTCGAATTTTATCTCTGCGAAAAGGGCTTGGTCTGTCAGATCGAGGAACTTTTCAAGATCGTTCACTCTCTCAGCGAACCTGAGGGGTTTGTAAACGAGCGACAGAATCTCCTGTATCATCAAGTCTGCGGCTCTTGAAGTTTTGTGGAAATAAACGTTCTTGTACATCATGAATCTTCCAAACAGGCTCGTGTAGATCTGATCTAGCACTTTCACGTGGTAACAGAGGATGGGTTTTGAATCCTTCGTTTTCAAATAAGAATTTCTGATAATCCTGTCCACCGCTCCCACGCCGAAATGGGTCGTACCGCTGTAGTAAGAATCCCGCAACAGGAAATCCAGTCTATCCGCGCCTAGTGGCCCTTGGACCACGTTGAACTCTGCAGCACCCTTTTCTTCACCTTTGAAGACTTCGTTCACTTGTTGCATGAGCATCCTCAAACTCTCGACGGTCACATCCTCGATACCCATAGTCTGCTGAAGGTCCCTCCTGATGGCTTCTTTCTTCCTGGGTTCTGATATTTTCTCGTAAGCTTTGAACATCTCTATCGGCATCAGTTCCAGCAGGATTCTTTCTCTGTGTTCATCGTGACCGTCCTGCAAACCCATCCTGCGGTAGACCACGTCGTCGAACTGGTGACTGAAGGGACCATGACCAACGTCGTGCAGTAGGCCGGCGAGCCTTATTATTCTCCTCTTCGCGTGTTCCTGGAACAGTCTTTCTGCGTACAGCCCGGCGATGTGCATCACACCGAGCGAGTGCGCGAAACGCGTGTGACTCGCACCGGGATAAACCCATTCGGCTCCCACGAGCTGAGAGAGTTGCCTGAGCCTCTGCACGGGTCTCGTGTCGACCGCGAGCAGTTCGAGCGGGTAAAGGAATATCTCCGAGTGGATGGGGTCCCTCGAAACTTTGTAGTACAAGTTTTCGCCTCCAAACATAGTATAATCGAGCGGACAAATCGTTCTGCGGGTGATCGTGGTGTATGTCGTTCTCAGATACAAGAAGATGGGTTTGATGCGTTTTCTTTCCGCTATCGATACTTCAAGCGCCATAGAGAGGAACCTCAGAAGGGCCGGCACGGCTCTCGAATTCAGCCAGGGTTTTCACAAAAAGCCGAGGATCTCTTTTCTCGATCCCACACCCACAGGAGTTTTCGATCTGGCACTTTACGTCAGGGTTCGTGTGCAGCAATACGAAGCAGATCTGCTCCAGCGACTTCAGAAAACTGCTGTGGAAGGTCTGTGGCCGGCACAATTGTGGTGGACGGACCTAGACATCAACAAACTTGTGACAGGTTATCTCTTCAAAATCTTTGTGCCATCAGACTGTGTTGACCTCGCTCGCTTCGATTCTCAGAATCGCATTTCCATCCCCGAGAAGGATAAGTCTGGAGCGGTGGGGGACTTTTTCAAAGATGTTCACTTTAAAAAACTTGGCAGATTTATTGCTATAGTGTATTATCAAGACAGAGGGAACCTTGTTAAAGCGAAGTATCTGTACGAATCGCTCTTCGTGAAAGAATGCCAGATGGTACTCGTTCAAAGGCTCGAGGCGATGTGTGGTGACATCGAACTGAGTGAGTTATTGGGGGCGAAACGTTGAGCTGCAGAGTGCTGGTTGTGGATGATTCCGATGTGCTGAGAAAGATCGTGGGCTTCAACTTGACCAAAGAAGGTTTCATTGTCGAGGAGGCGCGTGATGGGGTGGAAGCCCTCGAGAAGATGGCATCTGCCAAGCCGGACCTTGTGATACTCGACATCATGATGCCTCGCCTGAACGGTTTTGAGGTGCTGAAGCGTATGCGCACCGATCCCGAACTTTCGAACGTACCCGTGATCGTGCTTACTGCCAAGGGTGGGGAGGACGACGCCAGGACGGCGTTGCAGAGCGGTGCGAACGGTTTTCTCACCAAGCCGTTCAGTCCCGTCAAGCTCATCGAGGAAGTGCGGAGAGTGACGGGGTGTGCCCGATAGCTTCGAAGTCGTCTACGAGAAGCTGAGCAAGTTCGCAAAGATGTTCTCGGAAAATGGGGCGATCGACAGAAGAGAAGTGCTGAAACTTCTACAGCAGGCGCTGGACCAGATGAAAACACTCCGTCAAGAATACACGGGTCTTTTGAACGAGCACTTGGAGGAATTGACCAGAACCTATCAGGAAATAGCCACGCTCTTCGAACTGAACAACATTTTTGCGAACGTTGTGGATCCATCAGAGATCTTCGAAACCTTGAGCGACGTGCTCAGACAGACCGTACCGTTCAAAGCGATCGTTGTGGAGCTGACGGTGCTTGGAAAGAAGATAGATTACGAAAAAAGTTACGATCAGATCGATTCGATCCCCGTGGCCAAGGATCTGCTCGATACTCTCGAGGGCGTTGTGCTGATAGAACCTGATCACGGGATGAAAGTCAAGAATCTGCTCTCCGTTCCTGTAAGGAGTGGAGGAACCAGCTGGGGACGCATAACCTTGATCGAGAAAGAGAGTGGCATTTTCACCGCTGCAGACAGGAAGATACTCGAAGCCGCGGCATTCCAGCTTGCAGCGACTTGTGAAAGGTACACGCGTTTGTGGAGAGAGATCGAGAGACAGAGGATCAGGGAGCAGCTCGAGATCGCCAGGCGTATTCAAATGAACCTTCTGCCAAGGCAATTGCCCAGTTTGGAGCATTTCGACATCGCCGCGAGCATGACTCCTGCGGTGCAAGTTGGAGGAGATTACTACGACGTGATTCCGGTGAGGGGATGCATCCTCGTTACCGTCGCCGATATTTCTGGCAAAGGTATTCCTGCGGCTCTGCTCATGACGTCTTTGAGGAGCACGCTGAGGGTACTCGCGAAGAACTCTTCCGAGCTTTCCCATCTGGCGAGCGAATTGAACAACGTCCTGTGCGACGATCTGTCGGAAGACAGGTTCGTGACGATCGTGCTCATGTGCCTTCACAGAGATGGAAAAGTCAGCGTGATAAACGCAGGTCACAATCCCATCTTGTTGATGCACAGTGATGAGGTTTCCCTCATGGAGGCTCATGAGCTTCCCATGGGTATCATGAAAGACGTGTATTACAGAGAAGTCGAGATCGATTTGCACCCAGGTGATGCGCTCCTGATTTATACTGACGGTGTCACGGAGGCGAGGAACGAAACTGGAGAAGAGTTTGGTCTGGAAAGGCTGATGTCAGTTGTGAAAAGTTCGAGAGAAGTGTCTGCGAGTGAAATCATAACCAGACTTCAAAACGAGCTGAAGCGTTTTTGCAGGGAAGCACCCCAGCATGACGATTCCACGATGTTGGTGGTAAAATACTTGAGACGAGACTGAAAGGACGGGAGGTTGGAACATGTCTGGTCACAACAAATGGGCGAACATAAAGCACAAGAAAATGGCCCAGGATGCGAAGAGATCCCAGTTGTTCACGAAACTCATACGTGAGCTGATCGTCGCCGCACGTGAAGGAGGAGGGAACCCGGACACCAACCCGCGCCTGAGGGCAGCCATCGAAAGGGCCAAGGCAGCCAGCATGCCGAAAGAGAACATCGAAAGGGCCATCAAGAGGGGCACGGGAGAAATAGAGGGCGCGGAATTCCAAGAAATCATTTACGAGGCCTATGCACCAGGTGGGGTAGCGCTGTACATCAGAACGCTGACAGACAACAAGAACAGAACTGCGCAGGAACTCAGGCACGTTCTGAGCAGACATGGAGGTAGTCTGGCGGAGCCTGGTTCGGTGGGCTGGGTGTTCGAGAGAAAAGGTGTCGTACAGGTGTCGAGGGAACAGATTGCGAACATTGAAGAGTTGATGATGCTCGCGATCGACGCTGGAGCCGAGGATATAAAAGACCAGGAGGATCCTGTGAGGATCGTTTCGAGTCCCGAAGACGTCATGAAGATAAAAGATGCGCTCGAAGCGAACGGTTACAAGGTCGAGGCGAACATAGAGTACGTACCGAAGAGTACAGTACGCGTCACGGGTAAGGATGCAGAAAGACTGCTCGCGCTTTTGAACGCCCTTGAGGACATGGACGACGTGCAGGAAGTGTTTTCGAACTTCGAGATGGACGATGCTGAGATGGAGGCCATTTTGTCACAGCTTGGCCAATGAAACTCTACACCGCGTTCGTACTTTTCCTGACCTTAATGGTTTTCGCGGCGACGATCAATCTGGAATACACGCTGGGTAGCGATGCATATTTTGGGATAAGGATAGTGCCGCGTGTCGAATTCTGGCGCGTCAGTGCTTTGTTGGACGTTCCCCTCGGTGTAAAACTGGAGGGGAACTGGTTTTTGCCCATCAGTTCACCTCTCGAAAATTTGAAATATCTCAACGTCAATCTGGAACCAGGTGGTGTTCGTTTCAACGCTCCGCATCTGGTTCAAACCGTTTTTTCGAACATCGATTTTCACAGTTATTCACTGGTTGCCTGGGCTTTCGATGGTGGCTTGGGTGTCACGTTGGGTTCTGAAAACGCGCTGTTCTTCAAGACGCCTTTCTTCAACGCATGTATAGATTCAGAAGGGCAACACCATTTGGGTTTCACTTTTCCGATCGGCTCGGTGCAGGTGGGTGGTTTCGTCTCGAGCCGAGGATATGGTGCGGGAGTTTTCTTCGATCCGTTCATGTTTTTCGTCATCCCCGGTAATGGTTTCCGGTTCGCTGTCGAGCGGAAGAACGTTTATCTGATCGGTCAGTATCTGGATCAGGCCTTTTCAATTTCCATGGGCTGGGTCAAAGATGAAGAATGGTTCCTCCTCGGGACCAACGGTCTCGAAGCGAGGATAAAATTGGGTCAGATCGCTGTCGTTATGAAACTACAGAAGGAGCGGTGGTATGCAGGATTTTCTTTCCCAATCGTCTGGTGAATTGCCCATGGAAGAGTTCCAGTGGTTCGTTAAAGAAGTTCACAGGCACTTCGGGCTCGATCTGAGCGGTTACAAACCACACCGTATGAAACGCAGGATAGAAATACTGATAAGAAAGTACAGATTATCCTCCTACAAGGAGTATCTGAACCTTTTGCTGACCAACAGCGCCGTTAAGGAAGAGTTCCTCGACAAGTTGACGATCAACGTGACGGAGTTCTTCAGAAATCCAGAGAAATGGTGGGAACTGAGAGACAAATATCTCCCCGAACTGCTATCTCTATCTAGATCGCGCTTCAAATCCTGGAGTGCGGGCTGCGCTAGCGGCGAAGAACCTTACTCGCTTGCGATTTTGCTTGAAGAATTGAACGCACCTGCTGGCGCGTACGTACTGGCTACAGACATAGATGACAAGGCGCTTCAGGAGGCCAAAAACGGTGTGTACGAGCCACGGTCCATGATCAGTACGCCAAAATCATACATCGATAAGTACTTCGAAATCGTCGATGGTTTTTACAGAATCAAGGATGTGGTGAAGAAACGTGTGACTTTCCAGAAGCACAACATGCTTCAAGATCCCTTCCCGCAGGGCCTCGATCTGATAATCTGCAGGAACGTGGTCATCTACTTCGAGGAGAGTGCCAAGGCGCAGCTTTATCAAAACTTTGCGAAAGCTCTGAGGATCGGGGGTATACTGTTCGTGGGAAGTACCGAGCGCATCTTCAACTACAACGAACTGGGTTTGAGAATTGTCAGTCCCTTCTTCTATCAGAGGGTGATGTGATGTTCTGGATCACTTTCGTGATCTTGGTGGATCAGCTGACAAAGATGCTGGTTGAGCGATTCCTGATTGTACCAACTTTCGTTGTTCCGGGTTTCGTCTGGCTGAGTTACACCAAGAACACCGGAATAGCGTTCGGCATGTTTGCGAGATCTCCATGGGTACTCTGGGTGACGTTCTTCGCCACGTTTTTTCTGTCGCTGGTTCCAAGTTTTGTCAAATGTTCGGCATTGACGAAGATCGGTTTACAGATGATCGTCGGTGGCGCGATCGGTAACGTGATAGACAGGTTCAGACTCGGATACGTCGTGGATTTCATAAACGTCAGGTATTTTCCTGCGGTCTTCAACGTGGCAGATTTCTTCATAAGCGTTGGTGGAATATTGGTTCTCGTGAGCCTCTTGAGAGGTGAGGAACCTCTTGACGATAAAGGTGGGCAAGAATGAAACGGGGCAGAGGCTCGATCTTTTCCTTCTTTCTCGATTGCCAAAGGTTGTTTCACGTTCCTTCCTTCAAAAACTTATAAAAGAAGGCCAGATAAGGGTCAATGGCAGGATAGAAAAACCCAGTTACAGGGTCAAACCAAACGACGAGATCACGCTTCCGGACCGTCCAGCCCCCAAACAGCTGGAAATTCTTCCAGAACCCATAGAACTCGGGATTCTTTACGAGGATCAGGACATCATCGTTGTGAACAAACCTGCGGGGATGATCGTTCATCCTATTCCTTCACACACGAGCGGTACTCTCGTCAACGCGTTGCTGTACCACTGCAAAGACCTTCAGGGCATAGGTGGAGAGCTCAGACCCGGCATCGTTCACAGACTGGACAAAGACACTTCCGGGGTCATGGTGGTTGCAAAGAACGATCTTGCTCACAGATCTTTGTCACAGCAGTTCAAAAACAGGGAAGTGTTCAAGATGTACCTGGCCCTGATTCAGGGCAGACCAGAGAAGAGCGAAGGCGAGATACAGATCAACGTTGCTCGCCATCCAACTCTGAGGGTGAAGATGACCGTGGCTAAGGAAGGTAGAGTCGCACTGACTCAGTACAGAGTGCTGAGGAGTTTTGGTAATCTCGCATCACTCGTTGCTGCGTATCCTAAGACAGGTCGAACGCACCAGATAAGGGTTCACATGAAATACATAAGCCATCCGATACTGGGTGATAAACTGTACGGTAGAACCGATCCCATACCCATCGATAGGCAGATGCTGCATGCTTCGATTCTGCAGTTTGCACATCCGAGAACGGGTGAGCGTATGAAGTTCATCGCCCCGCTTCCTGAGGATTTCAAGGCCGCG
The DNA here is from genome assembly GCF_011057685.1 of Thermotoga sp. Ku-13t. NCBI lineage: Bacteria > Thermotogati > Thermotogota > Thermotogae > Thermotogales > Thermotogaceae > Thermotoga > Thermotoga sp. Ku-13t. The sequence goes on along the minus strand of NZ_LNFY01000001.1, from coordinate 698,655 downwards.
TTAAGACGTCTGTACGAGGAGTCGCTGAGATGATTCCCTGCATCGTTTCACCTTATTCGTTCGATGGCTCTGTGGTTAGGCTCGAACAGCTCGCTGAGTTCGCGAAGGAGAAAGGTTTGAAGTCTCTGCTTCTGGCAGACAACAATTTTCATGCCGCCGTTCTTTTCAACGTTCTGTGCGGGCAAAGCGGACTCATCCCTGTTCACGGTCTCAGAATGAATGGGAAGATCTATTACGCGCGTGATCGTGAAGAATTCGAAGAACTGGTGAAATCGTACAACGTAAACCGTGAACCTGAATTGAATTTCTTACGGCTCGACGATGTGAAGCTCATCTACTATCTGGACCGCTCGCTTTACGATGCACATTTTTTCATGGCGCGTCTGGTCGGTGCAGAACCGCAGGGACCTGGAGATCTTCCCGATGTTCTCACCGATCCTGCCGCCGCGCTCGGTGCGAGCGCGTACGAATTGAAGGTTTCTCACAAACTTTTATCCCCTCAAGCGGGTTGGCTGGACGAACTTCTGCGTCGTGTTCGGGAAGATCGAAAGATGAGACTTTCGAGGGAGATAGAGCTGGTGAAAAAGCTTGGCTTTGAGCCTTACTTTTTCACCGTGAAGCGCATCGTCGACATCGCGAGAGAAAACCAGATTTTGATCGGACCGGGCAGAGGCAGCGCTGTGGCGAGCCTTTTGGCTTACCTGCTCGGCATAACGTCCATCGATCCGATCGCACACGATCTGATGTTCGAACGGTTCTTGCACGAGGGGCGCACCGAACTGCCCGACATCGACATCGACGTGGCCGATGAGCAGAGAGAACAATTACTGAACCTCTTGAAGCGATCCTTTCCCTACTTCGCACAGATCTCAACGTTCGTCACACTGACTGAGAAAAATCTCACCAGCGAAGCTTCAAGGCTCAATTTGAAGCCGAATCCGAACGTGCTGAAGTACCTGGTTGGCCTGCCTCTCAGAAGGAGCGTTCATGCGGCGGGCATCATCGTGGCGGCCGAGCCGCTGAATCTGCCCCTGGTGCCCTCCGCGGAAGAACCGATCGTTGAATACGACATGGATTCTCTGCAGCACGTTGGTGTGGTGAAGATAGACCTGCTCGGGCTGAGAACTCTAACTGTTCTGGACAGGATCAAAAAACGTGTCGGTGTGAGCACAGTCAAGACTGAAGATCCTGAATCGTACGAAATGCTGAGCAGAGGAAGAACATGCGGGATATTCCAGCTCGAATCGAGGACCGCGAGGAGTTTGTGCAGAACGATCAGGCCAACCAATTTGGACGAACTTTCGATCTTGCTCGCCATGAACAGACCTGGCCCGCTCAGCGCTGGACTTGAAAAAACGTACGCGATGAAAAAGCGTGGGCGTATGAAATTAGATCACGACTTCTTCCCGGAGACTCGCGGAGTGATCGTCTATCAGGAGCAGGTGATGAGGCTTGCGATGGATTTTGCGGGTTTCAGTGCTGTGGAAGCCGATCTTTTCAGAAAGGCGATCTCCGAAAAGGATCCTAAGATCATTCAATCTGCGATGAACAAATTCAAAGATAGGCTTCGAGAAAAGGGTTATGCACCTGAATTCGTCGACAGGCTCTGCGATATCCTTGTCAAGTTCGCTTCTTACGCGTTCAACAAATCTCACAGCGTGGCGTACGCGCATCTCAGTTACGAGCTGGCGTATTTGAAAACACACTGGCCGAGGGAGTTCTTTGAAATTTACATCCGTGAGCATTCCTCGGACCAGTACAAAATCTTTCTCGCAGTGCAGGAGCTCCGATCCATGGGTTATCGCGTTCTACCACCTTCTGTGAACCAGGTCCGCACCGACGAGAAAACCTTCCATTTGCCACTGGAAACCGTGAACGGAGTGAGCGAATCCATCGCGCGCACGTGCAGACAGATGTCGCCCCTCAACGATCTGAAGGATTTCATCGAGAAGACGAAACTTCCTCTTTCAACGGTTCAGAAACTGGTGTGGGCTGGAGCTTTCGACGAGATGTACGAAAGCAGAGCGGCCGCGATGGAAGATTTCGAAGCGGTTCAAAAGGGGTTCGATCAGGAGCTGAGTCAGGTCGCAGCCAAGGTCTTTGGAAAACGTGTTGAGAACAGGCAGAAGATATCTTACGACGAAATGGACATCACCGAACTGGAGATGAAGGCTTTTGGATTCGCCTTGAGCCCGTGGAAGGTTGAGTTTGACAGAAAGTTTGCACCGCTGTCGGAGGTGTTTGCCTCGGCGCGAACGCTTCCCGTGGCCGTTAAGGTCTCAGGAAAGTTCGCCAGCGATGGAATGACGATATGTCAGTTGAAGAACAGCCTTCCTGACGGCTACTACGTTTTGATCCTTTCGCCCGATGGGAATGTGCTCGAGCATAAAAAATTGGACGGTGTGAAAGGAATCGTCTACGAAATGGATAACTGTTTCGACGAGAGAGATTTCGAAGAAGCCAGCGAAACGGAAAGCGTTCAAACCACACTGTGTGGTAAGAGGGTCGTTCTGGAAGGTGTGAGGCCTCTACTGGACTGGTATCGGATTCGTTTTGTGTGAGGCTTAATCTCTAAACAGTTCCGCGTTTTCGATGAACAGCTGAAGCAGCTTCGGATCGAAATGCTCTTGTTCTTCGGTCATGATGTTGAGAGCTTCCTCGAAACTGTAAGCGTTCCTGTATGGTCTGTCGGTTGTCAAAGCTTCGAGCACGTCTGCGATGGCAACTATCCTCGCCTCGAGCGGTATCTGCTCGGCTCTCAAACCTTCGGGATATCCTCTCGCGTCGAAACGCTCGTGATGGTACTTCATAACGTTGAACAGAACGTTCACGAAGTTGTTCTGCGCGAAAATTTTGCTGAGATTCTCAAGAACCTTGACACCCAGACTGGTGTGCGTTTTCATGACGGAGAATTCCTCTTCGGACAACTTCGAAGGTTTGTTGAGGATCGATTCGCAGATCAACAGTTTTCCAAAGTCGTGGAAATAGCTGGCAATCGTAGTGTGATACGCCTTAGATAGTGGTAAGATTCCTTCCTCAACACAGAGGGCCACAAGAATTTGCGTGAAAGTCTTCACTCTGGTCGAGTGACGGTGGAGGTTCGAATCCTTGTTCTTCAGAAGGTCTGCCATGAAATTGATGACGAGGGCAAGCTGCTTCATCGAACCATTACTGTCGAACACAATGAGATCGAAGATCGTGTCTTCATCCATGCAAGCGTCGATACCGGCCTTGATCAATTCCAAGTCGAAGGAGAATTGGACCACCACCATGCCGGGGAAAACGGGAGAGATGTTTTCACGAACCGATCTTGCGAACTGTATTGTTTCCGAACGCGGCAATGTCTTACCGTCGATCAGCACAAGATCATAATCTGTGTGATTTCTCTGCAACAATCTCAGGGCAACCTCGGCATCTTGAACGACTTCAAGCGAGTCTCTAAACAATGTAAACACAATTTGTGCCAGCACAGAATCGATTTTGGCTATTACAAGGAACTTTTTATTGTCCATAGCTTGATTTGAAAATATAACTTCAGATATACCCCCATACGACGATTTCCACTCATATTAAACTGGTAATACTTTTAATCTCTGTGAAGGAATTCTTAAATTATAGGTGAAAATCAAGTACAATTGGGTATGTTATATTCTTACTCTGTTAGTAATACTAAACAACACTCTTGTCTCAACTGTCCAGATTGTGTTCTGTGCGGGTAGCTTTGAGCATAGTGCATGTTTATCGCATCTGAGGTCTTCCAAAAGAGTCTTAAAGAAAAACGAGTGGGCCGGGTATACTTGAACCTGCGAAGGGTTTTTGGTATACTCGAAATGGTGCAGGCGTAGCTTCAAGCGGTGGAGCGCCGCCTTGGTAAGGCGGAGGGTGTGGGTTCGAGTCCCACCGCCTGCTCCATTTTATTTTTGATGCACCAGTTCTCCCGCCACGTAAACCGCAACGGGGTCTTCGTCGAACAGAAGAGGCTCTCTCTCGTACAGGCAGAAGTCCGCCAGGAAGTTCGTCCTGATCTCTCCAAGGTTCTTCAACCCTGCCATCCTTGCACCCGCTATCGTGTAGAGTTCTACGACTTGCCTTTTTGTGAAGCCGAGCTTCAGAGCAGCTTCGATGACGTACTTTGGATCTTCCGGTGAGACGGGGGCATCGGTCGAAAAGGCAATCTTGAAACCACGCTGCAGCAGCAACAAGAACGGATAACGCAACGCCTTCAGATCTTTCGGCAGGGCAGACTCCATGAGGCTACGATCCTCGATGGCGAAATGTGGTTGAATGGAGAAAAAGCTGTCCTTCAACATCGAAAGATCTTGTTCTTTCACCAGTTGAGCGTGTATGACCCTGTGGTTCGGATGCCTGCTGAAGACAGTCGCTACCATATGGACCGCTTCGTCTCCAATCGCATGGACGCACAACTGAACATTTTTTTCGTCACACAGGGTTGCGAACTTTTCGAGCTGTTCTTCGTTGAGCAATTTCATTCCGTAGTTTGCAGTATCGTCGGCGTACGGAACGCTCAGCCACGCGGTTCTGGCTCCGATTGAACCGTCTGCGAACACTTTCACCGCTCTCACGTAGACTCGATCCGAAAGCTGACCGAACTCGTTAAAACTTTCGAGCTCACTAACAGATTCGAAGTACACCTTCTCCAGCAACCTCACCTTGGAACTCTTGATGATCTTCTTCAGATCTGCCCAGCTGAGACCGTGAAGGTCGTCCGAATGGACGAACGTTACCCCGTGCATCAGGAATCGTTTCTGACCGGTGGCGAAGAATTTTTCATCTTCTCTCGATGGCAGACGTTCTCTGACTTCTTCCAGTTCTCTCTCCTTGAAAATACCGTCTTCTTTCCAGATCCCGATCAATTCCATCAGCGCGGAGTTGCCGATCGCGACATGTCCACACCTTCTGATGAGAAAAACAGGTTTATCGATCTGATCGAGGAGTTGCTTCGTGGGTCTCGATCCTAAACTTTCCTCGCTCCAGCCCCTGCCTATGATCATTTTCTCTGTGCTCTGTCTCAAAGTTTCCAGCAGTTCTTCGAGCGATCCAACGTTTTCCAGGTTCAGATATCCGTACTTGTGCCCGGTACCTATGACGTGTGCGTGCGTGTCCACAAAACCCGGCATGGCGTAGTAACCGGTCGCGTCTATGAAAGGCGCAGAAGGCTTATCCACGAAGATACCATTCTCAACGTGCAGGTCCATTTTGACGAACTCACCGTTCTGATAAACCAGGCAATTTTTAAGGGTCACATCAATCTCCTCCAAAGAGTCTCTTCTCCAGATCTTTCTTGCTCCACTCTTCCGCGGCACCGTCTTCCCGTGTACACCAGGCGGGTAATGGGAACCTGATCGTGATCGGTATCCTCATGAACGGTTGATCCACGATCATCTCGCCCTGTTGAAGCAGCGCGGCTCTAGCTTTCTGCTCGTTGGTCAGGTGTGAGTACTCCGGTTTGGCAAGTTCGGCTCCTTTCTGCCTTCCAACGACGGTTGTGGAGGACTGTGTGATGATACGATAGTCCACCTCTGAGGCTGTCTGCTCGGCACCGACCAGTATGATCCTGAAGGATCTTCCGCGTTCCGCTATGTCCCTGAAGATAGAGCTCAAAGCCCCTCCACCGTAACGTGGTGCGTACTTGTTCAACTCGTCTAGGAATATGAACACCGGATCTTGGTTGGTCTTTTCCTCCCTGGATTTCATGACTTCCAGCAACACTGCCCCGACGACGAAGTATTGTGGCCTGCTGCGCAATTTGGATATGTCTATCACCGTCACCTGGCCTGGTCTGTCCCAATCGATGCGCTTACTTTTCGATGAATCGAATTTGAGAAAATCCGTCTTCATCCACAGAAGGTCGAACCCGACGGCTTTCGCGGCCTTCAACCTTCTGATCAGTGCTGCGATCGTTGACTTTCCCTGGACTTCCTGTGCGATTCTCGTTTTGAATTCTTCGTCTTTTTCGAACATCTCGATCAGATCGTCCAGCCCATCTGGAAGATCCGCTCTCGCCTTCACGTCGAAACCGTTCGCAATGGCCGTTCTGATAACCATTTCTGGATCTGCGGGTACTCTTATATGGTTGTTCCTGCAGAATTCCCTCGCCTTCTGGATTGCATCTTCAAAACGCTGCTGAAGGACTTCTTGAACGCTCATGACTGCGAGCTGCAGGTTCTGGTTCTTTTCGAGTTCCTCCTGGTCGAATAGCAGTTCGAAAAGCCCGAGTTTCATTATGTCCACGATGTCCCAGCCGTAGGTTTCGACGCCTTCGTTTCGTTTGTTGACCCACGGTTCATCTCTGTGCGGCTTCTTGGGGGCATAGAACTTGACGATCCTGAACGGTTCTGCGTGGATCTGGAGAGTTTCGTACATCTCTTGCCAGGACCTTCTCGTTTCTGTCCCCTCCAGTTCCTTCCAGTCCTTCGACCATTTGTCCAGAAACAGCAAACCTTCACCTTTGACGTTGAAGATGATGAAGCGTGACCTGGCGAGTGCGGCCATCAGTTCGTTCTTGTCTTTCAACCTGTTTCCTGTATCGAGGAAAGACTTGACGAGAAACGTGGCGTAAGACGTCTTTGCAGCCACACCGGATTGGCCGGATATGTTTATGTGGGCGCCGTTTTCACCCAGTACGTAGCGCACATCCGCATAAGCAGGCCTTCCATTTCTGAACACGCCTATAGGTATCGCGTAATGTTTCTGGATTATTTCGTCGAACCCGAGTGCAGTGTCTATCTCCTCATCGCGCGCCAGATCCACTGTTGCACCCGGTGGAGGTGGTACCTGCGGAGCGTCCGGTACGATTCTGCCATCTTCGATCTTCAGCATCCTCGTCGTCATCACGGTGGCAAGGAAAATGGGACTGGCGGGAGAAAGACCCTTCAAGGCGAGTTCTTCTTCGTAACCCGAAAGAGGTCCAAAATCCCATTTCGCCTCGATCTCGACCACGACACCGTAATAGACGAGCTCCCCCTGTGGATGGTAACGAAATTGTACCTTGACGACGTCGTCTATCTGTAACATGTGAGAAGGTTTACCGTCCTTCTGGTCAATCCTCACGTAGAACACGTAAGGATTGGACCTGCTTATCCCGGTGACCACGCCTATCCTCATGTCCTTCCCCCCGAGAGTTTCAGATGAACGTACGTTCCCGGTGCGAGCCGCACCGGCTGGGTGATCAACCTCGCCTCGCGGTCCAGGATGAGCCTTCCTCTGATGTTCAAATTCCTCTCTTCGGCCTCGAAAATTCCGTTTTCGGGCCTGATGAGCCCCTCAGGGATCTTCAACTCGACGACGCCTGTCGAGTCTGATTTTGAAGTGTTCAGAACTACGGCTTCGAGCAAATAATCGTGGCCGAGAAGTCTTTCTGCTTCCTCCATCCTGCCTTTTTTTATCAACTCTCTGATCCGTGAGCTGCTTATGCGAACATGGTTTTCATCTGCTACTTCGTCGAACACTTCGAGGTCTATGGCCTTTTCTCTGCACAGTTTTTCGAGCAGCGTCGAATCACCCAGGGCGTTTCTACCGAACCTGAAATCCTTTCCCACGATGAGAATTCTTGTATCCCGTGCGAGGAACTGTTCGAAAAAAGATTCCGCTGTCATATCTTTTATCTTTCTCAGATCCAGAAGGTAAACTTCATCGAGATACTGACTCAACAGCAATATTCGTCTTTCGTGACTCGTAATCAGGCCATCGAATTCGCCTTTGAGCTGTTCGAACGGGTGTGATACAACGAAGGCTCTAGAACGAAGGCTATGTTCATCTGCGATCTGCTGTACCCTCTTGAGGAGCGCTTTGTGTCCTAAGTGTACCCCGTCGAACACACCTATGGTCGTGACGTACATGGCTCAGTTCTCCTTGAACACCTTGAACGGTTTCAGGATCGCTTCGTTTCTCTCATGTTCTCGTAGCGTCTTCAAAAACGTGGAGCGCCGTTCGGAGCGTGCAAGGCAGATGAGACGATCGTTGTTGAAAACCTGCACGATCGAGTCCTTCTCGAACGGTTCGTAGTGAACGATGTCGTTCAGGCGTATTTTCATCCCATCGAGCGTCTTCTTCACTGCCTCATCATTGATCCAGACCTTTGGAAAATCCAGCACCCTAGACATGGGTATCAGCCGCTTCGTCAGCTCTTCCGGTGTGAGTGCGTAGACATCCACGGCATCTTCAACCCTGAAGGGCCCCACACTGAGCCTTCTCAGTTCCACGGCGGTGGCGCCACAGCCGAGTTTGTAACCGATGTCCATGCACAGGGATCTAACATACGTTCCCAGGCTCGTTTCAACGATGAATGAGACAAAAAGGTCTTCGATCTCAACGTTTTCTATCCGATAGATCGTCACCTCTCGCGGGGGTAGTCTTATGATCTTGCCCTGCCTCGCGAGCTCGTAGAGTCTTTCTCCCCTGTACTTCTTCGCCGAATAGGCTGGGGGAACTTGAACGTACGTTCCGACGAAACTGTTGATCGCTTCAAGGATCTGTTCTTTCGTAGCGTTGCACGGTCTTTCTTCCTGGATTTTTCCAGTTATGTCGAACGTGTCCGTAATGAGACCGAGTCTCATTCGGACTCTGTACACCTTGCGATGGTTCATGAGATATTCGAGCAATCTCGTCGCACTGCCCACACCCACGATGAGCAAACCTGTTGCGAAAGGATCCAGCGTTCCCGCGTGCCCCACACGCTTCTGGTTCAGTTTTCTCCTGACTTCTTCGACAACGTCGTGGGATGTCGACCCCTTCGGCTTGTCCACAAGCAAGATCCCGGACACGCTCACTTCTTTTCCTCCTTGAGTTTGTTGAGAAGTTCCTGAACGCGTACGCTCGCCTCTATACCAGGATCTTCCTTAAAACGAACCTGTGGAGTGACGTAGAGATCGAGATTGTTCGCCAGATAGGTTCTGAAATAACCCTTGATCTTGTTGAGATATTCGACCAGGGCCTTCCTTTCCGTCTCGTCTCCCATCGCGCTGATGTAAACATCGACGAAACGTTTGTCGGTCGATAGTTCTGCACGCGAAACTGTGATAATCCGATCCTTCAGTCTCGGGTCTTTCGCTTCCCTCAGGGCTTCGGAAATGAGTTTAACGATTTCCGATTCCAGCATCGCTTTTCTGTAATCCGGCCTCATGATACCGCCTCCTGCTCGATTTTCAGGAATTCGTCCGCAGTTATGAGCTTTTCCTTCAGTTTCTTCAAATAGCTCGTGAGCATCCTTGGTTTGAGCCCAAGAAGGTTCAGCGCGTGTGATGAAAGAACGAATCCACCATAAGAGTATGACTCTCCATAGTTGATCGTGTTCACGAAGAAATCGCTCACGTGAACTATGCTTATCACGTCCGAATACAAACTGTCCGCGAAGGCTTCTGGTGTGTGGTGTCCTCCACACGTGTGCGATACGAGCTCCGGTAATCCCCACCGTTCGATTGTTTTCATGCTGATCAGTGCGTGGTTTGGAAGATCGAGCTTCTTCTCAGCTTCAAAAAAGGATATTTTCAGCGTCTTAGCAAGTTTGGCCACTGCCATGAACATCTCGGGTGATACAAATTCAAGAGTTACCTTTCCTATGTCGTGGAGCAAACCGGAAATGAAGAGTTCTTCTTTGTTGGGATAGCCCACGAACTGTGCCATCAGCTCGGACGCAACGGCTACGCCCACGAAATGTTTCCAGAGCGCTGTGTGATCTATCGAAGATCTTTTCCTCCTCACCAGTGAGCTGTAAGTGAACACACTCAGAGCCAGGTTTCTGACGGTCTTAAAGCCAAGTATCATCACCGCTTCGCTCAGTTGAGTAACCTTCCTGGGCAACCCATAGTAAGCCGAGTTGACGAGTCTCAGTACACGCACAGCGAGGCTCGGATCCAGTTTTATCACTTCCGCCAGATCCTTGGCCGAAGCGTTGGGATCCGAAGCCACGGCGATGATCTTTTGAACGACTGGATCAGGTGTTGGAAGTTCTTCTATCCTCGTGATGATCTCTTCCAGTTTCATCGTTCAACCCCCGCGGGTAGTTCGACATACACCGTGGTTCCAATACCTGGCTCACTCTCCAGCCATATGCGTCCTCCGTGAAGTTCCACGATCTGTTTGGCTATCGTCAGTCCTAGGCCGGTTCCTTCAACCCTGTAGTCCATGACGGTTCCCAGCCTGAAGAATCTTTCGAACACCTTTTGATGGTACTCTTTCGGTATCCCTATGCCGTTGTCCGAAACCTCGAGCAAAACTTTATCGTCCTTCCTTTCTATCTTCACCCTGACGTATTTGTCACTCTCGTTCTCCTTGGAATACTTCACACCGTTACTCAGAAGGTTCATTACGACCTGTCTCAGCCGCTTTTGGTCCGCCCTGATCAGGACCGGTTCTCTCGTCAGAAGTTCCAGCCTGACCTGTTTTGATCTTGCGAGTTCCTCGAGCGATTTCATCGTCTCTCGCACCAATCCAGTCAAATCGAACGTGGTTTTCTTGAGCACGAGCGTCTTCTGCTCCAGCTTCGAGAAGTCGAGCAATTCTTCGAGTATCGATTCCAGGTGCTGACTCTCTCTGTATATGATCTGAACGAACTCGTTCAGGGTCTGCTGATCTAGCATTTCCATGCTGGTGAGGATCGTCTCTGCGTAAGCCTTGATTGCCGCGAGGGGTGTTTTCAATTCGTGGGAGATGTTCGCTACGAATTCTGTTTTCAGCTGGTCTATAGCTTTGAGCCTTTCCACCTCTTTCGTGTTCGTCACATCCGTAACGACCAGCAGCACCTGAGGTCGACCTTCGTGCTCTATGGGTTCAGCAACGATCGAGTAAAAGTTTGAGCTTTCTTCTAGCTCGAGCGTTTGACGAAAATTGGTCAGGAACGTTTTCTGAACCAGCTGGACTATCTTTGAAGTGAATTCCTCACTGAATGAGAATTTGAGATAGCCACTGTTTGCGAACACGATCCTCGCATCTTCATCGAACACAGCTATGAGCTGCGGAAACGAATCGAGAATTCTCTGCATGTAATTCTTCGTTTCTTCCACCGCTCTGTGTTGAACCTGCAACGAAGAGTACAGTTCCAGGTTTTCCAGAACGATCGCGGACAGAAAAGCGAAGGTTCGAAGCAGCTCCGATGTCTCCACAATTATTTCGTCCTTGCTCCAGGCCAGCAGCACTCCCAGCGCTTTGTTCGCCTTGACCAGTGGAAAGATATGCACCAGCGTATCTCCCTGCGGCAGAGACATGGGGGAATGACTGTCCACAACCCAGCGGATCATCATTCTCAGTTGCTCGTCGAGCTGTACGGTTCCGTTTTTCGCTTTCTTGATGTTGAAATCCTTGTCGAGAACAACGATGCGTTCACAGTCAACGAACCTTTCAAAGATCCTCATCAATGCGTCGAGCAGAAGCTCTGGCTCCGTTGCGTTCATTATTTCCCTTATGAAACTGGAAAGGAGAGAATAGAGCCTGTGATAGGACGTCTGGCTCAGCACGGCGACATTTCTCCTCCAGAAAGTTTTCCTTAGTATTATACCTTAGTTTTGAGCGTTACCACCTCCGCTCGGACAGGGGGGTTGAAATCTCTGGTTAACTTGACTATAATTCTAGTCAGGGAGGAATGGAGTGAGGAACGAGTTCGAATTCTTCAACCTTGCCGATGCGAAGGCGAAGTTCTCTGAGGTGCTGAAGAAGGCTCGCCAGAAGGACATCGTGGTGACGAAGAACGGAATACCAGCAGCCGTTGTGATGGACTACGAGCGTTACAGAAAGATCATGAACTTCCTGGAGCAAGTGTACGATCTGTATCTGCTCGAGATCGGTGATCCCTCGGTCCACGGAGCAGTGAGCCAGAAAGAACTCTTTCAGGAAGACATCGAGGAGGTGTGAATCGATGGCTAAGGTTGAGCTTGAGAACGTTACGAAGATCTTCGACAACAAAGTCGTTGCCGTGAAAGATGTTACGCTGACTGTGGAAGACAAGGAGTTCGTTGTTCTGCTTGGACCATCCGGTTGTGGCAAGACCACGACTCTCAGGATGATCGCAGGTCTTGAAGAAGTAACGAAAGGCACGATAAAGATCGACGGAAGAGTTGTCAACGATGTTGAGCCAAAAGACAGGGACATCGCGATGGTTTTCCAGAATTACGCTCTGTATCCACACATGACTGTTTATGAGAACATGGCGTTCGGTTTGAAACTCAGGAAGTTTCCAAAGGATGAAATCGACAGGAGAGTCAGAGAAGCCGCGAGAATTCTGGGTATAGAGGATCTTCTGGACAGGAAACCCAGACAGCTCTCCGGCGGTCAGAGGCAACGCGTCGCGGTCGGCAGGGCCATCGTCAGGAATCCGAAGGTTTTCCTGTTCGACGAGCCACTCTCAAACCTGGACGCGAAACTGAGGGTGCAGATGAGGAGCGAGCTCAAGAAATTGCACCACAGGCTTGAAGCGACCGTCATATACGTCACGCACGACCAGGTTGAAGCGATGACGATGGCTGACAAGATCGTCGTCATGAAGGATGGGACGGTTCAGCAGATAGGAACACCCTACGAAGTTTACAACAAACCCGCGAACATGTTCGTTGCAGGTTTCATTGGAAGCCCCGCCATGAATTTCCTGAACGCGGTCGTGATCGCAGAAAAGGGTGGGATCTGGATAAAAACGAGCGGTTTCAAGGTCAAGGTCGTGAAGGAGCACGAACCCATCTTGGAGAAATGGATCGACAAGGAAGTCGTGTTCGGCATCAGACCGGAGAACATCTTCGACAAATTGTTCGCTCTGGCGCCACAGCCTGAGAACACCATCACAGGGACCGTCGATGTGGTTGAACCTCTCGGTAGCGAAACGCTCTTGCACGTGACGTGCGGAGAGGACACACTCGTTGCCAGGGTCGATCCGAGGACCAAGGCGAAAGAGGGTGAAAGGATAGACCTCGTCTTCGACATGAACACGATCCACGTGTTCGACAAAGAAACGCAGAAGGCTATCATCTGAAGATGAGATAGAAGAACATTTTTGTTCCCATTGGGGGCCACTGGCCCCCTTTGTTCTTTCAAGACGTGTTGACATCACCCGGTGAATGCGTCGTATAATGGGATAGAAAGTTCATAGGAGGCGTCGGAGGGTACCCCAGGAAGGGTTTAAAAGGGAAGTCCGGTGAAAATCCGGCGCGGGGACGCCACCGTAACCGGGGACGAAACCCACGAACGCCACTGGCGAAAGCTGGGAAGGCGTGGGGAGTAGGACGATCCGGAAGCCGGGAGACCTGCCCTTCGATGAATGCACCACCTTCTCCGGAACCGAGAAGGTGGTGAAAAATTTTGCCGGGAGGTGTTACGATGAGAAAGTTTCTAACCCTGACGTTGCTCGTCGTGCTCCTTTCACTCGCACTGGCGTACCCCATCACGATCGTTGATGACGCAGGCAGACTGGTCACGATCGATCGAAGACCAGAGCGCGTGGTTTGCGCCGCACCTTCCACCACGAAGTTTCTGCAGTACCTTGGCCTAGAAGACAAGATCGTCGCTGTTACGAATTGGGACGACTTCGAAGCCGAGAGGATCGGAGATCTCTTCCCACTGAACCTCGAAAAGATCCTCAATTTGAAACCAGACATCGTGTTCACCTTCGGTGGCTTTCAGCTACCCGAGGTTCTCAAACTCGAACAGCAGGGACTCACAGCGGTGGTTCTCAACGCCAACACGATACAGCAGATTCTGAACGACCTGGTTCTTGTGGGCACGATCATGGGTGTGCCTGAGAAGGCAAGAAAGCTTGCAAACGATCTTCAAGAATACTACCTGACCGTCGCCAAGAAAGCCTACAACGTGCCACTCGACAGAAGAATCAAAGTGGTTTACCTGATGGACATCCCTGGACCGGACGTTAGAGAGGTCTGGACCTGTGGTCAGGGTTCTTATTTGAATGAACTGATCACGCTCGCAGGTGGTGCAAACATAGCGGCAGCTTTCACAGGTCCGAACGGTTTTCTCCCGATTTCCCTGGAGTACATCGTTTCTGAGAACCCAGACGTCCTCATCGTTGCGAATTACACCCCGGGTGCTGAGGAACAGATCAAGGAGAAGATTTCGAACCATCCGATACTGAAATCATTGAAAGCTGTCAAGAACAAACGCATTTACATTTACGATGGTTACATGCTGAGTTTACCGGTACCACAGCTGATAACGTACATAGACAGGTTCTACGACGATTTCTACGGTGATCAAAGGTGAAAAGGTTCAGATGGCTCGCCCTGGTTTCACTGTTTGCGGTCCTGTTTCTCGTCTGTCTGTCACTTGGATCGGTCAAGGTGAGCTTCGTGGAAACGATCCGGGCGCTGATCGATCCAGCTTCGAAGTATAAACCAATCGTGTGGAATTTGAGACTGCCCCGCGTGTTCATGGGTCTGATAGCTGGGGCGAGCCTGGCCTCTGTGGGAGCAGCGTTTCAGGGCCTGTTGCGCAACCCTCTGGTGGATCCTTATCTGCTGGGTGTTTCCTCCGGCGCCTCCTTCGGAGCGGTCCTGTCGATATATCTGGCCACCGTGAGCAGTTTCGAGATTCTGTACAAATTGCCAGCGTTGAGTTTCGCCTTCGCCATGGTTGCCTCATTGACAGCCATCGTCCTGGCAAAGAAGAACGGTACCATACCTATCGTGGAGTTGATCCTGAGCGGAGTGATGATCAGCGTACTCTTCAACTCGGCCACGATCACGTTGCTGATGCTTTTGCGCAGGAACATAACACACGCGTACGTGTGGTTGTTCGGCAGTCTTTCCGGTGTGAGCTGGGACGATTTGCCTGGTCCGTTCGTTTCTTTTGTGATCTTCTTCATCGTGTCGCTCGGACTGTCTTACCAGCTGAACGCGATGGCAATGGGAGAAATCCACGCGAAGATAAGCGGTGTGAACACCGAACTGGTCAAGCTGATCGTCTACAGTCTGGGAAGTCTCGCGGCAGCTTCTGTGGTGTCAAAAACTGGCGTGATAGGTTTTGTGGGCATGATCACACCCCACATGGCCAGGAGGTTGTTCGGGGCCGACCACAGAGTTCTGCTCATTTCGAGTGCCCTGATCGGTGCGTCTTTCTTAGCCGTCTGCGATGCGCTCGCGAGGGTCATGGTGAGTCCATCGGAGATGCCCATAGGTGTTGTGACGGCTTTCGTTGGGGTACCCGTGATGCTAGTTTTGATAAAGAAGGGTGAAGGCCGTGGTTGAAATACTTTTACGCAACGTCGATTTCGGTTACACCGATGAACTTGTACTGAAGTCCATAAATCTGCGAATCGAAAAAGGTGAGTTCGTTTCGCTCATAGGGCCGAACGGTTCGGGAAAGACGACCCTTTTGAAACTCGTGGCAGGGTTGTTGAAACCAAAGAGTGGCACCGTTCTGGTCGGGAACATGCAACCGAGTAAGACAAGCAGAAGAAAACTGGCAAGAACGGTCGGTTTCGTCACGGAAGATCTCAACCCCATCTATCCGTTCCGTGTGAGTCAGATAGTTCTGACAGGGAGACTCCCGTACAAGAACAGTCTGTTCGCTTCTTGGGACGAACTCGACTTTCAAAAAGCGAAGGAAGCCCTCGCGAAGGTCGACGCACTCTCGTATTTCGACAGATATTTCAACGAGTTGAGCGCTGGTGAAAGAAAGCGTGTTTCGATCGCCCGAATCTTCGCGCAGGATACACCCATCCTTCTGTTCGATGAACCGACGGCGCATCTGGATCCGGGCCACGCGGTCGAGGTGCTGAACATATTGAAGAAGTTACACGAGGAAAGGAGAACTATCCTGGCAGCGTTCCACGAGATAAACTTTGCCGTGAGGCTTTCCGACAGGATCGTGATTATGAAGGATGGCAGGATTGTTGCAGAAGGTCATCCAAAAAGCGTACTGACCGAGCAACTACTGGAGTGCGTGTACAACACCCGTTTCAGGTTGATCCAGGATCCCTCGACGGGCCTGCCGTACGCGATCTACTGAATCGCTGTGCCACCCATCATGTCGCGCTGAAGCCTCAGCGCTCTTTCGAGCTCTGTTGTGCTGATGAGCTTGAGCTTGATGAGAAGTTTACCTAAAACGAGATGCTCGCTCAGATCGTTCTGGATCTTCAAAGCCCTCTGAAGGTCAAGATCGTTTATCATTCCCAAGGCGATCAATATCTCACCCAGTTTCATGGGCGGGTGCACTCTCAATATTTTACCCCCGCATTTCTCACACCTCGGGAACTTTTGATACTCCAGCGACGCAGCTGAGTAACTCTCGTCCCCACAGTTGATGCACTTGAACTTGTGCGTAACTGTCACCCTCTCTCTCGGAAAAAGTTTAGGTGAAAACTCTTAGAAAATTGTAATAAAAAGCTCAGAAAAAACTCAAGAACAGCTCAAAACTCAGCGTGCCTTTCTTAAGGAAATCTTGCAGTGAGAAGAGCACTGCTTCAAGGCCAATTCTATCCTCTTTTGAATCGATTTCGCGATGGGATCGTCAACATCGCGTATGAAGATGCCAAGCTTTCCTTTTGAAAAAATCTTGACCGCGTCGGTTTCCCTGAGAATTCCTTTCAGGTGCTGAATGACTTCATCGGTTCGATCTGTCTCGATAGTGATGATCCACACGGTTCTCTTTCGCTGTGCAAGGAGGTGTTCGTAGAGATCTCTGAGTTCCTGTGAAGGAATCACCCCGAGCTCTTTCTCCATCCTGCTTGCGAAAGATCTGTAGAAACTCAGGGCTTCAAGTTCCTGGCCGAGCTTGCTCATAGCCTTAAGAAGACTCATACACGCCGATTCGTTGTATGGATCCTTCTCCAGCACCCGTTTCGCCAAGTTACAGACTTCCGTGTACTCATTCTTTGCCTCGTGGAAGGCGATCAATTCGAGCAGTGCTTCAATCAAAAGATCTTTGTAGTGTTCTCGTGCCTGCATAGCCCAATCTTCGTACCCACATTCGATCAGAACATCATCCAGATATTCATCCACAGCACACTTGAGGATCGCAACTTTGTCTTTTACATCGCTACATGACCTCGCTCTTGCAATCTTTTTCTCGAATTCTTCCGCATCCACAGAAACTTCGCCGTTCTCGTCGAAGCAGTAGGTCCCATCACGATAGGTCAGCAAATCCTTTCCAAGAAACCTTCGGATCATGGATATTGCTGTTTGTAGGTTCCTGCAGGCATAGTTTTCTTCCATACCGGGCCAGAACATTTCGAACAGAACTTCTTTGGGGATCCTCCGCCTGTGGAAAACAACGAAATAACGCAGCAATTCGCGCGCTTTTCTTGACCTTATGGTTTGGATATCTAAAATTTCCCCCTTGTCATTTATGAACCTTAAATGACCGAACATGGACAGCATCATTTTACCCTATCCCCTTTTTTATTTTACCATGTTCACGTAGAGCATATTCTTAGATTCATGACCTAACCGGAAGACCAATGTCCATCCTTTCAACTGGAATCTCTTTAGCAGTAAAATTTCAAGGGGACAGCCTGAGCCATGCGTGTCTCACGTTTGACCTTCATGTGCTATATTTTGAATGTACGGAGGATGATATGTGCTCAGGAGAATTTTTCTGGTATTTGTTCTACTTTTACCTTTGACTTTTTTAGCCCTTCAAATTCCTGATGCGCTGGAGCTTTATCTGAAGCTGGTTCGTGAGTACGAGTCTGGTTCGATCCAGCATCCGTTTCTCATCCAGGTGGAAGAGTCACTGCGTCATCTTTCGCTGTATCGTTTCTACAGGTTCCTAATCGCCGGCAGCGTGGATAAAAGAGAAGCCACGCCGGATCTCGGATACTATCTGGGATTGATCTACAGTTCGTACAGTTTCGAGAGCGAAGAAGAACAGCTCGCCAGTGCGCTGTTTTTTTCGTACCTTTCGAGCAAACTGTCGAAGGCGCGCCTGGCGGCAGATCAAGTGATGAAGAACGCTTCTTTCATAGATTTCTTCACCCGCTACAGGGACGTGGTGAGCAGGGAAGCGAGAACGCTCTTCTCGTGGATCATAGCTTACCAGCTGGGGCTCACGGATGAAAGACCGCCAGTGAACGTTGAACAGAGATTTCAACTCGAACTTTCGGACTACGTTTTCACCCCTCCATCCGATCTGAAGCACCTTTCGGATTTAACGCAGTTCTATCAAGATCCGAACATTCAAGCGATGCTCGATCAAGCCGTGAACAGGGCGTTCGAAAACATACAGAGAGACCCTGCAAGGGTTGTGGCACACATAAACAGGGAAGCGGCTTTCGTGGCGAGAGACATCGTCAAACCGATCACGAGTCTTCAAGCGAACGTGGCACAGATGGTACAGAAACTGACGCCGAACACGAGGAACTACTGGTGGCTGAGGTTTGTCGTTTATGCACTGGTGTTAGTGGTGGTGTTCAGATATCCAAAGATTCGAAACATCGCGCTGAGCTGTGTCTTGATCTTCGAATCTGTCTATCTGTTCTTTCTCTTTAATCCTACATCGCGTTATGAATCTATGGCCTACGGTTCGGTCCTGTTCCTGGGTCTTATGTTTGCGGTTCTCAGATTACCGAAGAGGCGCTCAAAATTGCTTGAGATCGTTTCCATAGCTTTGATACTGTTGTCTCTCATCTTGCCGCTGGTCCCACGATGTGAAGAGCTGTCTATGGACAGACAGGAGAGTTTCCTCGAGTCGAAGTACTACGATCTTCTGAAGCGAGAACTGTACGTCGACGAACTTTCGAGAGTGGCTCATTACGTCAGGCGCCTGTCTTCGACCATGTACACCAGCCTGGAAGACACGAAGGCCGTGATTGATGATCTTGTGGAAAGAATCGGCGATCTCAATTCGAAAGGAGTCATAACGGAGATCCTCCTGACACCGAGACACGCCGTCTTTTTCAACGACCGTTCGAACTTTTTCAGCTACAGCAATGCCAGTGCGAGACTGGGAGAATTTCAACCTCTGTCCAATGTGCTCAGGTTTTACCTGCTCGATGAGAAGTCACGCATGAGAAGTTTCAAGAAAGACCTCGATGCGCTACTCAAATACAGTAAGAGGTTGGTGAACTACTCTGCGCCGAGGCTCAGGGATGAGTTCAAACAGCATGTGCAAGATCTCTTCAGTATGAAGTATCCCATTCTCTCTGATCTGTTAACAACTTTCGATCAGGAAGTTTTTCAGACTTCGGAAGAGGTACGACCACCACACATCAACGTTTTCAACAACAGATACTCACTTTCGGTCCTTCTGGTTCTGTTGCTCGTGTTCTTGACAGGTTTCTTCCTGAGTCCTAAGATATCTCTCGGACCGTCTGTGATTCTCCTGGTTGGTTCGATCTGGGCGTGGCTGAACAGTCACGAGTTGATCCTGATCGTGGAACAGACGTCACCCGTGCTGAGATCGCAGACGGATTCGTTCGTCAATCCATTGCTCTTCCTGACAGCTATCTTTCTGGTCGCCGTCAATGTTTTCAAACTCTTCAGAAGGGGGGAGTCAGTATGAAAAGGTTGATCGCACTGTTTCTGATCGTCGCGCTCGCGGTCTTCGCCATGGCGTTCAAAGTCATCATGGTCACAGACGTTGGAGGTCTGGGTGATAAGTCCTTCAACGATGGAACTTGGGAAGGCATCCTGACGGCAGCGAAAGAGATCGGAGCAGAAGCCAAGGTCATTCAATCCTACGAACAGGCAGACTACATACCCAACCTCACCAGGGCGGCACAGGAAGCGGACGTGGTCTTCGCAGTGGGATTCATGATGACGGACGCGCTGTTCAAAGTTGCCAAGCAGTTCCCGAACGTGTATTTTGTCGGAATCGACATCGTGCCACCTGAGGGAGAGAGCCTACCGAACGTGCTGTGCTACGTGTTCAAGGAGGAACATGCTGGTTTCTACGCCGGTTACATCGCTGCGGCCATGACTGCGACCGGAAAGATCGGTTTCGTTGGAGGCATTCCGATCCCACCAGTCGAAAGGTTCCGCTACGGTTACGAAGCCGGTGCGAAGATTTATTCCACGCTACACAGGAAGAAGGTTGAGATCTTGAGAGGTTACACCAACGACTTCGAAGATCCCAAGAAGGGCAAGGACCTCACGATGGCACAGTACGCTCAGGGTGCGGACATCGTCTTCCTGGCGGCTGGTGCCTGTGGCAACGGTGGTATCGAAGCCGCGAAGGAAAAGATGGTCGCACTTGTGGGTTCTGACAGGCTGGTCGACATCATCGACTACGTCACGAAGAACAATAGAGGATTCTTCGCGATCGGTGTGGACGTCGACCAAGACTACATGGCTCCGGGTGTCGTGCTCTGCAGCGCGATGAAGGGGATCTCCATGGCGGCCTACTACGGCGTTAAGGCGGCGTGGGAAGGCACGTTCGAAGGCGGATTGAAAGTTCTCGGCGTCAAGGAAGATGGTGCCGGTGTGAGCCCGATGAAGTACACCAAAGGCATGATACCGAACAGAGTCATCGCTGAACTTGAATACCTCACGAAGCTGATAAAGGACGGCAAACTCGTCATTCCAGATACGGAGGACGCACTCAAGGCGTTCCAGGTTCCCGCCATATCGTTCCCGTTCTGAAAAAACTGGGGCGCCGGGCGGCGCCCCTTCTTCGAAGAGAGGTTGAAAGCGTGGAAAAGGCAGTGGAGATGATCCAGATAGTAAAGAAGTTTCCGCAGGTGGTTGCGAACGACCACGTGGATCTCACAGTATACAAAGGAGAAATACACGCGATCGTGGGAGAAAACGGGGCGGGAAAAACCACACTCATGAACCAGCTCTACGGCCTCTTGAAACCGGATTCCGGTGAGATACACATTTTCGGCAAGAAAGTCAGCTTCAAAAGTCCCCGTGACGCGATAGCAATGGGTATCGGTATGGTGCATCAGCACTTCATGCTGGTGAACAACCTGACCGTGGCCGAGAACGTCGTGCTCGGTTCTGAAACTGGTTTCGGTTTCTTGTTCGATCTTAAAGGTGCGAGGAAAAAGGTTGCGGAACTTTCCAAACGCTACGGTCTTCACGTCGATCCGGACGCGAAGATAGAAGACCTTCCAGTTGGGATGCAGCAGAGAGTCGAGATACTGAAAGTGCTCTACAGGGGTGCGGAGATCCTGATACTGGACGAACCCACCGCCGTTCTCACACCGCAGGAGACCGAGGAACTTTTTGAAACCATGTTCAGGTTGAAAGAGAGCGGGAAAACGATCATCTTCATTTCACATAAACTGAACGAAGTGATGAGGGTCAGCGATCGGATCACGGTGACGAGACAGGGGAAAGTCACGGGTGTGTTGAACAAGAGCGAAACCAATCCTCGAGAAATAGCACGCCTTATGGTCGGCAGAGACGTTGTCTTCATAGTGGAAAAGACGCCCGCCAGGCCAGGCGAAGTAGTCCTCAAGGTTGAAAATCTCCGTGTCAAGGATTACAGAAATCTGGAAGCCGTTAAGGGAGTATCGTTCGAAGTCCGATCTGGAGAGATCTACGCCATCGCAGGAGTGGCAGGCAACGGTCAGTCGGAACTGATCGAGGCGCTCACAGGTTTGAGAAGACCCGTCTCCGGCAAGGTGTATTTCCTCGGAAAGGACGTTACCCACGCAACACCGAGAGAACTCAGGGAAATGGGCATGGGTCACATTCCGGAAGACAGACACAAGTACGGTCTCATACTTCAGTTTCCCGCGTATTACAACGTGATCCTCGGGAGACATTACAGACCACCGTTTGCGAACGGTGAATTTCTGGTTCACGGAAAGATCCTCAGCTTTGCAGAAGAGCTATTCAAAAGGTTCGACGTTCGACCCAACAACGTGAGAATGCTCGGAGCCAATTTTTCAGGCGGTAACCAGCAGAAGATCGTGATCGCGAGAGAAATTGGCCTGGAACCAAAGCTCATGATAGTTTCTCAACCTACGAGAGGCTTAGATGTTGGTGCGACGGAATTCGTCCACAGAACGCTCCTGCAACTCAGAGACTCGAACGTCGCCGTTCTGCTCGTTTCGATGGAGCTCGAGGAAGTCCTGTCGCTGGCCGATCGGATCGCCGTGATGTACAACGGTCAGATCATGGGAGAGGTGGAACCAGGTTCCGTCACGATCGAGGAGATAGGTCTCATGATGGCTGGGCACAGACTGGAAGAGATCAGGGGGCGTGTGGCTTGAACCAGAGGCTCTGGGCGTTCCTCGTACCGGTACTTTCGGTGCTCGTTGCGCTGATCATCGCGTCTTTCGTGATATTGATGATAGGTAAAAATCCCATAACGGCCTATGCGGCGCTCTTCAGGGGTGCCTTTGGTTCCAGACTGGCCGTAGCTTCCACCATCGTTAAGACAACTCCGCTGATTCTGACTGGTCTTGCGGTTGGGTTCGGTTTCAGAGCTGGTCTTTTCAACATAGGCGCCGAAGGTCAGATGATCGTCGGTGCGATGGCGGCGACGGCCTTCGCCATCAACGCAGGTTCTATTCCAGCCGTCCTCGCGATCCCTCTGACGATGCTCGTGGGCATGCTCGCTGGAGCCGGTTATGCTTCGATCGCAGGTTTCTTGAAGGCGAAAACGGGTGCTCACGAAGTGGTCACCACGATCATGTTGAACTGGATAGCGGATTATCTTTCCAGCTACGTCGTCACAGTGCCTATGGGTGTTGGTTTTGGAACACCGAAAAGCCCTGAGATTGCATCCAGCGCGAAGCTACCCCCTTTGATGGTGGTTCAGGCGACCGAACTCACCAGCGGCATCATAATCGCCGTGATCGCCGCCATCTTGGTCAAGATATTGCTCGACAAGACCAGCAAAGGATACGAACTCAAAGCGGCGGGCTTCAATCCTTATGCTGCTGAGTACGGAGGCATAAAACTCGCACAGAACATAGTCCTCGCCATGGCGATAAGCGGGGCACTGGCAGGCCTTGCGGGCACGCTGGAAGTCATGGGAGTCCATCACAGATTTCTGGGAACGCTCTCGGGTGGGAAAGGCTTTGATGGTATTTCCATAGCTTTGATAGGTCAGAACAATCCCATAGGAATCATCTTCGCTGCGTTGCTCATGGGTGCGCTCCGCAACGGTTCGAACGAGATGCAGTTCATTGGGGTTCCGAAGCACATCATAATGATCGTTCAGGCGATCATTATTTTCCTCGTTGCAGCTGACCGCATCGTCAGGACCATCTTTTTAAGAAAGAAGGTGGCCAGATGAGACTCTTCCTGGCTCTGATAGATATATTCACCAACCCCGCGTTCTACAAACTCACGCTGACGGCTGCTACACCCTTGATCTTCGCTTCCTTGGGAGGAGTTTTCAGCGAAATAACGGGTGTTGTGAACATCGCTCTGGAAGGCATCATGCTCATGGGTGCGTTCGTCTCGGTCGTCTTCACCTGGCTCACGGGCAACGCATGGATCGGTGTGCTCTTCGCCGTCTTCGTGGGAGTGGGGATGGCCTGGTTGCATGCGTGGGCGAGCATAACCTGGAGGGGAAACCAGATAGTCTCCGGTACCGCGCTGATACTCTTAGCGCAGGGATTGACAGGTTTTTTGATGGAACCAATATTCGGCAGGCCGGGTCAGACAGATATCGTGGGCAAGATTCCGGAAGTTAAGATTCCTTTATTGATGAAGAACAGGTTCCTGGCGCAGTCCATCGGAGAGCTGAGCCCGATGATTTACATGGCCTTCGCCTCCGTGGCGATCACCTGGTTCATCATATACAAAACCAAACTCGGATTGAGAATGAGGTCTGTGGGGGAAAATCCTGAGGCTGCCGATACGCTGGGTGTCAACGTGTATGCGGTGAGGTATTTCGGCGTTCTGATGAGCGGCGTAATGGCTTCGCTGGGTGGAGCGTTTCTGAGCGTTGGGGAAGTGGGTAACTTCCGCGAACTGATGACTGGTGGGCGAGGTTTCATAGCGCTCGCTGCAATGATACTGGGCAACTGGAATCCGGTGGGTGCCATGTGGGCGAGCCTGTTGTTTGGTTTTTCCGAAGCGTTCGCTAACCAGCTTCAAAGCAGTCCTTTGCTGAGGGTTGCATCCACGACGAAACCGCTGTTCAACATGTTCCCGTTCATCGTCACCTTGATCGTGATCGCAGGTTTCATCGGCAAGACGCGGCCACCTGCAGCAGACGGAGTACCGTACGAAAAGTGAGGTGGGTCGATGAGAAAGATCTTGTTGTTGATGCTTCTCGCTCTGGTCGTTCATGTTTTTGCCTCGCATTTCGTCGTATCGACAGGCCTGTGTTTGGCCAAAGTACAGGGTTGGAATCTCTCTGTAGGCTTTCTCGATCGAAGGTTTTCCGTTGAGACTGGCCTGACCTTCGACGTTGGCGGGATCTTCAGTGGCTCTCAGTTTGACATGTACAGCTTTGAAGTTCTGGCGAAGCTCTGCCTGTACAGTGTTGAATCTTTCTCCCTCGGGCCCATGGTCAGTGCGACTCTGGGCAATTTCACAACGGGCGAGTCCACACCAACCTGGTCAGCGAACGTGGGAGCGGGGGCCTTCGTCGATTACGTTTTTGAAAACCTCGAGTTCAGTGTCGGAATGATGTATCCATTTTTGAAAGGATTCGATGTGGTCGAATCCATCTACGTTGCCGTGAACTTCTTTCTGACACCGCCTGAAGGCAAGCATTTCACAGACAGGTTCTTCGTCGGGATGGACTTACTGAACGGCAGGTTCAGATGGCGCTTTGGGTTCGTCGAGACTTTTTGATCTCGCAACGAAGTTCAGTTCGTCTCCATCTTTGATTCGATCGAGGAAGCTCGCAGGTTTTCCGTTGAGTGTGAGTGTGTAATCCTTGAGGTTCTTCAGATCTATTTCCACGCTGGCCAGAACGTCAGCCACGATGGGTTCAAACTTTGAAAGTTGCAGCTTCATTCCGTCCCAGAGCGGTCTGTCCGAACTGACGTACTCACCATCCACCAGGACGATATGATTCTTCTGAAAGATCTTCAATTCCCTGCCGTTGAACTTCACCGTTACAGAACCAGGTTCCGGGAGCAGATCTTTTATCCGTGTCTCTCCACCCTCAAAGTAGTACAGTATTTCCGATTCGCCCTCTTCGATCTTCTGTAGGGCCAATCTGTACCTATCCACCCGCTTCGTTTCCCCATCGATGGTACAGCTCACAGAACCGAGTTTTTCTTTCAGAAGTTGCTCTATCTCTTCCTTCTTTGGCCACGCGATCAGGATGTCGTCACCATCTCTGATGACTCGCTCGAGATCTTCCACCTTTTTACCGTTGACGTGAACCTCTGGCAGAGTTTGGAAGACTTCGTTCCCGTTGAAGAAGACCCGAATCGGTTTGATCAGATCCTTCAGTCTTGGAAGCTCCACGTTTCCCACTTCCACTGGTTCCACCACAACTTCGTCTCCCGTTTTAAGAGTCTCGTGCAGGGCACATTCTCTGCCGTTGAGTTTCACACGGAACTTCTTCTTCACAAAACCTTGCACCATCTTCTCTTCACCGTTGACTCTGTACTGAACGGGTGGTTGGACCACGCCTATGAGTTCCTTCAAAC
Source organism: Thermotoga sp. Ku-13t (assembly GCF_011057685.1). Taxonomy (NCBI): domain Bacteria; kingdom Thermotogati; phylum Thermotogota; class Thermotogae; order Thermotogales; family Thermotogaceae; genus Thermotoga; species Thermotoga sp. Ku-13t. The sequence goes on along the minus strand of NZ_LNFY01000001.1, from coordinate 673,187 downwards.
TGTAACCCGCCTGGGTGAGCAACTGCAGGACGGTCGGGTTTTTGTTCAGCCTCAGAACTCTCACTTCTTCGCCGTTGAGCCGGGCCACGTCGTAGACAGAACCGAGTTCTTTTGCCTTCATGTATGCAATCCCGGCGAGCGTCACGTACTCGCTGCCGACAAAACCTTCCTTGATGGACCTCACCGTCTCCAGTTCCTCAACCGACCTCAGGGCCACACGTTCCTTCGGAAGTTTGAGCCGTTCAGCGAGCTTTGCCCTCAGCGACGAAAGTTTGGCCCCACCTCCTACCAGTAAAACCGCGCTCGGATTGCCCAGGTTCAGAGCTTCAATGCGTTCGGCTATGCTTTCTGCGATCTCTGTGACGGTCGGTTCTATAACTCTTTCGAATTCTGATCTTTCCACGAAGATGGTCTCACCTGTGATGTTCCTGACCTCCATGAACTGCAAAGATTCAATGTTCCTTTTGAGCGTTTCTGCAGTCTTGAAATCGAGCAGGTAATGCCTGGCTATTGCCTCGGTCACCTCATCGCCTGCGAGTGGGACCATGTCGTAGCCGAGCACGGTGCCAGCCTTCGCGATCGCGATGTCGCTGGTTCCGGCACCGATGTCCACCAGGGCCACGTTCAGAAACCTAAGCTCATCGGGCAACGCTATTTCGAACACCGCCATGGGCTCAAGCGTCAAGAAAGAACACCGCAACCCTGCCAAATGCAAGGCGCTGATCATCGCGTCTATGACCTGATTCGGCAACATTGCAACGATCAGTTTCGTGTAGAGTTCTTCTCCTCTGTGTCCGAGGGGATTCTTGATCCAGAATCCATCCAGCTTGTATTCCAGAACTGAATAGCCCGCGCAGTAAAGCCTACTGGTCGAATCGCTCGCGAAATTCACATTTTCCAGTGCTTGTGCTTCGAGTTCTTTGAGGATCTTCTCGTCGATTGGACGGTTTGGTATCTTCATGGTGGCTTCCACGATCTGCGTTTTCAAAAACCTTCCAGCAACTGCGACCGCAACCTCTTCAAGCACCGTGTCGTTGCGATTCTCGAGGTTCTTCTTCACCTTTTCGATTATCCTAGCGACACTCTTGATGTCGTGTATCTGACCGTCCAGCATGCTCCTCACAGGATGCTCAATTGCTTCGTAATCGACGACGGTCAAAACCTCATCTTCAAACATTCCTATGAGACCTGCCACTTTCCTCGTTCCAATATCCAGCGCGAAAACGCTTTTCATACCTCGACCACCGTCACACCCGTTCCACCCTCGTTCGGTGTGCCGAACCTGTAGCGTTTCACCCTGGGATCTCTCCTCAGAATCTGCCAGATCCCTACAGCGAGCCTCCCCGTGCCTTTCCCGTGTATGATGTAGCCGACCTTGAAGTCCGAAAGACACAGATCGTCTATGAATTTCTCCACCAGCGGTTCGGCCTCTTCGACCGTGAGGCCCCGCACATCTATCTCTGGTTTTTTCAGCTCGAAACTGACGGAGAGACTCACTTCTTCCTGCTGTAAGACCTGTTCCACCTTGACCAGATTTCTCTTGCGCGCCTCGAGCCTGAGACCGTTGAAATCGACGATGTACCTATCTCCTCTCTTTTCAACGACTTTTCCAACAGCCTCGCCGTTTCTCAGTCTCACGGTATCTCCAACGTCTATCTGAGAATCTGAAACCACTTCCTGCTCGAACTGTAGCTGTCTAACTTTCGCCGCGTGGTCTTCGAAGTGTTTCGAAGCGCTTTTCAAACTCGCTAGATCTTCTTTACTCTTTATGGATCTTATGGTTTCGTCGACCTGCTTCTTCGCCTGTTTTATGTAGTCGTACAGCTGTTTCAATTCTCTGTCTAGTTCTTCAATCTTCTTTTGCTTGAGCTCCTGATATTTTTGTTCATACTCTTGCTTTACCTTTTCCAGCTGGAGCCTTTCTTTTTCAAGATCCTCTATCCTCTTCTTTGTGAGCACGAGCTGTTTTTGATACTCTTCCACGACCCTGGCCACCTCGACATAGTCTTTGCCGAGGTAATCTCTGGCCATCTGCAGGACAGATTCATCCAGACCAAGTTTTTGCGCTATTTCGAGTGCGTGAGAACCACCGACAACGCCCATGAGTATGCGGTAGGTCGGTTTCAGCGTTTCAGGGTCAAACTCGAGGGAAGCACTGACCAGGCTCTCGTCGTTCACGGCGTGGAGCTTGATCGGCGTGAGGTGTGTGGTCACGATGAACTTGCAACCAATCTGTTTCAAACGCTCTATGATGGCGAGGCCCAGTGCCGCACCTTCAACCGGGTCGGTCCCGGCGCCGAGCTCGTCGATCAGGACCAGACTGTTTTCGTTCGCCCTCTGGAGAGCGAGTATTACGTTTCGCAGGTGTGATGAAAAGGTGCTGAGGTTCTGCTCGATACTCTGCTCGTCTCCGACGTCGACGAACACGCTATCGAATCCGAATATCTCCGTACCATGTGCGCAGGGCAGAGGTATGGCAGCCTTCATCATGCAGCAAAACAGGCCCACGGTTTTCAGTGAAACTGTTTTACCACCGGTGTTGGGACCTGTCAAAATGAGACCGGATTTGTTCGTTGGAAGCGAAAGATCTATGGGTACCAACCTCGAGCGGTCGAGCAACGGATGTCTTGCCTGAACCAGATGCACCATCCTTCGTGAGGATGGATAAACCACGATGGCCTCATAATCGACCGCGAACGAGGCTCTCGCGTGAATGGAATCTATCGTCGCAACGAAGTTGAGACCTGCTTCTATGCGCTTCGCGTTCTGCCTCACAAGGCCAGTCAGTTCCCTCAGAATTCTGTTTATCTCTTTCGCTTCTTCCTCTCTCAGCTCGTACAGTTTGTTGTTCAGAGGTACGAACTCGTCCGGCTCGACAAAGCAGGTGGCGGACGAAGCGGAAACACCGTGCACTATGCCTCTGACCTGCCCTCTGTGACTCGCCTTGACAGGGAAAACGTGTCTTCCATCTTTCAAAACGCAGATGGGATCTTGAAGAAGCGTCCTGTTTGTCTTGATGAAGGCATCGCTTCTTCTTTTTACCTCTTCCAGAGAATTCTTGATTTGCTGCCTTATCTCTCTCAGCTTCTCAGAGGCCCCGTCTTTGATCAGTCCGTTCGGATCGATACATCTGTGGATCTCTGAAACGATATCCATGGCTGGTTCTACGCTCCGAGCCAGTTCTTTTATCGTGAACTGATCCGGGAGTCTTTCGAGCCTTTCTTTCAAAACCTTTGTCACGGCGATGGCGTCCGCCAATCTCAAAAGCTGTTGCGGCTCAAGGACAGAGCCAGCATTGAGTTTATCGAGCACATCTTCCACGTCCGCGCTCTGCACGTTGTTGGACAAAAGGTTGTGCGACGATTTGACCAGTTCTATAACTTCTTCCACAAACTTCAATTCGTGTGTGGGATCTTTTTTTGGTTTCAAAGCGCGCACGAACTTTTTTCCAAGCTGTGTCACCGCGTACGATGAGAGCAGCGACAAAAACTTGTCGTACTCGAGTCTCTCAAGCGTGTGGACTTCTATGGAAAAACACCTCCAATTGGTATTCTACTCGCTGATCTGCATGGTGGTTTCGAAGTCCAGCCGATCGTTCTTCGTGGCCACTTTCACCAAGAGCTTGTAGGTACCAGGCTGTGTTATGGCGGCTGTGCTGTAAGGGTAGAACTTGAAGATCTCGTACTTCGAATACGGTGTCAGCCACATCCTTACCGGTCCCTTTCTAACGCTCAGAGACGATGGTAGCAGTGAAACAACTATTTCTTCGACTTCGAGATAGATGTTGTCTTTCGTGTCGTTCAGAAGATAAACGGAGAATTCCAGTGGATTTCTCAGGCTGGCAAGCTTTGGGGCGTCAGTGTAGATCTTGACCTTTCTCAAGTTCCTTTCTGAACTGCTCACACACGCTAACGGCAGGATCAGAGAATTCATCGAACCGTTCACGACGCAGTCGAACTGGATGGAGTATATGCCTTCTCTATCGAAAGGAACTTCTACCTCTGCCAGCTCGACAGCCTCACCGACCCTGACGTTCTGCCAAAGCGGTTTGACCTGGACGTCACTCTGCCACACGGTCCTGTCGTCCTGTTTCAGGCTCACACTCAAAGCGTCTATTCTGAGATCCTGAGTTCGTGAAGTTTGATTGAGTAAGTTAACTCTCGGTTGGGCTCGCTCTCCCACGAAGTAAAAATCGTTGAGGTTCTCCACGATCAACTGGTATCTTTCGATACTCGTGAACTTCTTCTCCGCCGAAACTTTCTTGTCATCCACAGTGAGTTCCACCCGGATCGTGTATTCTCCGGAAGGAAGGTTCGTTATTTCCTTCTCTCTCTTCAGATCGAAGAGTAATCGGCTAACGAAAGCATCAAGAACCCCACGGACAGGCTGAGTCTGCTTAAAACTGTAAATCTGCTGATTCTCAGCGTTGAGGATCTGAAAAGAAAAATCTATGATGGTGACTTCTCTTCGCTTGTCCGAGTTGTTGTAGAGTCTGACCTGAACATCGAGTGTGGATCCCGAACTGTAAGTGTCCTCGCACCGTATGAGGATCTGGTTCAGCGGTGCTTTTTCGATCGAAAGTTGTGCGTAATAGCTTCTGATACCGAAGAAGAAAAGAAAAACCACCACAAGATTCAGCAGCAAAAAATAAAACCCACGTCTGCGGTACTTCTGGGTTCTTTCTTGTTCTCTCTTCAAGATTTCTCGCTCTTTCATTTTCCAGCTTTCCGGATCTCTGGAAAGATACTTCATATCGAAGAGGTCACCCTGAGCACTTCTTCGAAGGATGTTATGCCTTTCAAGACCTTTTCGAAACCATCTATGAACATCGGGCGCATACCCTTACGCAGCGCAAGATCGTATATTTCTCTTTCACCACCACCAGAAACGATCAGATCCTTGATTTCCCTATCAATGACAAGGACCTCACCGATCGCGACCCTTCCTCTGTAACCCACTCCGTTGCAGGTGGTACACCCAGGCCCAACTGTGTATTCCACAGGTTCAAGTTCTGGAAAGACTTCTTTCCACATCTGCAGATATTCAGGTCTCAGCTCCACCTTGACCCTGCAGTTTTCACAGAGCTTTCGTACTAGCCTTTGACTGATCACCCCGATGAGGGCGGTTGAAAGAAGGTGTCTGTCGATACCAAGGTTCACGAGCCTGTCAACGGCTGCCGTGGCACTGTTGGTATGGAGTGTGCTCAGCACCAAGTGTCCGGTGAGAGCGGCCTCGATCGCGAGGTTCGCCGTTTCTTTGTCCCTCATCTCTCCGATCATGATGATGTCAGGGTCCTGTCGCAGGAACGATCTCAGGAATCTCGCGAAGGTCAGGCCTATCTCCGGGTTCACCTGGCACTGGATCACTCCGTCGATCGTGTACTCCACAGGATCTTCAGCGGTCACGATGTTCACGGTGATATCCTTGAGCTTGTTTATCATGGCAACGAGCGTCGTAGATTTTCCACTTCCAGTGGGCCCCGTCACGAGTATTATGCCATTCGGTCTGGTCAGGAGGTTCGAGATGAGTTTGTAGTTGTACTCGCTGAAACCCAGTTCCTCGAGCTGTCTGTAAGCAGAGGAAACTTTGAGTATCCTCATCACGACCTTTTCTCCATGAACCGAAGGCATTGTGGAAACACGAAAGTCGTACTGTTCACCCTGTATGTTCATGTAGAACTTTCCATCCTGAGGTAAACGCTTTTCGGATATGTCGAGTCCCGACATGATCTTTATTCGCGTGACCACAGCGTTGTGCTGAGCTTTAGGATAATCCACTATCTTTCTCAGAAGGCCATCCACCCTGTATCTCACTCTCACGTAGTTTCTGAAAGGTTCTATGTGGATGTCGCTCGCCTCCATCTGCACCGCTCTTTGAATGAGGGCGTTCACCATCTTGATGATCGGTGCCTCTGGTTCTGCCTCCACTTCTTCAGCCTCTTCGATGGTCAGAACCTCAGGTTCGGGTTCTTCTAAGACTGGAATCTGCTGTGCCAGTTCGGCGATCCCACCCTGGATGAATTGTTTGTACATGAACGCGAACAGAGAGGGAGTTGTGAGATAAACCAGCGGTTCCTGCCCGGTGATGAATTTGACTTCTCCCATGATTCTGCTCAAATTATGGATAGTGTCCGTGACGAGTACCAGTCGACCATCACGTTTGTCTATGGGAACGATGCGGAGTTCCTCGATCAGGGCTCGAGGCAAGCTGCCCAAAACCTCAGCCGAAACCGTTCTAGGTGGATCTTTGAGTATGGGAAGATTGTACTGCTCCGCAAGGGCTTCTGTGAGTTCCTCCCACGTCACATATCCAAGTTCAACGAGCGTTTCACCCAGTGGTTTCTTGGTCAATCTCTGTTGTTCCAGAGCCCTGTTGAGCTGTTCTTTCGTGATGATGCCCTTCTGGAGGAGAACCTCACCGATACGCCTGTATCTGATCTTCTCAGGCATTCATCATGTCCTCCAGTCCGAACCTGTATATCGCGGGAATGTCCGTTTCCGGGAAAAGGATCCTTTCTTCCTGATCGAAACCCGTCGCTATGACTGTCACCTTCATTTCGTCTTCCTTGAGTTCGTCGTCGATGATCAGGCCGAACTTGACGTCCGCATCTTCACTGCAACTTTGCCTGACGATCGAAGCGGCTAGGTGCAGCTCTCTCAGCTGTACTGTTTTGGGTGCAGCAACGTTCAGTATTATCGCCCTGGCGTTTTCCACAGGTTGCTCCATCAGCTTGCTCGTCATGGCTCTCTTCGCTGCCTCAGCCGCCCTGTTCGCTCCTTTTCCTATCCCGATTCCGAGCATCGCCACACCCGCGTTTCTCATGACCGATTCGACATCGGCGAAGTCAAGGTTTATGTAACCTCGTTTCGTTATGAGTTCTGAAATACCTTTCACCCCTTGATGGAGCATCTCGTCCGCCGCCGCGAACGCCTCAACTGCGGTTACGTCTGGTGGCAATTCTTCAAGTAATTTGTTGTTCGACACCTTTATGAGTGTGTCCACGTTCGGCTTGAGTCTTCGCAATCCTTCTATCGCCGTTTGCCAGCGTTCTTTACCTTCGAAATAGAAAGGCGTGGTTACGACCGCCACGGTGAGAACTCCCATCTTCTTGGCCATATCCGCTATCACGGGGGTCGCGCCGGTCCCGGTACCACCGCCGAAGCCCGCCGTGAGAAACAACATGTCCGTGTCCTTGAGAACCTGTTCTATTTTGTCCAAGCTCTCCAGAGCGGCTTCTTCCCCAACCTTCGGGTTTCCTCCCGCACCGAGACCACGTGTTCTGCGTTCTCCTATTTGAATCTTCAAATCGGCCTCCGTTTCCTCGAGAACCTGCACGTCCGTGTTCACGGCTATGAGCTGCACGTTCTTCAGTCCCATCCTTGCCATGCGGTTCACGGCGTTGTTACCTGCTCCCCCAACCCCTATGACCTTTATGATCGGTATCCTCTTCCTCGATATTTTTTCTGTCTCTTTGCCTTTTTCCGATTTTCCCAGCTCGAATGGCATAGAACCGCCTCCTCGTGTTCACCACAGACTCTTGAACATCTCAACGAGTTTCTTGAAGAAACCCTGCTTTGAACTTGGAACTTTTGCAGTGACCATGGGCTGAGTCTGTCTCAAAAGTTGGGTCATGCCACCCAGCAAGCCGCACAGTGCGGGATCTTCCGCAACGTCTTCGTCGTTCAGAATGAGAAGGTTCGGAACGTTGAACGTTCCAACACGCGCAGGGCCTTCGAACACGTCCAAGGCCAGATCTATGAGCCTTGGAATCTTTGCCCCGCCACCAACGAAGACCACTCCACCCGGTAGCTTCCCGACCGTGCTGGAAGGATTCTGCAACGCGAACTCTCTGATCGTTCTCCTGGCCTTCATGAGTATTTCTCTCAAACGTGCGTGTATTATTCGGGCTAGTTCCTCTTTGGTTGTGACCTTCAAAGTCCTCCCGTCCAGGCCTCTGTACTCGATCGTCTGCTGAGCGTACGTTGTCTCTCCGTAAACGGCGCTGCCTTCCGATCTGAGCAACCGTTCGGCTTCCTCCATTGACGTACCGAGAACGATCGATATGTCACGCAGCACGTTCTTGATACCGAGCGGTATCACTTGCAGTTTGGCCGGAACGGAGGCTGAGTATATCACTACGAAGGTGTGGGAATGTCCAAGGTCTATCAGACACACGCCGTTTTCTTTCTCCACATCACTCAAAGCGCATTCTCCGGCGAGAAAGCTTGAATGACCAACGAGCAACGGTTCTGGTAGGACATCGTTCAGGAAATCAAAGACAGAACTGGAATCTTTTTCCAGGACAACGGTTGTCACTTCGAACCTGACCCTGCTGGCGTTCATTCCGATCGGATTCAGAACGAACTTCGTCCCATCGACTACGTATCTCTTTGGGTAAAAGTGCAACACTCTGTACTTTTCTGAGAGTTCTCCCTCCACTGTGGTTCTGAGTGACTCAACGATCGATTCATCGACCGGTTTCTTTTCGTTCTCTGAGACCGTCAACTCCGCTCCGTGTTCAACCAGTTTCACACCACTGTGACTGCTCGAGATTATGAAGTCTGCGCGCCTGACTCTCGATTCTCGCTCGAGCTCATCAACGAGCGATTCGACCACCTCACTGATTGCCGCGACGTCTCTGACATCCCCACCCTCTATTCCTCTCGCTCTCATGGCGGCTTTTGCCAAAACTTCCAGACCCTGGTTCGTATGCCTGAGAACTGCACCTTTGCAACTGTGACTGCCAACATCGATCAGACAGTAAGTTTCACCTTTCCTCATCGTCCCCACCTCTTAACTTGTAAAAAAGCCCATGGGAGGACAAAAAATATTCCCCCTTAGGCTCCATCTTCTTTATCGCCTCATTCAAAGTGTTCAAATTTCTCAGCAGATCTTCCCATTCGTTGAACCTCAAACTCACACCCTTCAAGAGTACGACCCTTCTCTCTTTTGGTATCACCTCAACAACGTACGGATTGGTTAACAGCGGTTTCAACTTCTCTACCAAACCTACGACAGATTCCTCGATACGTCCATTCTGAACCTCTACACCGCTCACGTAGGCTTGCGATAAGGCATCTTCCACACTGGCAACTTCAATGAGCCTACCGCTCTGTCCCACCCACCACAGTCTTCCCTTGTGGGCGACCAGAAAATTGCGTTCTTCTTCGCTCAGCGCAACCGTCGCGTTCACGGACCTCGATACTAGAAAGAAGACACAGACTGAACAGAGTACAGCAAGAAAAGACACCGCTTTTCTAAAATCATACATCCAGATAGGTCACCTTTAAAGCGTGTCGCTCGATGAAATTCTTTCTCTCCTGCGTGTCCTCACCCATCAGAATCTCGAACAATGCGTCCGCTTCCTCCGCATTCTCTATCGTAACACAAATTAAACGTCTTGTGACAGGGTTCATGGTTGTTTCCCAGAGCTGTTCTGGGTTCATCTCTCCGAGGCCTTTGTAACGCTGCACCTCAACAATCTTCTCGGAGCCGTTCAGTTCTTTCATCAGAGCCTGGTACTCTTCGTCGCTGTAAAGGTACAGTGTCCTGTCCGTCAGTTGAATCTTGTAAAGCGGCGCGACGGCTATGTAGATCCTTCCTTCCTCTATCAGCGGCCTCATGTATCTGAAGAAAAACGTGAGCAAGAGTACTCTTATGTGTGCCCCGTCGATGTCGGCATCGGTCATGATGATGATCTTTCCATAGCGCAGTTTACTCCGGTCGAATCTCTCGCCTATTCCGGTTCCAATCGCATAGATTATATCTTTAATCTGTTCGTTGTTGAGCAATTTCTGCATCGACGATTTCTCCACGTTCAGGATCTTTCCCCTCAACGGCAGTATCGCCTGGAATTCCCTATCCCTAGCTTGCTTTGCAGAACCACCAGCGGAGTCACCCTCAACTATGAACAGTTCCGATTTCTCCACATCGTTAGTCACACAGTCTGCGAGCTTTCCCGGTAACTGGGCGCCTTCGAAGGCGCTCTTTCTTTTCACCAGTTCTCGAACTTTTCTGGCTTCTTCCCTAGCTCTCTTAGATTCCTGAACCCTTTCTAGTATAGTCTTCAACAAGCCTCTGTTGATTTCGAAGAGTTCCGTGAGGCGCTCCCTCACGATCTTGGTGACGGCAGTCCCGGCACTCTCGCTTCCGAGTCGGCCCTTCGTCTGGCCCTCGAACTCCGGATTCGGCATGAGAACGTTCACGATCGCGACAAGACCTTCCCTAACATCTTCACCCTGGAACGAATCGTCTTTGCGCAGATAGCCGAGACTTTTCCCGTAATCGTTGAGTAACCGCGTCAAGACGTTTCTGAACGCTGTCACGTGTGTTCCGTGGTCTATCGTTCTGATGTTGTTCACGAAGGAATAGATTTTTTCTTCATCTTGCAGTGCGGTGTAGACGAAGGCCACTTCGATCTTGATGTCTTCGTAAGTGCCGGAAACATGTATCGTTTCGTGCAATGATTTGAGATTGTTGTTCTTCAAGATGTAGTTTATGAATTCTTTTATACCACCGTCGTAGTAAAACGTAGTTTTATAGTCGTTTATCCGATCTTCAAACTCTATGGTCAAGCCCGGGTTCAAGAAGGCGAGCTCTCTCAGTCTGTTCTCGATGACGTCGGGATCGAACTCCGTTGTTGAGAATATCTCTGGATCGGGTTTGAACCGCACCGTTGTACCATGTTCGGTAGTTTCCCCGAGCTCCCTGACTTCGCAGAGGGGTTCACCCCTCGAATACTTCTGGTAATAAACTTTTCCGTTCCTTCGAACCCACACTTCCATGACCTCAGACAGCGCGTTCACCACGGATGCTCCGACTCCGTGGAGTCCTCCACTGACTTTGTACGCCGAGCTGGAAAACTTTCCACCTGCGTGCAGTGTCGTCATGACCGTTTCCAGTGTGCTTTTCCCGGTCTCCGGATGAACTTCGACGGGAATACCCCTTCCGTTGTCTTCAACTTCCGCAGATCCGTCTTCGTGGAGGATCACTCTGATCCTGTCACACACTCCCGCCATGGCCTCGTCGATGCTGTTGTCGACGATCTCATACAGCAAATGGTGCAGTCCACTCTTGCCGGTGGAACCTATGTACATACCGGGCCTCATGCGCACTGCCTCGAGACCTTTGAGCACTTTTATGTCTTCCGGTCTATAATCAGTTGCCATTTCGACCCCTCCTGAACACGACGTCGTCGACCATCTTTTCGCCGAGTTTTTCGTTCAACTTCTCGACGATCTTTCTGGACATGAAACGTGCCTCGGTTAACCAAACGTCGTTGTCGCATTCGAACAACACAGTTCCGTTGGAAAACTCAACGAACCTACAGTGGCGAGCCAGAGATTCTCCCAGAACGCTCGAAAGGTCCGAGAGAACCAGTCTAAGTTTCAGTTGCCTGAAAAAAGGATCGGACCTGGTGAGCGACTCAAAAACATCCTTCAACCTTTTCATTCCCAGTTCTCCTCGACGCTCTTTATGAATTCCTCGAACCTACTTGCAAGGAACTGACCAACTTTGGTGTCGTACCGCCGCCAACCGTCGAGTTCGTTCACCGGAACGATGCCCCTGCTCGTGTGGGTCAAAAACAGCTCGTCGGCACCGTAGAGTTCCGACGGTTCAACCCAGCGTTCTTCGACACTCATCCCAAGACTCTGGCAAAGCCTTATCGTGTTCAACCTCGTGATGCCGGGCAGAATCCCGCTGTCGATACTGGGAGTGATCAGTCTGCCATCTTTCACAAGGAAGATGTTCGTGAACGTTCCTTCACACACCTGACCGTGGTTTCCAAGCATTATGACATCGTACGCGTCACCTTTGAAACGTTTGGCCAGAAGTATGTCCGTTCTGCCAGCCACTTTCAGATCCGCAGGCGTTGAGATTGGATCTATCTTTCTCACGCTGGAGACCTTCACTTTGACGTAACCAAGTGGTTCCAGTTTCAGTTCCATGATGTAAACGATCAGCTCGCAGCCGGCTGGAACGTAGTCGAAGGCGCTGAATCTACCCCTCGGCGTCGCGACCACCCTTATCGAAGCTTCAACACCGAGTCTCTCGACACCTTCTTCCAATATTCTTCTGAAGTCCGCGTAGTCCACAGGTAAAGACACACCCAGGTGTGAAAGCGTCACCGATAAGCGTTCATAGTGGTATCTTGCGGCGAACAATCTCCTGTCGTAGGTTCGAAGAGTTTCGTAAGCCACGCCTCCGTACAGGAATCCAGGTTCATCTATCTCGAGTTTCACATCTTTCTCATTCCACCAGGTTCCTCTCCAGACCAGCAATTTGAGACACCACCCCCGCGCCGTTGGGCTTCCTCACCATCACCTTTGTGAGAACGCCCACGCTCGTCGAAACGAGTTCGTGGCGAACGTAGTACTCATCGTAACCGTAACTCACGCCGTTTTTTCTCATCTCCACCAGAACTGTTCTGATCTTTCCAACGGCGTTCATTCTGTAATCTGCAGCGACCTTCTCTGCGACTTCTCTGAGCAGTTTCATGCGCCTGTCTTTCTCTTCTGGTGGAACCTTCTGTTTCATTCGAGAAGCCGGCGTACCCGGTCTGTCCGAATATTTGAACGCATGGACTCTGGAGAACACCGCTCGCTCAACGAGCTGCAGCGTTTTTTCGAAATCACCGATGGTTTCACCTGGAAAGCCAACGATTATGTCGGTCGTCACGGAGAAGTCCGTATCTATGCTGCGCAGTCGTTCGAGAAGGTTCAGCACTTGTTCGACGGTGTAGTTCCGGTTCATCGTCTTCAAAATCCTGTTCGATCCACTCTGAACAGGTACGTGCAAGTGTGGACACAATTTCTCGTTGATTTTGAACATCTCTATCAGGTCCTCAGAGATGTCTTGCACGTTGATCGAGCTCAGCCTGATACGAAATTCGCCCGGCACGGCTTTAAAAATCTGTCTCAAAAGTAGTGTAAGGTCGTCGCCAGTGTCCCGACCGTACCTGCCAAGGTTCACACCCGTCAGGACGATCTCTTTGTATCCCGAGGAGACCAGGTTCCTCACTTCCTGAACCACGATCTCAACGGGCTTACTCCTGATCTTCCTGCCCCTCGCGAGTGGTACGATGCAATAAGTGCAGTATTCGTCACAGCCATCTTCGATTTTCACGTAGGCCCGGACCCGTTCCGCGAGGAAATTGTTCACGCGTTCGTCGATTTCATAGTTGGGTTGCGAGACTTCGACCTTCTGCTCTCTCTTCTGAAGCCACTCGTTTATGTAAGTGAGGATCTCTCTTTTCTCTTTGTTTCCAAGGATCAGATCAACACCACATTTCTTGATCGAGTCCGCGTCCAAGTGCGAATAGCATCCCACCGCGACGAGCAAAGCGTTTGGATTCAGCCTTCTGAGTTTTCTCAAATACTGTCTCGACTGCCTGGCGGCTTCGTTCGTCACCATACACGTGTTCAAAACGCATATATCGACGCTGGTGGGATCTGGAGACACCACGATCCCAGCACGCTCGAGTTGTTCTATGATCAGCTCCGTTTCGTACTGGTTGACCTTACAGCCCAGGAAAGTGACGAACGCCCTCATAGGTATCCTTCCATGGCTGCGCGTACGACGTTCGTCCTGGTTATGATACCGAGGAGCCGGCCATGTTCGTCCACCACTGGAAGGACCTTCACGTTGTGCTTTATCATGAGGTCAGCCACGTGAACGAGAGACGCGTTTTCGTTGACGACGAGGGGAGGATGCGTCATGATCTCCCTAACAGGTTTATCCTTAATTTTGGCTGCCATTTTGAGAAACTGGTTCATATCCGGAATGAAGGTGGTCGACTGCAAGAGAGAAAAATACCCTGGCACTACTGCCCTTATTATGTCGCTCTCACTCACGAAACCTATCACCCGCATGTCTTCGTTAACAACTGGAATTCCGCTCAGAAACTGGGACGCCATGATCCTTACAACATTCTCAACTGTTTCGTCCTGTGCGACGGCCGTCACGTCCCTGATCATAACGTCGTAAATCCTCATCTCATCATCCCCGCCTCATCTCAGGCGCTCCAGTGTGCACAGACCAAGTGCTTCGTTTATCTCATCGTACGTCGGCATCTCCTTTGTTAGCTTTCTGGTCTTTGCCAGAGCGGCAGCGTAACCAAACTTTGCCACATCAAGCATGTTCGCATTTTTATCTGTGAGCCTCTTGTAAACCATCGCCGCTACGTAGGCATCTCCCGCTCCGAGGATGGTCTCTGGTTCAACTTCCCCTTGGGTGCTGATCAACCACACTCCATCCTGCGTTGCGACCACGTCGTTTTTGACTTCGTACGATATGACAACCAGCTTGCAACCTTTCCTGATCAACTTGGTGGCCGCGTCGACGTAATCTTCAAGTTTCTCGAGCCGTTCTCCCAGGACCGTCGTGCTGCCCCTCACATCGGGTTTGATGACCTCGGGGACGCAGATCTCAAGGGCGGGAGTCAGATACTCGTCTATCACATCAAAGAACACCATTCTTCCTCTTTCCTTGGCCATCTTGGCCATTTTTCCGTAGATCTCACCGGTCAGTCCCTGAGGCAAACTTCCGGAGAGCACCACGGCCTCGGCTCTGGAGAGGTATATTTCGTAACGTTTCATGAGCAGTTCGACCGCTTTCCTGTCCACCCTGGGACCGGGCGAGTTTATGGAGGTCATGGTGTGGTTCACAGGATCCATGATCACGATGTTTTCCCTCGTCTCCTCCTCGATATGTACGAAACTCGTGCTGATCAGTGGGCTCACCTTGTTCAGCTCCGTGAGCAACACGCGACCGGTGTAACCGCCGAGGATGCCTATCGCGATGGAAGAAACCCCCAAACGTGCAAGCATCATCGAAACGTTGATTCCTTTACCACCAGGGCTCATGAGCATATGCTTCCAGTCCTTGATCCTGTGATAGGCGTTCACACTGAACCCTTCGATTATGAACTGTCTATCAAGTGCTGGATTGAGTGTCACAGTTACAACTTTCAACCTCTCACCTCTCCAAGACGAACTCCCTCGCGGGACCCCTGTACTCAATTGTACCACTCTTCATCATCACAAACTGATCCGCGATGGGTAAAAATCTCAGTTTATGCCGCGTACTGAGCACAACGATCCTATCCTGCTTTATATTCAACAATTCTTTGAGAACGGGAACCAGCGTGTCGTCGTCCAGATGGTCCAGGATACAGTCGAGTACAACGATCATCGACTTTTTTACTATTGCCGCGAACAACAGAAGCATTATTTTTTCCATTGTGTAGAACTGCCTCACGGGGGTCTTGAGCTCACGTCTGAGGAACTTGAGGATGCCGAGCCTGTCGAGCTCCGAAGTGAAATCATCTAAGGAAACACTGGATTCTGAAAGGGTTATCTTTATGAAATCAGCAAAAGTGAGTTCATCCATCGCCTCGACAAAAGAAGGCTCGACGTAAGAAACCATCTGTCTGAGCAGCTTTTTATCGTAAACCTGTATGGGTTTCTCATTTATGAGCAACTCCCCGGACCAGCTGACGTTTTCGTAGATCTCCCGGTTCAATCCGGAGAACGATCTGAGGAGCGCAGATTTACCGGCGCCCCTAGGACCGTAAATGACCGTGAACTGACCGGCTTCGAGGAAGAGGTTCACGTCCTTCAACACCGGTACACTGTCTATGGTCATAGAGAAGTTTCTCAGTTCTACTGAACTACGACTCCTTGTCCTTTTCTGGTTTTCTTCCATTCCCATCACCGTTCTCCAGGTACATCCTCCTGAGCATCTCTTCTTTCGCTTCCTCCTGGCCGTCTTTGAGAAGCTTCAGCAGCTCATACTGGGACAGGGTTTTGAGGTTTTTCTGTGATTTCTGCATGCGATCACCTCTCACGATAAATACTACGGCGGGTGAATTACCTCAGCTTTTAGCAAAGTTTAAGACTGATGTTTCTTACCCGCAGGTCTGACGATCTGCAACAGTTTCATCCTGTGGTACAGTGTTCTAACACTCATTCCAAGCTTCTGAGCGGTTTTCTGAACGTTCCAGTCGTTGCGTTCGAGCGCCCTCACTATCAGTCCCTTCTCGTACTCTCTCAAAGCTCTTTTCAGGTCCTTCACATCGCTCGCGACCTCCTGGGCCTGATAGGTCAACCTCAACGGTGGCAAGTGGTGCGCCCTGATGAACCTCTCATCCGGCTCCATGATTATCATGGCTCTACCGATGATGTTCTCGAGTTCTCTCACATTCCCAGGCCAGTCGTACGAGGTGAGTTTGTGTAAAGCTTCCGGAGATATTCCCTCGACCGTTCTGCCGTACTCCTGGTTCAGTTTCTTTATGATGTGCTGCACAAGCATTGGTATGTCCTCTTTCCTTTCTCTCAGCGGGGGTATGTGTATGGGGAAGACGTTCAGCCTGAAGTACAGGTCCGCAAGGAAAGAACCTTCTTCCACCATCTTTTCCAGGTTCATGTTCGTTGCGGCGATGATCCTCACGTCGATCTTGATTGGTTTCGTACCGCCCACAGGTGTTATCTCTTTCGTTTCCAGAAATCTCAGCAGTTTCGGCTGCACTGCCAGGGGCATCTTCCCTATTTCGTCCAGGAAAATGGTGCCTTTGTGAGCTTCTTCGAACAGACCTTTCTTTCCTTCCCTGCGGGCACCTGTGAATGCGCCTGGGGCGTAACCAAACAATTCCGATTCAAGCACCGACTCTGGTATCGCCGCACAGTTGACGCTCACGAACGGTTGGTCTTTTCTATCGCTTGCGTTGTGTATGGCGTGTGCGAGTAACTCTTTGCCCGTACCGCTCTCACCCCTCAACAACACCGTTGCAGGGGTTTGTGCCACCTTCATGGCTTGTTCCACGATGCGCTTCATCTTGGGGCTCTCGGCAACGATGTCGTCGAAGGTGTACTTTGCACCCATCCGTCTCACGATTCGACGCATTTCTTCAAGTTCCCTGCTCAGTTTCACAATTTCCGAAACATCGTGTATGACTCCGACGCTTCCCCTGAACTCGCCCTTCACGAACAGTGGCGTGACGTCCACGACCACTTCCTTGCGTGTCGGTCCGACGAGTAACCTCGCTCCGTATATGGGTTGCTTCGTTTGTGCGACCTTCATGTGCATGCTCTCTCCTTCTGCGATGTCTATGGTGGCGGGTTTGCCAATCACTTCCTGGGCGGAGAAACCTGTGATTCTGGTGTACGCCTTGTTCACCATCACGATCTTTCCCTCAGCGTCCGCCACTGATATGGCATCGTTCGTCGATTCTATGATCGCCTTGAGCAAAGCCTCCATCTCGCGAAGGTTCGTGACTTCTTCGACCATTTTCTGCACGCTCGTGATGTCTCTGAAGATCGCCACGGCTCCTATAATCTGTCCGCTGGTGTCTCTGATGGGTATCCTTGAGGTTATTATCTTCACGTTTCCGAGATCCTGAACGTGGTCTATCTCGGCTTTACCCGTCTGAACAACGATGTGCAACCTCGTATTCGGTATGGCGTCAACCACGTGTTTGTTGATCACGTTCGAGACTGGTATACCCAGTATGACGGACGCCTGTTTGTTCATGTACACAACTCTTGCGTTTTTGTCGACGATGATGACTCCTTCGACGATGGAGTTCAGAACGGTTTCAAACAGTTCTTCTCTTGTCATGTAACCACCTCGAATAGATGTTCATCAGCTGTTCTATTCGCAAATCGCGCACTCTCACGTTTTCGAAGTCGTCACAGTCAATGTTCATTTCCCTGAGGACGGATTTCACATTCCTGTTAGGCCTGGAGAAAAGCTCTCTCAGGAAACGTTCATAGCTGTCAAGATCCACTGCCACGTTCTTTCTCACCATTTCCACCAGCACGGAATCCACCTTCGGAGGGGGTTCGAAACAGCGTCTCGGTACTCGACGGAGGATCGACACATCGAAGAACGTTTGACACAGCGCAGTCATAAACGTACCTCTGTGTTTTTCACGCCCCCAGATCATCTTCTCGGCGAACTCTTCCTGAACGATGAAGATACACCTCTGGAAGCCGAGTTCAATGGCCTTTCGAACGATTCTGGAGGATATCTGATAGGGGATACTGCCGTAGCACAGTTCTGCGCCTTGGAGCTCTTCGCGAGTCACCTTCAAAAAATCTTTGATCCTCAGCTCGACGTTCTCGTGAGGTACGTTCTTCGCAAACTCCAGGCTCAGCGATTCGTCTATTTCGTAACACAAAACTCTGCACCCTGTCTGGGCGACGAACCTCGTGAGAAAACCCGTTCCGCACCCTATCTCAACGACTACATCTTCCCTGCGCGGGTTCAATCTTTTTACGAGTTCAAAAGCGATCTCGTCACACCTGAGGAAGTGCTGACCGTAAGGCCTCACTGTTCGAGAAAAACTTCCGCTTGACCTTCGATCGCGACCGTGCCGTCCGCTTTCAAAACGTTCGTTGAGAGAACGACTCTGTGCTTTTCTTCTTTCTTTTCGATCACCTTCACATGAACTTTCACCGTCTCGCCCACGAACACGGGCGCCCTGTAAACGAGTTGCTGTTTGACCAGGATCGTCCCCGGTCCTGGAAAGTCCATACCGAGAACCTTTGAAATCAGCGATGCGACCAGCATGCCATGGCAGATCCTCTTTTTGAACCTCGTGTTCCTCGCGTAATCTTCGTCCAGATGGACGGGGTTCTTGTCACCGGTGATCTCTGCGAACGTTTTCACCATATCGTCGCTCACCGTGAAACTCGCTTCGTGTTCCTGACCCACCTGCAGTTCGGAAAAACTCATCGTTTCACCCCACGACACATATTATCACGTAGCGCGGTAGAATGTAATTCGGAGGTGGAAAGGCTGGACAGAAAGATATATCTCAAAAAGATGGACCTCGATCAGGCACTGCGGCTTTACCTCACGCGTTTGAAAAAGATTGGGTTCTTCGAACCGAAGACTGAAAGGATCGGTGTGGGTGAGGCGCTCGATAGAGTCCTGGCAGCCGCCGTTTTTGCACGCAGGAGCGTTCCACACTACAGTGCGGCTGCGGTCGATGGAATAGCCGTTCGGAGCGTTGACACAACCCAGGCCTCGAAGCGCAATCCCAGAAGGCTCACAGAAAACCAGTTTCTGTTTGTGAACACGGGCCAGCCACTACCTGGTGGTTTCGATGCGGTGATCATGATGGAGGATGTTCACTTGCTGGGAGACGGATCGGTGGAGATCCTCGATCCCGTGCCGCCATTCCACAACGTGAGAACCATTGGTGAGGATGTCATAGAGCACGATATGCTTTTCACGAAGTTCCACCGCCTCGCACCGCAGGATCTTTCATTGTTACTCGCCGCCGGGGTATTCGAAGTGGAAGTCATCAGAAAGATCGATTGTGCCGTTGTTCCCACGGGCGACGAGATCGTCGAGCCAGCCGGAGAGCCGAAAGATGGTTTTATACCGGAAACGAATTCCACGCTCGTCAAGGCTTTCCTGGAAAAACTAGGAGCTAATGTGAAGGTGTACGGAACACTCGGCGACGATCCTGTCAGGATAGAATCGACCTTGCGACGGATCCTGATCGACCATGATCTTGTACTTTTCATAGGAGGTTCTTCCGCGGGGAGTAGAGATTTCGTTTACCGTGTGCTCGAAAACGTCGGCGAGGTCATAGTACATGGTCTCAGCATCAGGCCGGGCAAACCCACAGTTTTAGCTCTCGTCGAGAACAAGCCCGTGATCGGTCTACCCGGTTTTCCGGCGTCGTGTTACACCGTGTTGGAACGCATCGTCAAACCCATCGTTCAGGAATGGTACCATCAACCGGTTGAAACGAAGGATTACATAGAGGCGGAGAGTGCAACGAGGATTTTTTCATCGGTCGGTGACGAGGAATTCGTCAGGGTCGCTCTTGCGAAGGTGAAGGAGCGATACCTCTGTGTTCCCCTGAAAAGGGGAGCGGCTACGATGTCTTCTCTCACAAGAATGGATGGTACGATCGTCGTTCCAAAGGGACAGGAAGTTGTGGAAGAAGGCGAGAGGATCGCCATTCAGCTTGAAGTTCCGAAATCCCAGATCGATGGAACCGTTCTGTTCATCGGTAGCAACGATCCTCTGATCGACCTCATGACGAACCTCCTCGCAGAGCGTGGTGTGAGGTTGTCTGCTGTGAGTGTGGGCAGCCTGGGTGGTGTGCGTGCGATAGCGAGATCCTTCGCGCACCTCGCCGGAATCCATCTTTTCGACCCTGAGAGTGAAACTTACAACCTGCCCTATTTGAGAAGAATGCTGAAACGCTTCGTGCTGGTCAAGTTTGCCAGAAGGCTTCAGGGTATCGTGGTTCAGAAGGGAAACCCGAAGTCCATAAGAACGCTTTACGATCTGGCGCGCAAGGATGTCAGGTTCGTGAACAGGCAGAAAGCTTCGGGAACGAGGATCTTGCTGGATCACTATCTCTCCAAACTCGGTATAGATCATCACGAAATCAACGGTTACGACAGCGAAGAGATCACACACATAGCAGTCGCGCTGAAGATCAAAAAGAATCAGGCGGATGCTGGCCTGGCGGTTGCCCACGTTGCCCAGCTCATGGACCTGGACTTTGTACCTTTGTGCTGGGAGGAGTACGACCTTTTGATCCTTCCAGAGTTCGTCGAAGATGAACGTTTCCAAATCATAATCGATACGATAAAATCAAAGGAATTCAGAAACCTCGTCTTACGGTGCGCAGGTTATGATATCTCAGATATGGGGAAGATCGTTGTGGAAGGTGAACCTGTGTGAGAGTCGCAGTCGTGGTGGTCAGCGACAGGGTGAGTAAGGGTATCATGAACGACAAAAACGCGGGCACGGTCGAAGAGCTCATGAATCAGATCGGTGCTCGGGTTGAGAAAAGGTCCGTCGTCCCGGACGAAGCCGAGCTGATAAGACACGAGCTTTTGAAATTGAGCGAAGAAGGTTTCGACGTGGTTGTCACCTGTGGAGGCACGGGAGTATCACCCAG